>NZ_JBSFGU010000034.1:0-81421 GCF_053596725.1 Kitasatospora sp. NPDC001660 | reverse complement strand
TCGAGCTGGTCGACTACGGCGTGGTCGGCGACCTCTTCGCCGTCCTGCCGCAGCTCACCGCCGAGGTGAAGGCCCGCAAGGGCTGATCCGCCCCGCGGGGACGGAGGGCGTGGCGCCGGGTGCTCGGTGCCACGCCCTCCGGCGTTCCCCGGAGTGCCCGGGCGTTCGCGGCGGGCCCGTAGAGTCGGCGCGACACCTGTGGGCGTGACACCC
Source organism: Kitasatospora sp. NPDC001660 (assembly GCF_053596725.1). NCBI lineage: Bacteria > Bacillati > Actinomycetota > Actinomycetes > Kitasatosporales > Streptomycetaceae > Kitasatospora > Kitasatospora sp. NPDC001660. The sequence goes on along the minus strand of NZ_JBSFGU010000034.1, from coordinate 81,208 downwards.
GTAGAGAGGCGAGGACGGACGCATGGCACTGCTGACGGCACTTCAGGGCGGCTTCGGGGACGCCGCCGACGCGCTGCGGATCGACGGGCGGGTGCTCTCGCGGGAGGAACTGCTGGGCGCGGCGACCGCCGTGGCGGACCGGGTGGCCGGTGCACCCGCGCTCGCGGTGCTGGCCCGGCCGAGCGTCGAGACCGTCACCGCCGTGGTCGGCGGTCTACTGGCGGGCGTGCCCGTGGTGCCGCTGCCGCCCGACTCCGGGCCGAAGGAACGCGAGCACATCCTGCGCGACTCGGGGGCCACGATGCTCGCGCACGCCGTCGGCGACGGTGCGGTGGGCGGTGTGGTGGGGCTGCCGGTCGATCCGGCGGAGCGATCCGGGACGACGTACGCCGAGCCGGCCGGGGACGCCACCGGGTTCGTCCTCTACACCTCGGGCACCACCGGCGCGCCGAAGGGCGCGGTGATCCGCCGCGAGGCCGTCGCTGCGGACCTGGACGCGCTCGCCGCCGCCTGGCAGTGGACCGCCGACGACACGCTCGTCCACGGTCTGCCGCTGTTCCACGTCCACGGCCTGCTGCTCGGCGTGCTCGGTGCCCTGCGCACCGGCAGCCGCCTCGTGCACACCGGTCGGCCCACCCCCGCCGGGTACGCGGCCGCGGGTGGCAGCCTGTACTTCGGCGTGCCGACCGTCTGGTCCCGGCTGGCGGCCGACCCGGAGGCGGCGGCCGCCCTCGCCACGGCCCGGCTGCTGGTCTCCGGCAGCGCGCCGTTGCCCGTCCCGGTGTTCGAGAAGCTCTCGGCGCTGACCGGCCACGCCCCGATCGAGCGCTACGGGATGACGGAGTCGCTGATCACCGTCAGCACCCGGGCGGACGGCGAGCGCCGGCCCGGCAGCGTCGGCCTGCCGCTGGACGGGGTGCGCACGCGGCTGGTCGGGGAGGACGGCGCGCCCGTGCCGTCCGACGGGGAGAGCGTCGGCGAACTGCAGGTCGCCGGCCCGACCCTCTTCTCCGGCTACCTCAACCGGCCGGACGCCGACGCCGAGGCGTGGACCGCGGACGGCTGGTTCCGCACCGGGGACGTCGCGGTGATCGGTGCGGACGGTTTCCACCGGATCGTCGGCCGCGCCTCGGTGGACCTGATCAAGAGCGGCGGCTACCGGATCGGCGCCGGCGAGGTGGAGGCCGCGCTGCGCGACCACCCGGCCGTCGTCGACGCCGCCGTGGTCGGCGCGCCGGACGAGGACCTCGGGCAGGCCGTCGTCGCGTACGTCATTCCGGAAGGTCCGGTGACGAGGGATCAGCTGGCGGCGTTCGTGGCCGAGCGGCTCTCGGCGCACAAGCGCCCGCGGCGGGTCGTTCTGGTGTCCGAACTCCCAAGGAACGCCATGGGAAAGGTACTCAAGAAGCAGCTGCTTGCGGAGCTCGGTGAGCGGTGATGACGGGGCGTCGGACACATCGCGATGACGGTAGCTCACTCTGACGCCCCGTTTGGTGCTCACCCTTCGTGACCCTTCATTTGGCGCACTCCACTGCGCGCCGTGCGCGGATGCGCGCCTAACGTGACACGCGACAGTACAGAATCGGCTGATTCGACCGTTTTGGGTCGGTTCGGTGCCTTCAGACCTTTCCGCGTTTCCGCAGCAGTGAAGGAAGTCAGCAGGATGACCACCGTCAACACCGGCGCGCCGGATGCCGCCGACGAGTCGACCGGGCAGCACGCCACCACCCCCACCGCCGACCGCAGGGCCGCCGCCCGTCCCTCCCGGGCCGGGCGGGTGCGCCGGGGGATCGGCATGGTGGCCGTGATCGCCGCCGGCGCGGGTGTGATCGGCCTCGGCACCAGCGTGACCCCCGCCGCCGCCGAGCCGGCGCCGGCCCACGCCGGCTGGGACGGGTCGCGGTACTGGTTCAAGAACAGCAAGGGCGAGTGGCGCTGGACCACGCACTACGACATCTACAAGGCGCGCACCGGGGGCGGGTCGACCCCGAAGACGTCGACGTCGTCCGGTGCGAACTCCAACGGGGGGATCAAGCAGGGCTGGGACGGGTCGCGGTACTGGTTCAAGAACAGCAAGGGCGAGTGGCGCTGGACCACGCACTACGACATCTACCTCGACCGCACGGGGGGCGGGGGCTCCTCCGCGTCCTCCTCGCCCAGCGCGGCGCCGCCCTCGGCGGACCGGAACATCGAGGCGGCGATCAACTTCGCGCTCGCGCAGCTCGGCAAGCCCTTCGAGACGGCGGGCAACGGACCGGACGGGTACGACTGCTCCGGCCTGGTGCAGCAGGCGTTCCGGCGCGGCGGCATCGAGCTGCCGCGGGTGGCCAACGACCAGTACGCGGCGACCACGCCGATCACCGCGAGCCAGCTGCGCCGCGGCGACCTGCTCTTCTGGTCGCCCGACGGCACCAAGCGGGGCATCCAGCACGTGGCGATCTACCTGGGCAACAACCAGTACGTCGAGGCGGCTCGGCCGGGGACCCTCGTCCGGATCTCGAACATCAGCAGTGGCTACTACCCGCACTACATGGGGCGCCCGTAGCCGGGTGAGGGGTGCTCGGGCCTGTGCGGGTCGGGCCTGTGCGGGCCCGGGCGCCCTTGTGCTGATCGGGGACTGATGCGCGGACGCTTCTTGTCCGGACCTTTCACGGTGAGAGGTCGGTCGGGCGAGGGAGGGCGCCGCGGGCGCCCAGGGCGGTGACGGCGAAGGCCCCGGCCGCCACCGCGACGGCGGCCGCCTCGGGCAGGGCCGTGCCGCGGGCGAGTTCGGCGGCCAGGGCGCCGCAGAAGACGTCACCGGCGCCGGTGGTGTCCACCACGCTGACGGCGGGGGCGGGCAGGGGCGTCACCCGGCCGTCGGTGACGACGAGGGCGCCCTCGCCGCCGAGGGTGATCACGGCGGCGTCGGCGAGGCCGCCGAGCGCGTCGGCCGCCTCGGCGACGGTGTCGGTGCCGGTGAGCCGGCGGGCCTCGACGGCGTTCACAACGACCAAGGGCCGACGGCCGATTGAGCTCGTCCCGGGAAGGGCTCCGGCGGGGGCGGCGTTGTGCACCCAGCGGGTGCCATCGGCCGGGAGCGCGGCGGCCGCCGCGCGCACGCACTCATCCGGAACCTCGCCGCCGGTGAGGACCACGTCGCGGGGCAGGAGGCGGACGATGGCGAGTGCTGCGGTGACCTCGGCGGCCGTGAGGCAGGCGTTGGCGCCCGGGACGACGACGATGCTGTTTTCGCCGGAGGGGTCCACCATGACGATCGCCTGACCGGTGGGCACGGTGGCGTCGGTGAGCACGGCGCCGGTCTCGACGCCGGCGCTCCGGAGATCGGCGAGCGCCGTCCGTCCGTCGGCGTCCGCCCCGACCTTCGCGACCAGGTGGGTGGCCGCGCCCAGCCGGGCCGCCGCCACGGCCTGGTTCGCGCCCTTACCGCCGAAACCCCGTGCGGCGTCCGAGGCCAGCACGGTCTCGCCGGGGGACGGGAGCGCGGGGCAGCGGAGGATCCGGTCGACGTTGACCGACCCGATGACGATGACTCGGCCGGCGGGGCGCAGCTTCATCGTTCCTCTGTACGGGGTGGGGCGGCTCGGCGCAAGCCGGGTGGCGAGCGCGGCAAGGGATGGGGTGAGGGGGGCGGTGAGTGGCCGGGGATGCGGGGGCGTACGGTCGTGAGCGGGGGTGGTGCGCGTGGGGCGTGTGCTGTGGCGTGAGCGCCGTTGTGCGAGCGTGCGAGCCGGCTCGATGAGGTGCGCCGGGGGCGGACCGTAGGGGTGCGAAGCGCGCGCGAAGGCCTGGGCGAACGGTTGGCGCCGTCCGCTGCCCGGGGGCCTGGCCTGGGCACATGCCCCTGTCAAGGGGCGGGCCGGGGCGGCGCAGTGGGCGGCGCGGGCAGGTATGGGGAGCCGCGCGGCGGGGGTACCACCACGGGTGGCGCTGGTTCGACAACGGGGGCGCCGCCCGGTGCGAACGGCATCGGGGGAAGTCGAGAGCAGTCGAGGGCAGGGGACGTTGTGATCGTCTGGGTCAATGGCACATTCGGGGCGGGCAAGACCAGCGCCTGCCGCGAGTTGGTGGAACTGCTTCCCGGGAGCACGCTGTTCGACCCCGAGCTGGTGGGGGCCGGGCTGAGGGGGATGCTTCCGGCCGACCGGCTGGCGGCGGTGTCCGACTTCCAGGACCTGCCGGCCTGGCGCCGGCTCGTCCCCGAGGTGGCGGCCGCGCTGCTCGGCGAGTTGCCGGGCCCCTTGGTGGTCCCGATGACCCTGCTCAGAGAGGACTACCGGGACGAGATCTTCGGCGATCTCGCCGCGCACGGCATCGCGGTGCACCACGTCGTCCTGGATCCCGAAGAAACGATCCTGCGTGAGCGCATTGCGCAGCGCGACGAGTGCCCGGGTGATCCCGACGCCAGCGAGCGGGTCCGCCAGTGGTGCCTGGAGCACCTGCCGCGCTACCGCGCCGCCCGACGCTGGCTGCTGCGCGACGCCCGCGCGCTCGACACCGGCAGGCTCACGCCGCGCGAGACCGCCGAGCGGGTCGCCGAACTCGTCCGCGACGGCGCCGCCCGCTGCCCGATCGTCCAGACGCCCGACCCGACCGAGGACACCGTCGCCTCCGCTGTCCTGTTCTTCGACGAGCAGGACCGCGTGCTCCTCGTCGATCCCGTCTACAAGCCCGACTGGGACTTCCCGGGCGGGGTCGTCGAACGCGGCGAGGCCCCCACCGACGCCGCCCTGCGCGAGACCGCCGAGGAACTGGGCCTGCGGCTCGACCCGGCCGCCCTGCGGCTGCTCGCCGTCGACTGGGAGCCGCGGACCGGGCCGCGCCGCGGCGGCCTGCGGCTCATGTACGACGGCGGGCTGCTGGACGCCACCGCCCGGCAGGGGCTGCTGCTCCAGCGAGAGGAGCTGCGGAGCTGGCGCTTCGTCACGCTGGACGAGGCCGCCGACCTGCTGCCGCCGAGCCGGTACCGGCGGCTGGCCGCCACCCTGGACGCGCGGCGCAGCGGGGAGCTGCGGTACCTGGAGGCGGGGCGGCGGGTCGCCGTCGGGCTGGCCCGGGCGGCGGACGCGGCGTAGCTGCCCGTTCCGCGGGGGCCTGAGCGCTGGGATCGTACGGCGGCACGTCCGTGCGGGCGGGCGGGCGCGGGCGGGCGGGCGTGGGCGGTCGGCGGGCCGGCGTGGGAACGGGCAGGATGGGCGCATGCCGTTCACCTTCAGCCACCCCGCCGCCGTCCTGCCACTGCTGCGCGCCGCCGGGGAGCGCGGCCCGCTCGTGGCGTCGGCGCTGGTCGCCGGGTCGATGGCGCCCGACGTGCCGTTCTTCGCCGAGTCGCTGCTGCCGGGGGTGTACGGGCACGGCGGGCTGACGCACCGGTGGTGGGCGGTGCCGACGCTGGACGTGGCGATCGCGGGCGTGCTGGTGGCGGGTTGGCACGGGATGCTGCGAGGCCCGTTGGTGGCGCTGCTGCCCGAGCGGTGGGCGGGCGCGGCGGAGGCGTTGACGGTCCGGCGTGGTGGTGCGGACGCGGTGGAGGCGCCGGCCGTTCGGCGTGGTGGTGCGGACGCGGCTGCGTCGGCGGGGTGGTTCGTGGTGTCGGCGGCGGTCGGGGCGGCCACGCACGTGGGGTGGGACGCCTTCACCCACGAAGGGCGGCTGGGGGTGCGGTTGCTGCCGCTGCTGGACCGGCAGGTGGCCGGGGTGCCACTGTACTCCGCGCTGCAGTACGGGAGTTCGGCGCTCGCGCTGGCCGCGATCGGCGGGTGGGCGGTGCGCGCGGCGCGGGCCGTCGAGCCGGTGCGGCCCGCCGTCGTGCTCTCGCCCATCGGCCGGAGGGCCGCCGTCGCGGCGCTGGGCCTGGCGACGGCGGCCGGGGCGGCGCACCGGATCGGTCCGCTGCGGCGGGGGCTGATCCCGGAGGTCTGCTTCGGCGCCGGGGCCGGGCTCGCGGTGGGTGCGGCCGGCTATGCGGCGGCCGTCGCGGCTGTGGTGGCCGTCAAGGGCCGGCGGCTGAAGGCAGCCGCCGGCCGGGTGACGGGCGTGGCGTCCGGGAGTGCGTCAGGTGCGGCGTCCGGGCGGGCGCCCGCCGCGGGGGCGGGCACATCGGCCGTCAGGCGGAGCGCAGTTCGGCGTAGTGGCGCAGGAACAGGGCCTCGCTGAGGGCCATCAGCTCCAGCTCCTTCGGGTCCACGCTCTCGTTGACCGCGTGGATCTGGGTGGTCGGCTCCTCCACGCCGATCAGCACGATCTCGGCCTGCGGGTACAGCGTGCGCAGCGTGTCGCAGAGCGGGATCGAGCCGCCCTCGCCGGAGACGACCATCGGGGTGCCGAAGGCCTCGGCCATGGCCTTGCCCATCGCCTCGTAGGCCGGGCCGGTGGTGTCGGCGCTGAACGGAGCGCCGTTGCCCTGGCGCTCGACCGTCAGGCGGGCGCCGAGCGGCACGTGCGCCTCCAGGTGGGCGACCAGCAGGTCCTGGGCGGCGGCCGCGTCGGTGCCCGGCGGCACGCGCAGGCTCACGAGCGCCTTCGCGGCGGCCTGGACGGAGGAGGTGGCGCCGATCACCGGCGGGGCGTCGATGCCGAGGACGGTGACGGACGGGCGGGCCCAGAGCCGGTCGGCGATGGTGCCGGTGCCGGTCAGGGCGACGCCGTCCAGCACCTTGGCGTCGGCGCGGAACTGCTCCTCCGCGTACTGCACGCCGTCCCAGGTCTGGTCGGCGGTCAGCCCGGCCACGGCGACGTCGCCGTTCTCGTCGTGCAGCGAGGCGAGCACCTTGACGAGCGACTGCAGTGCGTCCGGGGCGGCGCCGCCGAAGGCGCCGGAGTGCAGGTTCCCGGCGAGGGTGGTGAGGGAGACCTCGACGACCGTCATGCCGCGCAGCGACGCGGTGACGGTGGGCAGGCCGGGGGCGAAGTTGCCGGTGTCGCCGATGACGATGACGTCGGCGGCGAGCAGCTCGGGGTGCGCCTCGGCGTACCGCTGGAGGCCGCCGGTGCCCTGCTCCTCCGAGCCCTCGACGATGATCTTCAGACCGACCGGGTAGGTGTCCCCGTACACCTGGCGCAGGGCGCGCAGGGCGGTCAGGTGCATCAGGATGTTGCCCTTGCAGTCGGCTGCGCCGCGCCCGTACCAGCGGCCGTCACGCTCGGTCAGTTCGAAGGCGGGGCTGAGCCAGGCGTCCTCGTCGAGCGGCGGCTGGACGTCGTAGTGCGAGTACAGCAGGACGGTCGGCGCGCCCTCGGGGCCGGGGAGTTCGGCGTAGACGGACTGGGTGCCGTCGGGGGTGTCGAGCAGCCGGACGTCGGTCAGGCCCTCGGCGGCGAACGCGTCGGCGGTCCAGCGTGCGGCCTTCTCGCACTCCTCGACGGGGAACTGGCGCGGGTCGGCGACCGACGGGAAGGCGACCAGCTCGGCGAGGTCGGTGCGGGCGCGGTCCATCAGGGACCGGACAGCGTCGGCCAGGGGCTGTGACATCGGGGCTGCTCCGAGGGGCGGGGCCGCCCGAGGGGTGGTCCGGGCGGGTACGGGCGGTTGGGGTACCGCCGATCATAGGCGGAGTGGCACGGGCGGGGCGGGCGTGGTCACCGGCGCCGGCGCCGGTGTGACGTCCGGGACGGTGTCCGGGGTGGTGTGCGGTGTGGTGTCCGGCGTGGTCGTGGGGTGTTGTGTGCGGCTCGGCAGGGACCGTGGCGGACGCATAGGATTGCTCGACGTGACTGACTCCGGAAGCTCCGATTCCCGCAGCCCGCTCGACGCCCAGGCGTCCGAACTGCCGACGGCGTCCGAGGCGTCCGAGGCGCCCGAAGGGCCCCAAGCGCCCCAAGCGCCCGAAGCACTCGTCCGGCCTTCCGACGGCCCGTCGGCTCCGCAGTCCGGCGCGGCCGCTGCCCACGGGGGGACCGACGGGCTCGACGGTGTCTGGGACGTCGTGGTGGTCGGCGCCGGACCGGCCGGGGCCTCGGCCGCGCACGCCGCCGCCGTCCAGGGCCGCCGGGTGCTGCTGCTCGACAAGGCCGAGCACCCCCGCTACAAGACCTGCGGCGGCGGGATCATCGGCCCGTCCCGGGACAGCCTGCCACCGGACTTCCGGCTGCCGCTCCAGGACCGCGTGCACGCCGTCACCTTCGCCTACCAGGGGCGGTACACCCGGACGCAGCGCTCCAAGCGGATGCTGTTCGGCCTGGTCAACCGCGACGAGTTCGACCTGCGCCTGGTGCAGGCGGCCAAGCAGGCCGGCGCCGTACTGGTCACCGGAGTGACCGTCACCGGCGTGGAACAGCGCGGCGGGGAGCACCGGACGGCGCTGGTGACGGCGGCGGACGGGCGCCGGTTCGAGGCGCGCGCGGTGGTCGGCGCGGACGGCAGCGCGAGCCGGATCGGCCGGCACGTGGGCGTCACCTTCGACCAGATCGACCTCGGCCTGGAGGCGGAGATCCCGGTGCCGCCGCAGGTCGCCGCCGACTGGGCGGGCCGGATCCACCTCGACTGGGGCCCGCTGCCCGGCAGTTACGGCTGGGTCTTCCCGAAGACGGAGTCGAGCAGCCTGACCGTGGGCGTCATCTCGGCGCGCGGCGACGGGGAGCGGACGAAGCAGTACCTCGCCGACTACATCCGGCGGTTGGGCCTGTCCGGCTTCGCGCCGAGCGTCGAGTCGGGGCACCTGACGCGCTGCCGGGCCGAGGACTCGCCGCTCTCGCGCGGCCGGGTGCTGGTCGCCGGGGACGCGGCCGGCCTGCTGGAGCCGTGGACCCGCGAGGGCATCTCGTACGCGCTGCGCTCGGGCCGGCTGGCCGGCGAGTGGGCGGTGAAGGTCGCCGAGGCGGGCAACGCGGCCGAGGTGCGGCGCGAGGCGCTCAACTACGCGTTCGCCATCAAGGCGGGCCTGGGCGTGGAGATGCGGGCGGGCAAGCAGCTGCTGGGCGCCTTCGAGCGCCGCCCGTACCTGTTCCACGCCGCGGTCTGCCTGGTGCCGGCCGCCTGGCGCGCCTTCGCCGGGACGACCCAGGGGCACACCACGTTCGCCCAGGTGCTACGCCAGCACCGCGCGGCGCGCAAGCTGTCGGCGCTGGCCTCGCGGTAGCTCGGTTCGCGGCAACTCGGGCGCGCGGTAGGGCCGTTGCTCCTGGTCAGGGGCAACGGCCCTACCGCTGTTCGGCTTTGTGGCGACGGCTGGTCGAGGCCGGTGTCGAGTGCGGACATCAGGGTGCCGGCCTCCTCGGCGAACTGGCCTGGCTCCGCGCCGTTCGCGGACTGCCGGGCGCCGGGGTCGGCCTGGACGTGACAGATGACAGATTTCGAAATCTGTCATCTGTTATCTGTTCGCCGTTTTCTGTCGCCTGTCGCTTGCCACCCGCGGGCCGTCACCGGTCCGCCCCCGTCAGCTCGTCCCCGAGCGGGCTGCGCCGGTACAGCACCGAACGGCCGTGCCGGGCCCGGGTGACGAGACCGGTCGCGGCGAGCACGGACAGGTGCTGGCTGACCGCGCCCGGGGTCACCCCTAGCCGGTACGCGAGGTCGGTGGTCGACGCGGGCTCGGCGAGCAGTGCGAGCAGCCGGGCCTTCGGTGCGCCGAGGAGCGCCTCCAGCGCCTGCGGCGGCACCGGCGGCCTCGCGTCGGCCATCCCCGCCTGCCCGCGGGCCGGATAACTGATCTGCGGTGGAAGGTCGTTGCTGATCATCGTGATCGCGCCGCGCGCGAAGAAGGTCGGCATCAGGACGAGCCCGCGCCCGTCCACGGCGGTCTCGGCGTCCCACTCCGTCCACCGCCGGTTGATCGACAGCACGCCGTTCTCCCAGCGCAGCCGGTGGTCCAGATCGGCGAAGAGCGCCGCCGCGCCGTGCTGCGCGAGCAGCCGGGCCCGGTAGACGAGGTCCGCCTCCAGCACTGCCCGGGCCTGCGGCCACCAGGTGGGTGCGAGGCACATCTCCCAGTACTCCTCCAGGGCGTCGGCGATCCGGCCGAGCAGCCGCGCCGGGTCGGTCAGCCCGGCGGCGAGCGGCGCGGGCAGCGGTTGGCCGTGGGGCAGGAAGGTCCGTTCGAGCTCCGGGCCCAGCTGCTCGGGCGGCAGGGCACGGACGGTGGCCAGTTCGGCGCGGAAGTCGGCGGTCGGCGCGGTCGGGCGGGGCGTCAGGAAGTCGGGGATCCACCGGGTCTCGGCGACGAGGGAGAGCAGTAGCGCGGAGTCCAGCCGTTCGAAGGCGGGCCGGAGCCGTTCGAAGGCGCGGGTCTGGAGCGGGTAGGCGCCCGGGTGGGTCCACATCCGCAGGCTGAGCGAGGCCTCCTGGATGGGGGAGACGGCGAACCAGGTGGTGGCGAGGTCGGCCAGGCCGAGCGTGAACCGGTGCACCGCGGGGCCTCCGGACGGTGGGACGCGGGAAGCGAGGATTTAGGCAGAGCCTAAAGGATTACCGCTGTCGCTCGTCGGGCGGTGGGATCGGGGCATGACCTCCACTCCCGCGGAGACTTCCGCACCCTCCTCGGCCATGCCCGCTTCCGGCGGCGGCGGCGGCCTGGCCGCGGCTGTTCGGAGGCGGCTGCACCCGGACCCGACGGTCCGTCGGCTGGCCGCGATCACCCTGGTCAACACCGTGGGCAACGGCCTCGCGCTGGCGGTGTCGGTGCTGTTCTTCACCCGGGTGCTCGGCCTGAGCGCGGCCCAGCTCGGCTTCGGGATGACGGCCGCCGGGCTGTGCGGGGTCGTGGCGAGCGTGCCCGCCGGTCGCGCCGCCGACCGCTGGGGTGCGCGGCGCGTACTGGTGACGCTGGCGACGCTGGAGGCGGTCGGCGCCGCGGGGTACGTGCTGGTGCGCAGCTACCCGGCGTTCGTCGTGCTGGCCTGCGCGGTGGCGGCGGTGGACCGCGGTTCGTCCGCCGTCCGCAACGCGCTCTACGCCGAGGTGCTGCCGGCCGACGGCCGGGTGGCGGGCCGTGCCTACCTGCGGGTCGTGACCAACGCCGGCATCTGCGCGGGCACGGCCTTCGGCGCGATCGCGCTCCAGGCGGACACCCGGCCGGTCTACCTGTCGGCGATCCTGGTCAACGCCGTCTCGTTCGCGGTCGTCGCCGTGATGGTCCAGCGCCTCCCCGGAAAAGCGGTGAACGGCACCCGGGCCCCCGAGGAGGCGCAGGGCGCGAGCGGCGAGGCGCGCGGCAAGCGGCGCAACCCGGCCCTGCGGGACGGCCCGTTCCTGGTCGTGACGCTGCTGAACTCGCTGCTGGCCCTGCAGTTCGCCGCCCTGGAGGTCGGCGTGCCGCTGTGGATCGTCCAGGACACCGACGCGCCCCGGATCACCGTCGCGGGCACCCTGGTCGTCAACACGGTGCTGGTGATCACCCTCCAGGTGCGGGCCACCAAGGGCACCGAGGACCTGGCGAAGGCGGCCCGGGTCTGCGGCCGGTCGGGGCTGCTGCTCCTGGCGTCCTGCGTCGTGATCGCCCTGGCGCACGGCCTGCCCGCGATCGTCGCGGCCGTGGTGGTCCTCGCGGGCGTCGCGCTCCAGTCGCTCGGCGAGGTTCTCGGCCAGGCCGGCGGCTGGGCGCTCAGTTACGACCTCGCGGGGGAGCGCGCGCACGGCGCGTACCAGGGCGTCTACAACGCCGGGATGTCGGCCGCGTTGATGATCGGACCGGCGGTGGTCACCACCGTCGTGATCGGGCACGGCCTCCTCGGCTGGGCCGTCCTCGGGGCGGTGCTGGCGGGGGCGGGCCTCGCCATGGGTCCCGCCGTCCGGTGGGCCGGACGGCGGAACCAGGAGGCGTAGCGACGCCCGCACCACGGCGGCGCCTGCTCCCGTTGCTCCTGCTACTCCCGCACGAGTGCGAGCTGCTACTCCCGCACGAGCGCGAGCGCCTCGATCTCGATCAGCACCTCGGGCCGGAACAGCGCCGCGACCTGCACCGCGGAGCTGGCCGGCGGGTTGGCGGTGTTCACGTGCTCGTCGCGGGCCTCGCGGATGGCGGGCAGATAGGCGATGTCGGTGACGAAGATGGTGAACTTCACGACGTCGTCGAAGCCGGCCCCGGCGGCGGCCAGACAGCGGCGCAGGTTCTCGAACACCTGGCGCGCCTGCGCCTTCGGGTCGCCCTCGCCGACCAGGTTCCGGTGCTCGTCGAAGGCCACCTGGCCGGAGACCTGGACCAGTCGGCCAGTGCCGGTGACGACCTGGGTGTAGCCGGTGCCGGGGGCGACACCAGGCGGCTCGGTGATGTGGGTGAGGTGCTGGTTGGTGGTCATGCGGGCCATCGTGGCGCATGGCGGGACGGTGTCGCACCCTCCTTTCGCCGGAAGCCGGTGACGCACGTGGGTTCGTCGCGGGGAGCCGGGCGGGTCGCCCGGTCAGCGGACGATCTCGGGCAGGTCGCGCAGGAACGGTCGGTCGGCGGGCGGGAGTTGGGCGAGCGGTCCGGCGGCGCGCAGCACGACGTCCAGCACGCCGTCCGGGTCGGCGGCGTAACCGCCGCTGGCCCAGGCCGCGTTGGCCTCGACCACGGCCCAGCCGCCGTCCGTCGGGCCGACGTCCACCACGACGGCGCTGGGCAGGGCGGGCCCGCCGGCGGCCAGGACGTCGGTGGCGAACGCGAGGACCTCGCCGGCCTCCGCGCCGAGCGGCGCGACGCTCAACTCCCCGTCCACCGCGTACCGCGAGGCCGCCCGGACGGTCCCGTCGAGCACGAACAGCCGGTACTCGCGCCGGAACCGCACCATCTCGCTCACCTGCACCGGCGTGTCCCCGTCCAGCACCCCGGGCCCGGGCAGCGCGGCGCCGTCGGGGTAGATCCGGGCGGCGAACACCTTGTCCGCCGGCGGCTTGACGAACGCGGGACCGCGCAGCCGGCGTGCCTCGGCGAGCGTGGTGCAGGAGACCCGGCGCCCGGTCAGCTCCCGCGGCAGGTCCGCGAGCCAGGCGGCGGGCGGCTCCAGGAGCGCGAGCCCGAGCGCCCGTCCGACGGCGTCGCCGAACAGCGGCCCGCCGTACACGTGCACGTGCGCTGCCGACCCGAGAAGCTCCTCCGGTGCCTGCCAGGAGGTGGCCGTGTACGCGCGCAGGCCGCGGCGGCCGGCGGCGGTGCGCAGCTGGAGGCCGGTCTCGTTGATCCGGGGCGCGAGCAGCAGGACGGTGTCGGTGTCCCCGGAGGCGTGGGTGTCCCTACGAGGGTGCGTGCTTCCAAGGACGTGGGCGTTCAGGGCGGAGGCGGTGTTCGAGGCGGAGGCGGTGTTCGAGGCGGAGGCGGTGTTCGAGGCGGAGGCGGTGCTCATGGCGTGATGGTGCCGTGGGCGCTGTGGCGCCCACCACCGGTTTTCCACCCATCCCGTCCCCGGTGGCTCTGGCCGAGGGACGGGTGGGCGTGCCAGAGTCGTCCGGGCGCGGTCCGGGTACCCCCGCCGCGCCCGCGGTCCGACCCACCCTCAGCCGGAAAGCAGGCCCCCGCCGATGACCAGCGAAGCGCCCTTCGTCCACGTCACCACCGCCGACGCCGTCACCACCCTCACCCTCGACTCGCCGCACAACCGCAACGCGCTCTCCACCCGCCTGATGGCCGAGCTGCACGCCGGACTGGCGCTCGCCGCGGCCGACCCGGAGGTTCGGGCGGTGGTGCTCGGGCACACCGGCAAGGTGTTCTGCGCGGGCGCGGACCTGTCCGAGGCCACCGGCGCGGACCCGACGGTGGGCCCGCGCGGCCTGGTCGAGCTCCAGCGGGCGATCGTGGACTGCGCGAAGCCGGTGATCGCCGTGATCGACGGGCACGTGCGGGCCGGCGGCCTCGGCCTGGTCGGCGCGGCGGACCTCGCCATCGCCGGACCGGCCGCCACCTTCGCGTTCACCGAGGTCCGGCTGGGCCTCGCGCCCGCCGTCATCTCGCTGCCGCTGCGCCCCAAGCTCGACCCGCGCGCCGCCTCCCGCTACTACCTCACCGGCGAGGTCTTCGACGCCGCCGAGGCCGCCCGGATCGGGCTGATCACCCGCGCCACCGCGTCCGCCGAGGACACCGGCACCGCGCTGAAGGAGCTGCTGGACGCGCTGCGCCAGGGCTCGCCGCAGGGGCTCGCGGAGTCGAAGCGGCTGGCGAACGCGGACGTCGTGCGCTCCTTCGAGCGCGACGCGGACGAGCTGGTGGAGCTGTCGGCGCGGCTGTTCGGGTCGGCGGAGGCGCAGGAGGGGATGCGGGCGTTCCTGGAGAAGCGGCCCGCGCGCTGGGTGCGCTGACGCGGCGGGCCGACGGGCTTCGCGCGTGCGGCCCTCAGCGCACGGCGGCCGTCTCCCGCCAGAGGCGCAGCAGGCTCTCGTCCCCGGTGGAGGTGGTGGCTTCGGCGTGCTCGGCCGGGAGTCGGTTCCAGAGCAGCAGGTACAGCTCATGGGCGGGGCCGGTGATGGTGAGATCGGCTTCGGCGGGTTCGTCCGTGGTCACGGCCGGCGGTTCCTGGCTGATCGTCACCCGCCAGGTGCCGGGGCCGTCGGTGGCCCGGACCAGGACCGTACGGGGCTTCTCGCTGCGCAGCCTGGAGCGCGGGCGGACGAGGAAGCCGCGCAGCAGCTCGTCGACGCCGTCCAGGGCGAGCGCGGTGTCCGCCCGCGGGCCGTCGGTGCCGGCCGCCGCGTCGGCGTCGAAGCGGTGGATGGCCGTCTCGTGTGCCTGGCGGCGGGCCCAGAACGCCAGCGGGCTGGGCGCGGGGAGGAAGGACCAGCAGTCCACGTCGGCGGGGGCGGCCACCAGGGTGTCCACGAGGGCGGCGTGGCCCTCGCGGTACCAGTCGAGCAGCGCCGCGCCGGACGGCGCCGGGCCGACCGGCTCGCCCCCGCCGTCCAGGTCGAGCGGCTCCCGCAGGCCCCGGGCGGGGTGGGCGGCGGCCCAGCGGTGGACCAGGCCGATGTGTCGCAGGAGGTCGGCGACCTGCCAGTCCGGGCAGGTCGGGACGGGGGCGGTGAGGTCGGCGCGGGCGGCGGCGTCGGCCAGCAGAGCGCCTTCGCGGCGGAGCGCGTCGATGTGCTCGGAGATCTCCATGGCCCGGAGTCTTCCACGGCCGGCGGCTTTCGGACCCGGGCCGATCGGCGGGTGCGCGAAGGCGCCGGTTGTGGGGGCGATGGCCGGGGCGAAGGCCGGGCCGTGCGCGTGGGGCGGGTGTGGGGCGCGGGGTCGGTGTGATGTTGGCCGCCCGGCGGCCGGACGAACCCTACGGGCCGGTAACGTGAGCGCATGTCGAAAACCCGTTCCCTCCTCTCCGCCGTCCGGGCCGGTGGCAGGCGTGCCGCCGGACGCCTTGTCCACCGGGGCTGGCGCTGGGTGCAGCGGACCGGTGCGGTCAGCAACCAGAGCCCCGGCCCGTACCAGTTCGGGGAGTTGGGGGACGGGACGACGCTCGCGTTCCCGCTCGGGGCGGTGTTCAACGAGCGGTGGATCACCATCGGGCCGTTCTCGATCATCGGGGAACGGGTCACCATCAGCGCGGGCTTCCTGCCCGGCCTCGACCTCGGGCCCGAACCGATCGTGCGGATCGGCGGCGGCTGCGTGATAGGCCGCGACAGCCACATCGTCGGGCACCAGTCGATCGTCCTCGGCGACGACGTGTGGACCGGGCCCGGCGTCTACATCTCCGACCAGGCGCACGAGTACCGCGCCACCGACCTGCCGATCGGCAAGCAGTGGCCGCGCAACGAGCCGGTCGAGATCGGCTCGGGCAGCTGGATCGGCACCGGCGCGGTGATCCTTCCGGGCGCCCGGATCGGTCGGAACGTGGTGGTGGCGGCGGGCGCGGTGGTGCGCGGCGAGGTGCCCGACCACAGCGTCGTCGCGGGTGCGCCGGCCAAGGTCGTGCGCCGCTGGACGCCCGAGGAGGGCTGGCAGCCGCCGCTGCGTCACGACCCGCCGCAGCCCGTCCCGGACGGTGTGACGGCGGAGCAGCTGCGCGCCCTGGTGGGGTGGGACCTGCGGCTGCCGGGCGAGTCGGCCTGAGCCGGGCCCCGCGCGTCAGGCGACCGGGCGGAAGGTGATGACGGCGGTGACGCCGTCGACCTGGAGCCGGAGCGTGCCGGGGTGGTCGAGCAGGGCGGCGTCGTAGCGGGCGAGGCCGGTGGTGCCGGGGGCGGTGGTGCCGGGGGCGGTGGTGGTGCCGGCGGTAGCGGTCGTGGTGTCGAGGGTGGCGGAACCGGCGAGGCAGACCACGACGACGGAGCCGCCCGGCGGGACGTCGGCGGACGCGGACGCGGTCACGAGACCGACCTCGGCGGTGGCCTTCCCGCGACGGGTCATCACGTTGAAGTCGACCACCGGGCCGGCGAGCAGGCGGCAGTCCGTGGTGGCGTCGCCCGGGAAGGCGAACGGTCGGTAGGGCGCGTCGATCCGGCACTCGGTGCCGTCCACCGTGAGCACCATCCCGGGGCCCTCGACCAGGGTGATCACCCGGTCGATGCCGGGGAACGGGGAGAAGGGGCCGGCGGTGGCGACGTCCGCGAGGCTGACCCGCCAGTCGAAGGCGTCCAGCCCGGCCCCGGCGGGAAAGCCGGCGACCTCCCGGGTCACCCCGCCCCCGTTGAGCCATGCCGTGGCCGGGCGCTCGCTCGCCCGGAGTGTCTGGATCCGCCCGGTGGTTGTCATGGGCGGCATGATGCCACCGCGGGCGGCTGGCAGGTAGACAGATGACAGCGAACAGATGACAGATGTTGAAATCTGTTGCCTGTTATCCGTTTGCTGCCATCTGCCAGCCGTCCGTTGTCCGTCGTCAGCGCCGGTGCACCGCCAGCGGCAGGAACGCCCCTGTCGCCGCCGCGACCGCGACGGTGGTGAGGGCGAGCGGGAGGCCGGCCGCGTCGGCGAGGAAGCCGATGACCACCGGCCCGATCAACATTCCGCCGTATCCGAGCGTCGACGCGAGCGCGACGCCCTGCGGACCGCCGGCCGCGCCCGCCCGGGCGATGGCGAGCGGGAACAGGTTGGCCAGGCCGAGGCCGACCAGGACGAATCCGCCGATGGCGAGCGGCACCGACGGCGCGAGCGCGGCGACCAGCATGCCGGCCGCCGCGGTGAGGCCACCCAGGAGCATCAGCCGGGTCTGGCCGAGCCTGATGGACAGCCAGGTGCCGCCGACCCGCCCGCTGGTCATCGCGAACGCGTACGCCGCGTAGCCCGCGGCGGCCGTCCCGGCGCTCGCGTGCACGTCGTCGGTGAGGTGGAGCGTCGTCCAGTCGGCGATCGCGCCCTCGCCGTACGCGGTGCACAGGGCGGTGAGGCCGAGCATCACCACGACCAGCCCGGCGCGCGGGGCGGCGCCGCCGGACGCGTTCGCGCTGCTTCCGCCGGCGACCTGCGGCACGCCCGGGCCGCGCAGCAGGACGACGCCCGCCGCCACGGTGATCGCGAGGCCGAGCAGCCCGCCGAGGGTGAGCGTCCAGGCGGCGCTCAGGGTGCCGGCGAGGAGTCCGCCGACGCCCGCGCCGACCAGTCCGCCGAGGCTGTATCCGGCGTGGAAGCTGGGCATGACGGGCCGTCGGAGTTGCGCGACCAGGTCGACGGCGGCACTGTTCATGGCGACGTTCGCACCCCCGTACCCGGCGCCGAAGAGCAGCAGGACGCCGCCGAGCGCGGCCACCGAGTGGGTGTGTGCGGGCAGCGGAACGGCGAGGCTGAGCAGGGCGAGCGAGCCGACGGTGACCGGCCGGGAGCCGTACCGCAGGCAGAGTCGGCCGACCAGCGGCATGGTGAGGACGGCGCCGATCGACAGGCAGAGCAGGGCGAGTCCGAGGGCGCTGTGCGAGGCGCTGACCTGGCTGCGGACGTCCGGGATCCGGACCACCCAGGTGGCGAAGAGGAAGCCGTCGACGGCGAAGAACGCGGTCAGTGCGAGGCGCGCGGGGCTCCAGGGGGTGTCCGCCGCGGGGGGTGTGCTGCGAGACTGATGGGTGTTCTGATCGGTGGGGGCAGAGGCATGGATTTTGTTTCGAAGCGACACAAAGTCACAATAGGGTCGTGCAGCTCTCGTCATCAAGTCCGAAACCGGGCCCCGGGGCCGACTCCGAGGCGCGGCGCGACGCCCACCGCCGTGCCGCCCCCGATCGCGGTCGGACGCTGCTCGGCCCCGCGCTCTCGCTCATCCACACCGGCCAGACGCCCACCCGTTCCGCACTCACCCGGGCGCTGGACGTCACCCGGGCCACCGCCGGCGCCGTCACGGCCGAGCTGGAGGCGCTGGGCCTGATCACCGTCGACTCCCGCCCGGCCGGCGGCGGACGCGGTCGGCCCTCGCACCGGCTCGCGATCGACCCGGAGGGGCCGGTCGTGATCGCGGGGCAGATCCACGCCGACGGGCTGAGCGTCACCCTGGCCGGGCTCGGCGGGCTGCTCGACCCGCCCGTCCACCTGCCGCTGCCCGCCGCCACCGACCCGGTCCGGATGTTGCGCGCCGTCGCCCAGGCGGGCGCCGAGCTCGCCCGCGCCACCGGCCGGCGCTGTCTCGGCGCCGCGCTCGCGCTGCCCAATCCGGTCACCGAGCCGGACGGCACCGCGCTCGCCGCCCTGCACTTCGCCTGGCCGAGCGGCACGCCGGTGGCGGACCTGTACGACGTCGAGGTCGACCGTGCCGACCACGGCCCGCACGCGCTCGACCCGCTGCCCACCGCCATCGCCAACGACGCCAACCTCGCCGCGCTCGCCGAGTACCGGCACGGCGCCGGGCGCGGCGCCCGTCACCTGCTCCTGGTCACCTCCGGGCACAGTGGCGTCGGCGGCGCGCTGGTCATCGACGGGCGGCTGCACACCGGCAGTGCCGGGCTCGCCCTGGAGGTCGGCCACCTCACCGTGGATCCGCAGGGCCGGCCCTGCGTGTGCGGCAACCGGGGCTGCCTCAACACGGAGACCGATCCCGACGCGCTGTTCGCCGCCGCCGGGCTCACCCCGGAGCCGGGTCGCCCGGTGCTCGACCAGGCGCGCGACCTGTGCCGGGCCGCGGCCGCCGACGAGCGGGCACGGGCGGCGGTCGAGCACGTCATCGACCGCCTCGGGCTCGGGCTGGCCGGCGTCGCCAACATCCTGAACCCGGACCGGGTCGTGCTCAGCGGTCTCCACCTCGACCTGTTGGAGGCGGCGCCAGAGCGGCTGCGCGCGGTGGTTGCCGAACGCTGCCTGTGGGGACGCAGCGGGCGGGTGCCGATCGTCGGCGCCGAGCTGGCGGACAGCGCGCTCGCGGGCGCGGCGGAGCTGGCGTGGCGGCCGTACCTGGCGGACCCGCAGTCGGTGCAGGTGGGCTGAGGACGGTCTCCGGCGAGCGGGTCGGACGACCGGGAAGTGGCAGCGATAAGCGGAAGCTGGTGCTCCGAAAATGGTTACTTATCGTGACTCTCATATACTCGTAGTGAGGAGAGGGGGGTCAAGACGAGGAGAGTGACCATGAGCACCGAGCTGGGCGCCATACCGGGCACCGGCCACGGCATCGAGCCGACCGGCGACGTCGACCGCTCCGACGCGGACTACCGGGCCTGGCTCAAGGAGGCGGTGCGCAAGGTCCAGGCCGACGCCAACCGCTCCGCCGACACCCACCTGCTGTACTTCCCGCTGCCGGCCGAGTGGGGGATCGACCTCTACCTCAAGGACGAGTCGACCCACCCGACCGGCTCGCTCAAGCACCGCCTCGCCCGCTCACTCTTCCTCTACGGGCTCTGCAACGGCTGGATCCGCCCGGGCAAGCCGGTGATCGAGGCGTCCAGCGGCTCCACGGCCGTCTCCGAGGCGTACTTCGCGCAGCTCGTCGGGGTGCCGTTCATCGCGGTGATGGCCAAGAGCACCAGCCAGGCCAAGATCGACCTGATCGAGTTCCACGGCGGCGAGTGCCACCTGGTCGAGCGGTCGGACGAGGTGTACGAGGTCTCCGCGCGGCTCGCCGAGGAGACCGGCGGCCACTACATGGACCAGTTCACCTACGCCGAGCGCGCCACCGACTGGCGCGGCAACAACAACATCGCCGAGTCCGTCTTCGCCCAGCTGCGCCTGGAGCCGCACCCGGAGCCGGCCTGGGTCGTCGCGACCGCCGGGACGGGCGGCACCTCGGCGACCATCGCCCGGTACGTGCACTACATGCAGTACGACACCCGGATCTGCGTCGCGGACCCGGAGAACTCCTGCTTCTTCGACGGCTGGGTGGACCACGACCCGGACGCGGTGTGCGCGAGCGGCTCGCGGATCGAGGGCATCGGGCGGCCCCGGATGGAGCCCAGCTTCGTGCCCGGCGCGATCGACCGGATGATGAAGGTGCCGGACGCCGCCTCGATCGCGGCGGTGCGGATGCTGGAGCAGGTGCTGGGGAAGAAGGCGGGTGCGTCCACCGGGACGGGGCTGTGGAGCGCGCTGAAGATCGTCGCCGAGATGCGGGAGGCCGGTCAGCACGGCAGCGTCGTCAGTCTGATCTGCGACCCGGGTGACCGCTACCTGGACAAGTACTACTCCGACGACTGGCTGGCCGGCGAGCGGATCGACATCGCCCCGTACCGGGCCGCCCTGGAGTCGTTCCTGGCGGGCGGGGCCTGGGCGGGGTGACGGCGTAGGGCGAGCAGCTGACAGCTGACAGATAACAGATTTCGAAAGCTGTCAGCTGTCAGTTGTTGCTTGTCGGCGCCCGGGCCCATCGGTCTCGCCGCGCTCCCCGCCCTGCCGGATCACCGCCCGTCCTCCGGCGAGGTCGATCCCGGTACGCTTCGGAGCGCCGTCGTGTTCCTCGTCCTGCAGCACCAGCTCGACCCGGCGCTGCTCCAACTGCGCGCGCTTGCCCGGGTAGAGCAGCGCGTGCAGTTCCTCGGTGGCCGTCGCCCCCGCGCCTCGCGCGGGTCCGTCCGCCGGGCGGGCCCTCAACCGCCGCACCGCGGCGCCGAGGAAGAACACGACCACCAGCGCCGCCGGCAGCGGCAATCCACCTGTCGCGCCCGTCAGAAGGATGCTCATGCAACCCTCAACGGCGTGCCGTACTCGCGAGTTCCATCCCGCGCCCACCGCCGTTCGGGGAAAGTGCCCACCCGGACAGGCGGATGGCGTTCCGTCAGGATGCCCGCGCCGCCGGGAGGTCGGCCGGGACGAGGAGTTGGAGTTCCTCGGTCGACGGATCGGCCAGCTGGGCGACGCGCATCGCGTGCCGTTCGACCATCGTCTCGAAGACCTGCCGGGCCGTGCGCCCGTTGCCGAAGTTGGGCCCGCGCTCGATCGTGGCGAAGTGGCGCAGCAGCGCGTCCTCGGTGGCCTCGGTGAGCGCGTACTCGTGCTCGGCGCACTGTGCCCGGGCGATCTCCAGTAGTTCGTCGGCCGTGTAATCGGGAAAGCTGACGGTTCGTGAGAAGCGGGACGAGACACCGGGGTTGGCGCAGAGGAAGCGCTCCATCTCGGCGGTGTAGCCGGCGACGATGACGACGACCTCGTCCCGGTGGTCCTCCATCAGCTTGACCAGGGTGTCGATGGCCTCCCGCCCGAAGTCGCGGGCGCCGTCCTCGGGTGCGAGCGCGTACGCCTCGTCGATGAAGAGGACGCCGCCGCGCGCGCGGTCGAAGGCGGCGGCGGTGCGGATCGCGGTGGAGCCGATGTGCTCGCCGACGAGGTCGACGCGGGCGACCTCGACGAGGTGTCCGCGCTGGAGCACGCCGAGCGAGGCGAGGATCTCGCCGTAGAGGCGGGCGACGGTGGTCTTGCCGGTGCCGGGGGCTCCGGTGAAGACGAGGTGCCGGCGCAGCGAGGGCGCCTTGAGTCCGGCCTGGCGGCGGCGCCGGCCGACCGAGATCAGGTCGATGAGGGTGCGCACCTCCTGCTTCACGGTGGCGAGGCCCACCAGCGAGTCGAGTTCGGCGAGCGCCTCCTCGGCGGGGCGGCAGTCGGGGATCGGTGCGATGTCGGGGATGGTGGCCGGCGGGGCCAACGCCGTTACCGCCGAGGCCAGTTGGGCGGAGCGCGGGGCGGGCACGTCCGGCGCCCCGGAGGGCGCCGCGCAGGACGCCCCGGAAGCCGTTCCGAATGCGGTTGCGGATGCCGTCCCGAAGGCGGCCCCGGAGGCCGTCCCCGCGGCCGGACCGACGTCGTCCGAGGTGCAGCCCTCCGCGACCGGCCCCGGCTCGGAGAACTCGAAGCCGGCCCGCTCGTTCTGCTCGGCCCGGCAGCGGACGAGGTGACTGCGGCAGCCGTCGATGATGTGGAAGCCGAAGCCCTTGCCGTGCGACACCCGGCAGTCCTCGAAGGAGCCGCGCCCCTGGGCCGAGACGTACACCCCGGCGTCGGTGCTGGCACGGACGGTGCAGGCGCGCAGCACCGGGTCGGCGCCCTTGGTGACGATGACGCCGGTGGCGACGTCGGAGATCTCGCAGTCGGTGAGCACCCCGCCGCTGCCGTGGTCGCGGAACCAGAGCCCGGTTCCGGCCTCCTGGACCCGGCAGGCGCTCAGCGTCACCTCGGCGCCGCCGCTGACCGACACCGCCGAGCTGCGGATCCGGCTGAACGAGCAGCGGTCGGCGGTGGCGGCTGAGTCGCGGTCGAGGATGAACAGCGCGTCGGGCAGGTCGTGCAGGGCGCAGTCGGTGAGGGTGAGCCGGGCGCCGTCGCTGACCCACAGCGCCGGGTACTCGCCGGTGGAGCCGTGGATCTGGCTGGACTCGGCGACGGCCGCGGTGCCCTGGTCCCAGACGGAGAGCGCGCCGCGCCCGAAGTCGCGGATGGTGCTCTGGGAGAGGGAGAGCCGGGCGCGGCCGCGCAGGTCGGCGCCGTTCTCGGGCAGGTCGTGGACGCGGCAGCCGGTGAGCGTGAGTTCGGCCTCGCCGTCGAGGGTCAGGCCGTTGCCGGTGACGCGGTGGATCTCGCAGTCGACGAGCCGACCGGCGGCCTGTGCCTCGGCCTGGACGCCGCTGCCACGGATCTCGTAGATCTCGCAGCCGGTCAACTCGGCGGCGCTGCCGGGGTCGGAGAGCAGGACGCCGGCGCCGGCGGTGTGGTGCACGCGGCAGCGTTCGAGGGCGGCGGCGGCGCCGCCGAGGACGACCAGTCCGGCCTGGGCGGCGGCGGAGACCTCGCAGTCCTCGAACGCGGCTGCGGTGCCCTCGCCGCGCAGCCGCAGGCCGAGGCCGCCGGGGTTGGCGACGACGCAGCCGCGCAGGGTGGGGCGGGCGCCGCCGGTGATCTCGAACCCGCTGGCGGAGCGGCTCTCCACCCGGCAGCCGCTGAAGGCGGGCGTGGCCTGCGGGCCGGTGACGAGGACGGCCGGGGCGGAGCTGTCGCCGCCCTCGACGACGAGGTCGCGGACGGTCGCGGCGGCGGTGACGGTCAGCGGCACGCCGGAGGGCGGGTCGATCCGGACGGTGCCGGGGCCCTGCGCCGGGACGATCGTCACGGGCTTGTCGAGCAGCACGTTCTCGCGGAAGGTGCCGGGCCGGACGGTCACGGTGTCGCCCGGTTCGGCGGCGGCGAGGGCCTCTGCGAGCGTGTCGTACTCGCCCGCGCGGCGCCGCCAGCGGGATGCGCTGTCCTGGGTGACCCGGACCCTGTGCTCAGCCATGACGGTCTGTCGTCCCCACCTTCGTCGAGCCGGCGATCATCGGGCCGTGCGCGCGGGGTGCGCGGGCCGTCCGCCCACCGTAGCGCGCCCGCGGGGGTGCTCCAGCCGGTGCCCGCGAACGCGCGGGCACCGGCGGCTCCGTCTTCACCACATGTTCCGCCCACGGGTTTCAACGAGCGCACACAGTCCTGGTTCCGGAGTGGGGGTCGTGTGTCGCGCGCAGGAGCGCGTTAGGCCCGTGTTCGGCCGTGCTCGGCCGTGCTCCGCTCAGTCGCGCGAGTCGACCGGCCACTCCTTCCCGTCCTCCAGCACCTCGACCTCGTCGCCGAGCCGCAGCGTGCCGAGGACGTCGCCGGTGACTCCGGCCGGCCGCTCGGGGATGAGGTTCATGCCGAACGCGGCCTGCTTGCGCAGCCGGTGGTGTTTGGCGAGGGTGCGCAGCGGTTCGGGGCCGCGCCGTTCGCCGCTCTCCTGGTCGGTGGTGGTGACGACGCAGCGGCCGCAGGGCTTGACGACCCGGAAGTTCAGTTCGCCGATCCGGATCCGGCGCCAGCCGTCCTCGGCCCACGGTTCGGAGCCGTCGACCACGACGTTGGGTCGGAAACGTTCCATCGGCAGCGTCTCGTGGCCGTCCGGGTGCGCGGCGGCGACGAGCTCGTTGAGGCGGGCGAGCGAGGCGGTGGTGGCGAGCAGCAGCGGGAACCCGTCGGCCATCGAGACGGTGTCACCGGGCTCGCTGTACTCCGGGTCGACGGGCCGGGCGTGCGGGTCGTCCAGGTGCACCAGGCGGTACTCGCCGAGGTGCTCGGCGATCCACTCGTTCGCCTCCTTGGACGCCTCGGCGGCGCGGAAGCGGGTGCCCCAGACCTCGACCTCGGCGAGTGGGTCGCCGGTCGCGACGGCGGGGGCGGCGATCTCGGTCCGGGCGCCGCCGGGGGCGGTGAGGGTGAGCGCTCCGCCCGCGCCGAGGCCGGTGCGGATCTGACCGAGGGCGGGGTTCTCGCGCTGGCTGACGAACCGCCCGGTGGGATCGGTGAGCATCCAGCGGCGGTCTCCGGCGAGGCCCCAGGGTTCGACGGGGGCGCTGTCGGGGCTCACGCGGTACATGGACTTGACGGGGTAGACGTGGAGTCCGGAGAGCTGCATCCCTCCATCCTGCCAGCCGCGATCGCGCTGGTCGGACGCCCCCGTGCGTGCGCGGAACTCCGCGAGTGCGCTCCGACGCCTGCGGACGCGTCCCCGTGTGCGCTCCCTGCGCCCGTTGGCGTTCATGTGCGTTCTGCGCGCGTCCTGGTGAAGGCGTCCGCGTCACCATGGAAGTGCCCGCCGTCCCCGTGAAAGTGCCCGCTTATGCGCACGGACCGCCTGGACGCCGTGGGGGGCGTTCCGGGCGGTCCGTGGATGACCCGTTTCTCCGTTCGCCCGGCGTTCAGGGGTCGCCGGGTGGTGCTCAGGTGGTGCGGGTGTGGGCCGCGTGGGGGTCGGCCCTGGGGCAGCGGCTCAGTAGCCCTGGCCCTGCGGCTGGTAGCCGCCCTGCTGGAACTGGCCGGGCTCGCCGTACGGGCCCGGGCGCTGCGGTTGCATCGGGCGCACGGGCGCGACCGGGGCCATGGCCGGGCGCAGCTGGCCGCCGCCGAAGGACTGGTCGCCGGCCTGGCCCGGGAAACCGGGGCCGGCCTGGCCCGGACCGTTGAAGCCCTGCTGGCCGCCGTGCTGCTGGCCGCCGGGCTGGCCGGGGCCGAACGCGCCCGGGCCGCCGATCGGCTGGGCGCCGAAGGACTGCTGGCCGCCCTGGCCGCCGACGAAGGTGTTCTGGCCGCCGAAGCTCTGGCCGCCGGTCGGCTGGTAGCCGCCGCTCGCGGTCTGGGCGAAGCCGGCGGCCGGCGGCTGCGGCCGCTGGTACGCCTGCTGGCCGGCGTAGCCGGGGACGGGTGGCTGGGGCGCGGAGGCGTACGCCGGCGCGGACTGGACCGGGATGTACGCCGTGGCGGGGCCGGCGGAGGGGGCGCTGCTCGGGCCGGGGCCGAGGGCGAGGCGGGCCGGCGGCAGGGCGGGGAGGTTGGAGGCGGCGCTCTCGTAGCCGGAGCCGTACCGGCTGTCGTAGGACGGGCCGAGGCCTGATCCGTACCCGGACGACAGGGCCGGCGGCAGGGCGGCCGGCACATTGATGGGGGCGATCTGCGGGACACCGCGTTCGGCGACAAGGCTGTCGTAAATCGGCGTGCCGGAGGAGAAGGACGGAGAGGGGTAGCCGACTCCGTCGTAGGAGCGGGGCGAGGTCATGGGGCATACGGTAAGCCCACAATGCGCCTGCTGAGGAGAGCGGGAGGGGGAGCAGTTCGAGTGTTTACACAGTCTTCGCTCGCACAAAGGTTTCGAAAGTGAGAATAACGGACATATCGGCGTTCAGTTCCGGACAGTCTCGACACGCCGTCAGTGATCGAACAGCGCCCGGACGCGCGACCCGCGACGCCTTGCGGTGACTGGCTGGTGACGGGTCGAGGACCTGGCGGAGAAACCTTTACGGACAGGGCGTGCGCGGGCGCGTTCGAGCCCCTGTCGACGGTGCGGCGGGGCTCGTGAATGTTTCGGGGATAAAGTCCCCGTCAGCGCCCGTGCGGGCCGACTTGTACGGGGCAGGGCGCGGCGGTGCGCAGCGTCAGTGCGACCGCAGCGCCTGGCTCTGCGTCGGGAGGCCGGGGCGGCCGCCGACCTCGGAGGTGCAGAACGAGCAGCGGCGTGCCGCGGCCGGGATCGGGCTCAGGCACTCCGGGCAGTCGACCTTGGCCGCCGGCGCCGGCTTGCCCGCCTCGAAGCGGGCCTGGAGCTTGCCGACCGGCACCACCACGGCGAAGTAGATGACGGCGGCGATCAGGACGAAGCTGATCAGCGCGTTGACGAAGACTCCGTACGGGAAGCGGGTGCCCGCGACATCGAAGGTCTTCTGGGTGAAGTCGCCGACGGCACCGGTCGCGACCCCGGCGAGCGGGGTGAGGAAGGCGGTCACGAACCCGGTGACGACGGCGGTGAAGGCCGCGCCGATCACGATGCCGACCGCGAGATCCACTACGTTTCCGCGCAGCAGGAAGCTGCGGAATCCCTTGAACACCGAGTACTCCAAATCCTCACGGGGAAGGGGGAGATAGGGTGCACGGCAGCCCCCCGGCCGGACATCCTGCCGACCGGTCGGGGCCGAGGTCCAGCCGCGTTCACCCGATCCGCGTAACCGGCCCCGGTCAGGCGCGGGTCGTATGCAGCCGGCGCGCGGGCCCTTTGCGTACAGGGCGATCCCGTGGGCGGAGCCGTCCGTGCCCCCGGGTGCGTCGGGTGTCCCGGGTTCATGCGTGCCCCCGGTTCATACGTGCCCCGGTTCATGCGGTGGCCCCGGTGCCCCAGTGCCCTCGTGCCTCACACTGGCCGCAGGCGCAGTGAGCGTTCGTAGAACTCGACCATCTGGCCGGACACTTGATGCAGCGTGAACGAGGTGAGGAAACGCGCCCGGGCCGCCTTCGCCCGTGTGCGGGCCGCCGACCGGTCCGTCAGCGTGTCGGCGATCGCCGCCGCGAGGTCGGCCGGCCGTTCCTGCGGGACCAGCCGGGCGTAGTCCTCCGAACCGACCGTCTCGCGCAGGCCGGGCAGGTCCGTGCAGACCAGCGGCACCCCGACGCCCATCGCCTCGATCGCCGCACCGCCCTGGCCGTCCCGACGTGCGGGCACGGCGACCGCGTCGGCGGCGGCCATCAGATCGGCGACGTCCTCGCGCGGCCCGAGGAAGCGGACGTTCCCGGCGGCGTCGGCGAGCGCGCGCAGCCGCGCCGTCTCCGGCCCCTCGGCGCCCGCGAGCAGCAGGACGGCCTCCGGCTCCGCGCGCCGGATCGCCGGCCAGGCGTCGAGCAGCACGTCCAGGCCCTTGCGGTGGTACTGGCCCGCGGCGGCGAGCACGACGGGCACGTCCCCGGGGAGGGCCAGCGCCGCGCGCACGGCGGCCCGGCGCTCGGGGGTCGCGGTGCCGAGCAGTTCCGGGTCGCGTCCGCGCGGGACGACGTCGATCCGCTGCCGGGGAACCCGGAGGCGTTTCGCCGTTGTCACGGCGACGTGCCGGGTGAGCGCGTGGAAGCGGCGGGTGCCCCGGGCGGTCGCGGCGTCCAGCGCCTGGGACGGGCCGAGCCCGGCCATCCCCGCGGGGCCGGACGGCGGATCGGCCAGGCTGGACACCACCGGCGTCCGGGCGGCCAGGGCGGCGGCGCGCGCGAGCAGGTCGGAGCGGTGGGCCTCGGCGTGGCGGGTGGTGTGGACGAGGTCGGGGCGGCGCTCGCGGATCAGCCGGTGCAGCGCGGCCGCGGTGGCGGTCCGGCCGGGGCGGCCGACGGCGAACACCGCGGCGCCCGCCTCGGTGAGCTCGGGCTGACAGCCCCCCGGTGCGTCGTGGAGGTAGGCGACGTCCAGACTGACGCCCGCGCGCACCAGTTGGGGCGTCATCGCGACCAGGGCCCGCCCCGCCGCGCCGAGCCGGCTGACGCTGTCGATCACCTGAAGCACATGCACAGGCCACCCCCGCCCTTCACCGGGTGCGTCCGTTCTCCCGTGCCGAACGCGCCCTGACTGCCGATCAGCATCGCAGGTGGCCCGCGCAGCCCGCCAGGGATTACGCGCGAGGGGAACACCACACGCGGCGGCCCGAGGAGGACGGCGGGGCGAGCCGGGGCGCACGGCGGTCGCATCCGGCGCACGACCGCAGTCGACCAGCGCACGCCGGGGGTACCCACGCGGGCGCGCGGACCACCGCCGGGTGGTGCGAAGGGGCTGTCGCGCGCGTGACGCTGTGCCAAGGTCGGTGCCATGCCCGACGACACCTGCGATACGTCGGCCGACGACCCGGCCGAAACCCGCCCCCGCATCCTGCACCTGATCAGCGATTCGCGCCGCAGCGGAGCCCAGAACTTCGCCCGGGACCTCCATCACGAGATGCGCCGGCGGGGCCAGTCCTCCGCCCTGATGGCCCTCGCACCGAACCCCGGCTCCCGCTCCTCCCCGCGCCGGTGGTCGGGGCGGCGCGCCGAACAGCAACCGGGCGGCCGCCCGGACCGACGCCCCGAGGCGCGTGCGATACCGCCCGGCGCCCGACCGTACGTACCCCGGCCGGCCTGCGAGCCCGAGGCGCCCGACCATCCGTATGCGCCGACCTCGCCCTCGTTCCTTCCTTCGCAGTACTCGCCCTTCGCGCCTGACGCTCCCGGCGCGCGCACCGCGACCGTCCTCGGCCCCCGCCGGCTGCACCCCTCCACGCTGCTTGCCCTGCGCTCCGCCGCCCGCGCCGCCGACGTCGTCCTCGCCCACGGCTCCGACACGCTCGCCGCCTGCGCCCTCGCCCTGGCCGGCACCCGGACGCCGTTCGTCTACGTGTCCGTCGGCCACCCCCGCTACTGGACGGGGACGGCGCTGCGCCGGGTTCGCGGCGGTGCCCTCCTGCACCGGGCCGCGGCCGTCACCACCCTCACCGACGAGGCCAGGGCCGTCCTGGAAGAACACTTCCGGCTGCCCGACGGCAAGGTGCGGGTCATCCCCAACTCCCGTGCGGCCGAGAGCTATCCGCCTGCCGAGGGGAACGACGAGCGGCGCGCCGCCCGGCACGCGCTCGGCCTGCCCGCGGACGTCCTGCTGGTGGCCTGGATCGGCGCTATCGCCCCGGAGAAGCGGCTCGACCTCGCCCTCGACGTGCTCGACCGGCTGCCGGACGTCCGCCTCGCCGTCGCCGGGGACGGGCCGCTCCGCACGGTCCTGGCCCGCCACCCGGCCGCCGCCCGGGCCCACTTCCTCGGCGCGCTGCCCGATCCCGTCCCGCTCTACCGGGCCGCTGACGCGGTGCTGCTGACGAGCGACAGCGAGGGTGTGCCCGGCGCGCTCATCGAGGCGGCGCTGGCCGGGGTGCCGGCGGTGGCCACGGACGTGGGGTGGGTGCGCGAGGTGGTCCGGGACGGCGCGACCGGCGCGCTCGTCGCCCCGGGGGATCCGCTCGCCCTCGCGGAGGCGCTGGCCAAGGTGCTGGCCTGCAACCGCGCGGGCCTCGGCGCGGCAGCCCGGGAGTACGCGCTGGCGCACTTCGAGCTCGGCGCGGTCGTGGACGCCTGGCAGCGGCTGGTCTCCGAGGTGTGGGCGGAGAGCCGGGCGGGGTCGGGAGACAGGCGACGGCGAACAGATGACAGATGACATATTTCAACATCTGTTATCTGTCATCTGTTGGTTGTCTGCCCCCACCGCCACGCGCACCCGCGCCGCCGGGCCGACGTCACGGGCTCGCACGCGCCGCTGCGCCGAACGGGCGAATCCGGCCCACCCGCCCCGCGACGACTCGCCGGTAACGAACCGTCACGGCCACACTTCCCGGTGTGAATCCTGCGAAGTCCGACACGCCTGTGAGTCCCGTGAAGCCTGCGAAGCCCGCGAGGTCGAGGGCGCTGCTGAGGTCCACCGTCCTGCTCGTGGTCGCCGCCGGGATCGCCGCGTCGCCCGTCCAGGCCGGCGCGGCCATCCACCACCAGCCCGCCGAGGGTGTCCAGTACGTCAGGCTCGACCACCCGCAGCCGGTGCGCGAGGCCACTCGCACCGAGGCGGTCGAATTCTTCTGGTACGACTGCAGCCACTCGCAGCAGCTCGAACAGCCGCTCCAGGCCTGGGCGGAGAAGCATCATGCGGACGTCGTCCTGCGGCGCGTGCCGGCGATCTGGCAGGGTAGCCCCGATGAAGACGTGCAGCGCAGCCACGCCCGCCTGTACTACACGCTGGAGCGCCTCGGCCTGGTCGAGCGCCTGCAGGTGAGCGCGTTCCGCTCGGTGCGCGAGGACCGGGCCGATCTCACCACCGAGGCCGCCGCCACCGACTGGGCCGCCTACCACGGCGTCGACCCGCAGCAGTTCCGTCAGGCCTACCGCTCCGCCGAGGTGGCGCAGTCGGTCGACGATGCGGCCGTGCAGTTCGTTCGCTACGGCGTCAACGAGCTGCCCACGGTGGTCGTCCAGGGCGAGTACCGCACCTCGCCGACCAGGGCGGGAGGCGTCGACGCGATGCCCGAGGTGCTGGACTACCTCGTCCAGCAGGAGCAGCTGCGCCAACACTGATGTCCGCGTCCCGCCGGGCCGGTGATGCGCGATCAGGTCCGGCAGGGCGTGCGATCCCATGCTCCTAACCATTCATATGCTGTTTAATGGTTAGCATGAGCGAGCTGACGATCCCGCACGTCCACCACCGCCACGTCGATCTCGACGGCCTGCGCGTGTTCTACCGCGAAACCGGCCCGGCCGACGCCCCTGTCCTCCTCCTGCTGCACGGCTTCCCGTCCGCGTCGCACCAGTACGCCCGGCTGTTCGACGCGCTCGGCACCCGCTACCGCCTGATAGCCCCCGACTACCCGGGCTTCGGCCACAGCCACAGCCCCGCGCCGGATGCCTTCCGCTACCGCTTCGACACCCTCGCCGACGTCGTCGAGCGCTTCTGCCTCGCGCTCGGCCTCGACCGCTTCGCGCTGTACGTCTTCGACTTCGGTGCCCCCGTCGGGCTGCGTCTGGCCACCCGCCGGCCCGAGTGGATCACCGGCCTGGTGGTCCAGAACGGCAATGCCTACGACGAAGGGCTCTCCGACCAGGCAAGGGAGTTCATCGCCAACCGGCACGGCGTCGAGGGCGCCGGCGAACGGGCCGGCGCGATCCTCACCCTGGACATCACCCGCAGCCAGTACGAGGGCGGTACCGGCGATCCCACCCTGGTCGCCCCTGACGGCTGGACGCTCGACCAGCACTTCCTCGACGTGCCCGGCCGCAAGGACATCCAGGTCGAACTCGCCCTCGACTACCACTCCAACGTCGAGCTCTACCCGGCCTGGCAGGAGTGGCTGCGCGCCAACCAGCCGCCCACGCTGATCGTTTGGGGGCGCAACGACCCGTTCTTCACGGAGGCCGGCGCCCGCGCCTACCTGCGCGACCTGCCCGACGCCGAGCTGCACGTCCTCGACACCGGGCACTTCGCGCTCGAGGAGAAGCTGCCCGAAATCGCCCCGCTGATCGACGACTTCCTCGCTCGCACTCAGAAGTGACGTACGCAGTGCTTGAGTTCAGTCCCGCCGCAGCAGGTACGTCACGAATCCCAGCGTGCCCCGGTACCCGTGCAGCCACTCGGCGCGGTGCCGGTCCGCGGCCTCGCGGGCGGCGGTCGCGTCGGGGTCGTCCGGGTGGTCGAGCGCCCACTCGGCCAGGGTGCCCGTCCAGGAGAACTCGTAGGCGTCCCACTCCTGTTGGCTGCTGACGTGCCCGTCAACCGGCGTCCAGCCGTCCGCCGTCAGCCGGTCCGTGGTGGTCGCCAGGTCCGCGTAGTCGTCCCGGTCCGCGCCGAGCCCCTCCAGTGCGGCTCGGGACGGCTCGCGCTCCCAGAAGGCCTCGCCGATCAACACTCGTCCGCCCTGGGCCAGTTGCGTGCGGACGGCGGCCAGGGTGGGAAGCAGTCCGCCGAACGCGTGCGTCGCGCCGACGTTGAGGACCAGGTCGAACGGCTCGCCGTAGCCGAACTCCCGCGCGTCGATGTGGTGGAGGCCGAGCCGGCGCACCACGCCCAGCGCGTCCGCCGTCTCCCGGGCCCGGGTCAGCGCGTCCGCGTCGAGGTCCACCCCGACCGCCCGCCACCGCGGGCGCGCGGCCAGCGCCCGGACCAGCCAGGAGCCCTCCCCGCAGCCCAGGTCCAGCATCCGGCCGGCCTCCGTGTGGCCGGTGGCGCGCTCCAGCAGGCGGGCCACCGACTCGTCCGCGAGCGGCGCCGCGATCGGGTGGCGGGCATGGGCGAGACGGGAGAGCCGTTGACGGTCCATCCGAGCAGTATGGATCCGCGGCGGCCGGTCGCGCTCGCATTTGCGCCGGGCCCGGGCCGTCCCCGCAGCCGGATCATCCTCCCAGCCGGACCGCCCCCGTAGTCGGACCGCCCCTGCAGCCGGACCACTCCCGGAGTCGGACCGTCCTCCCAGCCGGACCGCCCCCGCACCGGTCAGGCCTGCTGCGAGTACGTCCGGCCCTTCCAGGCCGCTCCCCGCCCGCGCCAGTGCTGAACGGCCGAGTCCACCGTCATCAGCAGGTACATCGCCGCCGTGAACGGGAGCAGCAGCACGGCCGGAGCGGGCTGCCCGTAGTACCGGACCATCGGCAGGTACGTGCCGCCCATCAGCGCCCACGCCGCCCCGCCCGCCGCCGCCACCGCCGGAGCCCCCGCCACCAGCCCGGTCACCGTCGCCACCGGCGGGGCCAGGTACACCAGCGCCAGCCCGAGCACCGTCCCGAGCAGGAGCAGCGGTGAGTGCCGCAGCTGGGCGTACGCGCTGCGCGACACCATCCGCCACAGCTGCTCCAGCCGCGGGTACGGCCGGACGCTGTCCACCTCCCCGGCGAGGCCGAGCCACGTCCGCCCGCCCGACGCCTTCACCGCGCGGGCCAGCGACACGTCGTCGATCACGGCTCCCCGGATCGCGGCCACCCCGCCCGCCCGTTCCAGCGCCTCCCGCCGCACCAGCGAGCAGCCTCCTGCCGCGGCCGCCGTCCGACCGCCCGGGCGGTTGCTCCGGCGGAACGGGTACAGCTGAGCGAAGAAGTACACGAACGCGGGCACGATGAGCCGTTCCCAGCCGGTCTCCACCCGCAGCCGGGCCATCTGGGACACGAGGTCCAGCCCGTTGCTCTCGGCCGCCGCCACGAGCTCCGCGAGCGAGTCCGGGCCGTGTGCGATGTCCGCGTCCGTCAGCAGCAGGTACTCCACGTCCGGGCCGGCCAGTTCCACGCCGTGCCGCAGTGCCCACAGTTTGCCCGTCCAGCCCGGCGGCAGCGGGGGAGGCGTGGTGACCGTCAGTTCCAGGCCGTCGATCGCCCACAGCTCTGCGGCCAGCGTGCCCGTGCCGTCGGAACTGTGGTCGTCCACCAGGATCACCCGGGCCCGCCCCGGGTACTTCTGCGCCAGCAGCGTCGGCAGGCTCACCGGCAGCACCTGCGCCTCGTCGCGGGCCGGCACCACGATCGCCGCCCGCGGCCAGCGCACCGGCGGCCGGCGCGGCGGAAGCCGCACGTCGGTGCGCCAGAACGACCCGTGGCAGCACGCCAGCCAGAGCCAGACCAGCAGGGAGGACACGGCGATCCACAGCAGGACGGTCACCTCGGCAGTCTGCCGCAGAACGGGCCCCGAGGGGCGGATCGACTAAAGTCTTGCCCCGTGAAGATCGCACTGATGGACTCCGGAATCGGCCTGCTGGCCGCCGCCGCCGCGCTGCGCAAGCTGCGCCCGGACGTCGACCTGGTGCTCTCCTCCGACCCGGCGTCCATGCCGTGGGGTCCGCGCACGCCCGAAGAGGTCACCGAGCTCGCGCTCGGTTGCGCCCGGGCCGCGGCCGCGCTCGAACCCGACGCGCTCGTGATCGCCTGCAACACCGCTTCCGTCCACGCGCTCGCCACCCTCCGGGCCGAGCTCGAACCCGCGTTGCCCGTCATCGGCACCGTCCCGGCCATCAAGCCCGCGGCGGCCCTCGGCGGGCCGGTCGCCATCTGGGCCACCCCGGCCACCACGGGCAGCGCCTACCAGCGCGGGCTGATCCGCGACTTCGGCGGCACGGCGGACGTGACGGAGGTGGCCTGCCCCGGGCTGGCGGACGCGGTCGAGCACGGTGACGACGACGCGATCACCGCCGCGATCGCCGACGCCGCCGCCCGGACACCCGCCGGCACGTCCGCGATCGTCCTCGGCTGCACCCACTACGAGCTGGTCGCCGACCGCATCCGCGCGGCCGTCGCCGCCACGGCCGCCCCGGACCTCGCCTTCCACGGCTCCGCCGACGCGGTCGCCGCCCAGGCCCTGCGCCGCGTCGCCGACCCGGACCGCAGCGGAACGGGCACCACGACGGTCCTCCACGCCGGGGTCCCCGCCGCCCTCCCGCCGGCCGCGACCCTCTACTCGGAGTCCCGCACCCTGGTGGCCCCGACCCTGGCGGTGTAGTCCCGCTTTCGCGGTCTCTCTGTGGGCCCGAGCCGCCTGCGGTGTGGCGCTGCAAGCCGGCCGAGTCGACTTGCAGCGTCGGGCCCGTCGGCTTCCCGTGCCCGCGCACGGGCCGCCGCCATCTCACCCGGAACGGCGGACCAGCCCACGCGCGACAGGAAGAGGCGCAGGGGATTTCGGCCACCCTGTTCGTTTTTTCGCACCCCGGTACTCACGTTCCTCACACCCCGGTACTCGCGCCTTCGCCGCCCCTACCCGACCGGCTGGCGCCGCCAGCGGCGGTAGGCCGGTTCCAGGCCGGAGAGGATCGTGTCGAAGCGGCGGGTGCTGGTGGTGGAGTCGACCTGGAGGCGGCTGATCTGTAGCGGGTGGGAGGGGATCCGCGGGCCGAGGCGGTGGTCGGAGAGGAAGCCCAGGCGGTAGCCGAGCTCCTGCAGGACGGTTTCGGCGCGGGGGTCGTGGCCGCCGTCGGGGTAGGCGAAGGCGATGGGGGGCTCGTCGAGCCACTGGGTGAGGGCCTCGTGGGCGCCGGTGATCTCGGCGCGGACCGTGTCGTCGTCACAGCGGCCGAAGCACGGGTGCCCCTGGGTGTGGTTGCCGATCGCGACGCCGCCGTCGCGCAGGGCCCGCAGGTCGGCGGGGGTGAGCTGCTCCTGGCCGGGCGGGCGGCGGTCGGCGCTGACCCGGAGCTCGTGCAGGCTGCGCCGGCGGTCCGGGTCGGGCATGGCCTTGAGCCGGGGGAGCAGCTGGGAGGGGTGTCCGGAGTCGAGGGACCGGGCGCGGCCGCCGTGTCGGGCGAGGAAGTCGGCCTCGTGCCACCAGAACGGCCGCTCGGTGCCGATGAGCTCGGAGATGACGAACGCGGCGGCCGGGATCCCGCGGGCGTCGAGGGCCGGCAGTGCGTGGGTGAGGACGCTGCGGTCGGCGTCGTCGAAGGTCACCAGCACGCTGCGCGGCGGCAGCGGCCGCTGCTCGGTGACGGCCTGGAGGACAGCGGTGAGGGAGACGGGGGTGGCGAGTCTTCGCAGCCGGTCGAGCTGGGCGCCGAACGAACCGGGGTCGGTGACGCCGTGGTAGGCGAGGACGGCGAGCCGCTGGGCGGCGCGGGCGCGGAAGACCGGCTGGACGGGGGCGAACCGCAGCCAGTCGAAGCGCTCGTTCCGGCGCCGCGCCCCGGTGGACGCGCCGTGCGACCAGTCGCCGTGCGGCTCGCCCTGGCAGCCGACGAACGGAGCCAGCGCGCGGACACCGGGGGTGGCGGTGAAGGACGCGGTGGACAAGGACGAAACGGACATCGACGAAACGGACATCGGCACGGCGGACATCGGCATGGCGGACATCGACGTGGTGGGCTGGGAATGCGGCACGGTTCCCCCTCGGTCGCCGAGCGGCGTGGCGGTACCGTCGGAGGACGGAGCCCGGCCTCCGACTCCAGTGGGCGGCGGCTCCGCCCCCTGGGTATTCCGGTCTGCGGCGGGGGGACGAACACCCGCACCACGGACGGCTCCTGGATCGCTCAATGTAGTGGAGACCCCCGCCCCCGCTGGATGGTTGTGCTGGGCGGGCGAGGATTTTTCGTGGACTGAATGTGGAGGTGAATTGCATGTTCACGGCAGGTGTGAAGACCGTGCCGAGTGCCGGGGGCGTCGCTGCGTGCGGGCTGCCCCCGGCGCCCGGCCGGGGTACCTTGGGCTCATGGCAGATGCGGACCGTGATCCCTCCCACCTGCACGGTGCGACCCGGATGGCTCGCGCCTGGAGCGGCGGCGCCCTGGTCACCCACCAGATTCCGTTGGCGGTGGTGGGCCTGGCCTGCCTGGCGCTGGGGATCGTCGTCGCGGTGATCGTTCCGGACAGTGACGGTCCGGCGTGGGCGATGGCCGTGGCCGGCTGCCTGGCGGCCGGGGTCCTGCTGCTCGGCCGGATCGCCTTCGGGCTGCTGCGGTACCGCCGCGGCACCGCACTCTGAACACCGGCCCGAACACCGCGACCCGAACCAACGCGGAACGCGCCGAACCCGCAGAACTCGGCGAACTCGGCGAACTCGGCAAAAGCCGCCGAAGCGGCTGGATTTCGGCTGCTCGGGTAAAGCGTTCCCCCCTTCTTCCACCATTCCCGGGCGACGCCTTCAAACCTCCCCTTACCGTGAATGCGTTCTCTTGGAGGGGGAGCGATGAGCGGCAGCGCCGAGGCTGGCGGGTCTGATCCCGCCAGACCCGTGCCCGGATCATGAAGCGCGGCGGCGACCTCGCGGTCGCGGCCCTGGCCGGGATCGTCGCGGTGCCGCTGGCGCTGGCGATCGCCGTGCTGCTGCGCTGGACGGCCGGCGGGCCGGTGCTCCTGCGCCAGCCCAGGGCGGGCCGGCACGGCCGCGTGTTCCACGTCCTGCGCTTCCGGACCGACCAGCGCGGACGGTTCGGGGAACTACTGCGCCGGACGGGCCTGGACGAGCTGCCCCGGCTGTGGAACGTGGCCCGCGGCGAGATGGGGGTGATCGGGCCCCGGCCCGCGCGCCCGGAGCAGGCGGTCCGCTACGACCGCCGCGAGCGCGCCCGGCTGGCCGTGCGGCCCGGCCTCACCGGCTGGGCACAGCTCCAGGCCCGTAGGCCGTCCGTCCGGCTGAGCCGCCCGGAGTGGGCCGAGCTGGACCTCTGGTACGTCGAGCACCGTTCGCTCGGGCTGGACCTGCGCATCCTCGGTCTGACCGTCATGGCGCTGCTGTGCTCGGACGGTGGTCCCGTAGGGCCGCTCCGCTGAATCGCCTCGTCTCGGTAGGCTGCGGTTCATGGCCATTCCTCAGTTTCTCGCCGAGCTCCGTTCCGTGGTGGGCAACCGCCCGCTCTGGCTGAGCGCCGTCGCGGCCGTCGTGCTGGACGACCGTGACCGGGTGCTGCTCGCCAGGCGGTCCGACGACGGGCGGTGGGCGGTGGTGGGGGGCATCCTCGACCCCGCGGAGCAGCCTGCCGACGGTGTGGTGCGCGAGGTCCTGGAGGAGACGGGCGTGGTGGCGGTGCCCGAGCTGCTCGCCTCGGTGTCCGTGACGGAGCCGGTGACCTACCCGAACGGCGATGTGACGCAGTACCTGGTGCTGACCTTCCGTTGCCGGGCGATCGGCGGCGAGGCGCGGGTGAACGACGACGAGTCGCTGGAGGTCGGCTGGTTCACGCTGGACGCGCTGCCGCCGATGACCGAGCTCGAGCACGAGCGGCTGCGGCACGCGCTGGAGTGCGACGGTCCGGCGTTCTTCTCGTGGGAGGGCAAGGAGCGCCCCTAGCCGGCGCCGATCGCAGACCGGCCGGCCGGTTCGCCCACCGATCGGTTTGCGCCAGAACCTCAGCCCTTGTGCTGGCGGTAGGCCTCCTCGGCCGCGTCCAGGACGGCGGCGAGGTCGCCGCCCGCGGTGGCGGTCGCGACGGCGGCGACCGTGCCCTCGACGAACGGCGCGTCGGCGAAGCGGACCGGGAACGGGAGTCCGTGCTCGTCGGCGTCGGCGAGCAGGGCCCGTACGGTCGTGACCGCGCTGCCCAGGTCGGCCAGCACGACCACCCCGTGGCCCTGGTCGACCCGGCGGGTGGCGGCGGCCACCAGGACGGCGCTGATGCCGGGGCCGGCGCCCGGGTCGCCCCCGGTGGCGGCGACCGGGGCGGGGGAGTCGGATTCGGTCAGTGCGAGTGCGAGGGCGCGGACGGCGGTGGCCAGTTCCTGGCTGTGGGACACCAGAACGATGCCGACCCGGCCGTGCGTGGGCGGTCGGCCGGGGGTCGGCCGGGGCAGCAGGGTGCGCGAGGGCGGGGTGCGGGGCGCCGGGGGATGGGCCGAGGGGGCGTCGGAGATGGGGATGACATCGGCGCGGGCGCCGTCCCGGCGGCTCATCGGCTGCTCCCTGCAGGGGTTGGATCGGGGGGATTGCTTCGGGGCGTCGGATCGGGGGCCAGGGTTGGCTCGGGGGTCCTCCTCACTCTGGCAGCTGGCCACGGCCCCGCCGGGGGGACACGCTCGACCACCCGTCAGGCCTAGCCCGTCCCCGCGCAGGGGGAGACCTCGTCAACCCGCTGACCGGGCCGGGCGGGTGTGGCTAGGCTGGCCGGGAAAGCCGTCGGGAGGAGACCGAGCAGTGGCATCGAACAGCGGAACTGACGTGGAGACGGCCGGCGCCCAGGGAGCCGGTGCGGGACCTGGGCTGGCGCCCAGCGGCAAGCCCCGGGTGGACTTCACCGGCGCGACGTGGCTGTGCAGCAGCCAGGGGGTCGGGGACGTCCAGATCGCGTTCGTGGACGGGTACATCGGGATGCGGGACGGCCGTCAGGAGGACGGGCCGGTCCTGGTCTTCACGCCGGGCGAGTGGCGGGCCTTCGTGCTCGGGGCTCGGGACGGCGAGTTCGACCTCACCTGAGCCCGGGAGGACGAGGCAGGAGTCGTGGGGCGGCCCGGAGGCGGGGGTTCGCCCCACAGGCGCTCCTGGGGCCGTCCCCAAGCCGTCGCCAAGCCGTTCCCGGGCCCTTCCCGCAGCCGCCGCGGGGCCGGCTTTCAGGGCCGGCTGCAGGGCTGATCTCGTTTGCGATCATCACAACCGATGATCTATTGATCGTGCCTCGTCAGAATTTCTGTTGACTGTTAGACAAACGCAGCTCAGAGTATGAGCACAGGCAGACGCCGTGCCCACCGCCCCCACGCGGCCAGACACGGCGCCTGCTGTGCGGCCCGGCAGCGTTGCCAGGCCATCCTCCCAGTAGTCCCCTGCGCACCGGGGTGCGTCGGCCGGTCCCGGCCCACGAGGGGCCGGCAGTCGCCGGGAGGCTGGCGCCGAAGCCGAGAGCGACTCGGACGACGGCACCGTGTGCTCGGGACCCGCACGCCCCCACGCGGCGGCGTCCCGAGCAGATCCACGGGAGCGACGGGCCGGGGCCCCGCGGATCTGGCTCTTGTTGTATGGAACTGCATGGAACTGTTGGCTTGTGTGGCTGTGCTGTGTGCGACGACGAAGCTGGGTGCTCGGCGGATCGGCACGACAATCTGCACAGTGAGGGATACGCGTGTAGGGCCGCGTTGCGACATGCCGTCCCCCCGGAGGGTGAAACCCAGAACGGCTGTCGTGCTGAACCGAACGTAGCCCGGACGGTTGCTCAGAGTCAACATTGGTCTCTGAGCGTGGATCTCCCATCGGTGTCCCAACCCACCCCGCGAGCGTGGTGTGCCGGACACGTACGATGTTCCCATGTCTTTTCTCCGCCGTCGCTCCGGACAGCCCGCCGGCCCGGACTTCGACGTGCTCGCGATGGACCCGGGCGACTGGCCCGGCGACTTCGGTGCGGCCATGATGACCGGCCCGGACGGCTCCTGCCAGGGGATCTTCCTGCGCTACGACCTGTTCGGCGGCAGAGGCCCGGCGATGTTCATCGGCAACCTCCCGGAGGGCTCTCCCGCCCGGGACACCGGCGACAACGTGCCCTTCGAGGTGCGGCAGCTGCTCGCGGCGCTGGAGAACGACGAGCCGGTCGACTTCGTCTCGGCCGAGGACTTCCCGGTGATGCTCGGGGACGACCTGCTGATCGTGAAGAAGGTCAAGGTCAGCGAGGAGCGCGTGTTCTGCGCCCAGTTCGGCCGCAGTGACGGCGTCCAGGTCACCATCGCCTCCTGGGACCGACCGATTTCGGACGACCTGTATCAGCTCCTGAAGCCGCTCCCCGCGGACATGTTCCAGCAGGGCTGAAAACCGCCGTTCGTCCGTGGTTCGTCCGCTGCCCGTCCGGCGTCGGTCCGCAGCCCCGGCGGGCGATCCGACGGTCGGACCGCTGCTTGACGGTTCCGATCACCGGTTCGTACAGTCGCGAACATGTCGCGCCGTCTCCCGCTGCTGACCCGCCGCAGCCATCTGGACCTGCGGCGCACCGCCAGCGCGGCGTGTCCGGGCCGCTGAACGGCGAAGCGCGCCCGGCCGAGCGGCCGGCGCCGATCCGGGGGTGGACCGCGCACCGAGCCGGGCCCCGACCTCCGGGCCGCCGA
Organism: Kitasatospora sp. NPDC001660; assembly: GCF_053596725.1. NCBI lineage: Bacteria > Bacillati > Actinomycetota > Actinomycetes > Kitasatosporales > Streptomycetaceae > Kitasatospora > Kitasatospora sp. NPDC001660. The sequence goes on along the minus strand of NZ_JBSFGU010000034.1, from coordinate 40,697 downwards.
ACGCCAGCGCGAGCCCGCCCGGCGGGCCGCCCGCAGTTGCCGAGCCCCTGCTGCCGCCCGGAGGCACCCGCACCATGACCACGACCGCCGCCGACCCGTCGCCCGTCGCCGCCGCCCTCGCCGGGCTGCCCCGGGTGGTCGACCTGCTCGCCGCCCGCGCCGAGGAGCACGACCGGGACGCGACCTTCCCGTACCAGGGCGTCGAGGCGGTGCACGAGGCCGGGCTGCTCACCCTCACCGTGGCGCAGCGGTACGGCGGTGCGGGCGGCACGCTCGCGGACACCGTCCGGGTGCTGGCCCAACTCGGGCGCGGGGACGCCTCGGTGGCGGTCGTGACGGCGTTCACGCTGCTCCAGCACGCCGAGCAGGCCCGCCGGGCGGTCTGGCCGACGGCCGGCTACCGGCGGCTGCTGACGGAGTCGCGGCGCGGGCCCGCCCTGGTCAACACGCTGCGCGCGGAGCCCGGCGGCCGGCCGGGGGCGCTGCCGGGGACGGTGGCCCGGCGGGACGGGGGCGGCTGGCGGCTCACCGGCCGGAAGACGTACTGCACCGGGGCCGAGGCGCTGGCCTGGATGGCGGTGACGGCGCGGACGGACGAACCGGAGCCGCGGGTCGGTACGTTCCTGGTCCGCGGCGAGAGCGAAGGCCTGGAGATCGACCCGACCTGGGACCACCTCGGCCTGCGGGCCAGTGCCAGCCACGACGTGGTGCTGGACGCGGTCCTGGTGCCCGCCGAGCTCGCGCTCGGGCTCACCGGGCCTCGCCGACCGGAGAACCGGGCAAGTGCGGAGGACCGGCCGGCGGAGGCCGAACTCGCCCGCGCCTGGCACGATCTGGCCCTCTCCGCGGTAACGGTCGGGGTGGCGCGGGCGGCCCAGGCCTGGCTCGTCCGGTTCCTCAACCAGCACACTTCGGCCAATCCGACCGAGCCGCTCGGGGCCCTGCCGCGCTACCGCTGCGCCCTCGGCGAGATCGAGGCGCAGCTGATCGGCGCCGAGGAGCTGATCGAAGGGCTGGCCGCGAGGGTGGACCGGGGAGAGCCGGAGGCCGTCGCCCGGACCGGCCCCGCCCACCTGCTGGCCACCCGGGCGGCGACGGCCGCCGTCCAGCAGGCCGTTTCGCTGACCGGCAACCCGGGGCTGAGCCGGCGTCACCCGCTGGAGCGCTACCTGCGGGACGTGCTCAGCAGCCGGGTGCACCTGGCGCCGGACGAGGCCGTGCTGGAGGCCGCCGGCCGGGCCGCCCTGGAGCGTGGCGCCCGGCCTCGGGAGCCCGGGTGTTCGACGTGAACCGGGCCGCGACGGCCGGCGGCCTCGGCCGCGAACCCGGCCGTGACGGCCATGAACCCGCGGCAACGGCCTGGCCGGAATCGATCGTTCAGCGGGTGCCCACGGCCGCCCGGACGGCCCGGCGGGCCAGTGCGGCGTCGTCGTAGAGCCGACGGATCATGATCCGCTGCTCCTCGCCCGCCCCCGGGACGTCGTAGAGCCGGATCTCCCGCATCAGCACCAGCACCAGATTGACCAGGAACGCGTCTCGGGCCAGCGTGCCGCCGCTCTGGGCGAGTTGGCTGATCTGGCGGCGTGCCGCGGTGTCGCCGGACAGGACGCTCCACAGCACCGCGAGATCGTAGCCGGGCAGGTACCAGCCGGCCTTCTCCCAGTCGACCAGCACCGGGCCGGACGGCGCCAGCAGCATGTTGCTGAGCAGGGCGTCGCCGTGGCAGAGCTGGAGCGGGGTGTGGCCGAGGCCGTGCAGCAGGCCGCGCAGGTCGCCGGCGTCCCGGTCGGTGAGCTGGCCGACCGAGTGGTAGCGGGCGATCTCCAACTGGTAGTCCAGCCGCGGCTGGAACACGTCGCTCGGCGGCCGCCACAGGTTGAGCGTCCGGACGGCGGTGAGCAGGGCCCGTACCTCGCCCGGGGTGGGCGCGTTGACGGGGTGGCGTTCCCGGGCGGCCGGCCGCCCGGGAACGCGCTCCAGGACGAGCACGCAGCGGTCGTGGTCGGCGGCGACCAGCCGGGGCAGGCGCACCGGCGGACGGTGCCGGACGAACGCCCGGTAGACCGCGACCTCGTGGTGGAAGTCGGCCACCAGCTGCTCGAAGTACTCACTCCGCACCGCCTGCGGCGCAAGGCACTTGGCGACCACCGGGGCCCGCCCGATGGTGCCCGCCACGAGGATGTGGCGGCTGCCCTCGCGCAGCACCTGGCGCGGGGTGAACGCAGGACATATCCGCGCGACGCTCGCCAACGCGGCCCGTACCGCCGGGGTCTGGAGCGCCGACGGGTCGATCCGCTCGGGGCCGGCGGGGGCGCCGGGCCGGTGCGGGCCGCGCAGCACGCGGCCGTCGACCTGGCGGGCGAGGGGGATCCGACCGCCGGTCGGGGGGGCGGTCTCGGGGCCGCGCAGCCCCAGCGCGCTACGGCCGGCCGGAACCCGGGCGTCCGTGGACCGGCCTTCGGTGCCGCGCGGGGCCGCGGGGCGGCTCGGCGGGGGCACCTGTTTGGGTCCGGGACGGCCGGCGACCGCGGTGGGGGGGCGCAGCGCGGTGCGGGTCGCGGTCGGCGTGGGGGTCGTCGCTGAGGAGTACATGGGGTGAGGGTGGTCCCTTCCTGTCCGTCGGCGGGTGCGCCCCGCGGGGGCGGGGGAGGGCCGGTGCCGTGTGCTTCCCGTGCTTCCTGGCGTGACGGCGGCCCTGCTTCGGGGTGGTGGGTGGTGCGCGGGCGCCGGGCACGGACGCGGGGAGGCGACCCCTGGTCGGCGGTGTTCCGGCTGTCCGCACCCTGGGGAATGCGGTCGGCCGGAGCTGCCGTGGCCGTGCCCGGCGCCCCCGCGCCACCCGGCCGCGCCACCCCCTCGGGTGAGGACTGGGGACGCCCCTTGCCACGGTCGGGGGATGCCCCGACACAGGTCCGGAGCGCCTCCCGCCCGGGGGCGAGGTGGCGCACCTCTACAACACACCCGCGGCGCACTGGCTTTACAGTCTGGCGGGCCCTGGCGGAAGGTGGCGAATGCTCGCCTGGCACTTGCCGGAGCCTCTAGCCTCGAACCAGCCGAGGAACCTGGGGGCTTCACGTGAGCAGGGGACCCAACACCCGACTCGCCGATCTGTTCGTCCTGACCGGATGGTCGAAGGGCGAGCTGGCGCGGCTGGTCAACCGTCGGGGTGCCGCGATCGGGCAGCAGCAGCTGTCCACCGACACGTCGAGGGTACGGCGCTGGATCGAGCAGGGGGAGATTCCCCGGGATCCGGTGCCGAGGTTGTTGGCAGCCGTGTTCACGGAGCGGCTCGGCCGTGTCGTCACCACTGAGGACCTCGGTCTGGAACGACACCGGCCCACCAGGAGCGGGGCGGCTCAGTCCGCAGCGGAACCATGGTCGCCGGATCGAACGGCCGCGGTCCTCACCGAGTTCACGGGAATGGACCTCATGCTGAACCGACGTGGATTGGTGGGCGCGGGCGCCGCGCTCACGGCCGGGGCGGTCATCGCCGACTCCCTGAAGGGCTGGTTGGGCGGGGACGCGGTCACGTACGCGGCCTCGGCGCCCGGGCCCCGCCAGGTGATCACCGGGGCCGGCGCGCGCCCGGTGGTGGACGTGTACGACGCGGGCCCGGTCGGGCTCGACGAGGTGGAGGCGCTGGAGCGCTCGGTGCAGGTGTTCCGGGCGTGGGACGCGGCGCGCGGGGGCGGGCTGCAGCGCAAGGCGGTGGTCGGTCAACTGAACGAGGTCGGAGGGCTGTTGACGCACCGCCACCCGCCGGCCGTGGAGCAGCGGCTGTGGCTGGTCGCGGCGAACCTCGCGGTGCTGGCCGGCTGGATGTCGCACGACGTGGGCCTGGAGCCCACCGCCCAGCGGTACTTCATGATCGCCGCGGAGGCGGCCAAGGAAGCGGGCGACCGGCCGCGGGCCGGCGAGGCGATCTCGCGGGCGGCCCGGCAGATGGTGCACCTGGGCCGGGCGGACGACGCGATCGACCTGATGTCGGCGGCGAAGGCGACCGGCGGTCGGCTGCTGCCCAGAACGCGGGCGATGCTGAACACCGTGGAGGCGTGGGCGCACGCCTCGATCGGGCACTCGCAGGACACCTACCGACTGCTCGGCGAGGCGGAGGACCTGTTCGCCGAGGAGGTGCCGGAGCCGCCGCCGTCCTGGATGCAGGTGTTCGACGAGGCCGAACTGCGCGGCATGCAGGCGCTGGTGCTGCGCACGCTGGCCGAGCACGACCCGTCGGTGGCGCCGCAGGCGCGGCGGCACGCGGAGCGGGTGATCGCCCTGCGGGAGGGCACCGGGCAACTGCGCTCGGCGTTGTTCGACCGGATCACGCTGGCCTCGGTGCACTGGCTCACCGGCGAGCCGGACGCGGCGGAGTTCCAGGCCAAGATGGTGATGAACCTGATCGGACAGAACTCCTCGCACCGCACGTGGGACCGGCTGCGGGAGATGTACCGGCTGACGGCGCAGTACCGCGGGCTGCCGGCGGTGGACGAGCTGCGGGCCCAGCTGGGGCGGGAGTTGCGGGCGGCGGACGCGCAGAACCGGCCGCGGGCGACCTGAGAGAGGGGATGTTCGTGGGCGGAGCTCGCGTTCGCGTTCGGGGCGGAGTTCGCGTTCGGGGTGGAGTTCGCGTTCCGTTTCGCGGGCGGAGCTCGCGTTCGCCGGTGAGCCGGACCCGCAGGTGTTCGAGCCGTGGTCCGGTGCGGTCCGGTCAGCGGTTCTCGGCGGCTCCGGCCCGTGCGGCCGGCCGCAGGAGCATGCGCAGCGCGGTGACGGTGCCGTCCGGGCCGAGGACGGGTTCGCCCGCGCACTCGACGCTGTCGTGCGCGCCGTCGGCCCGGCGGATGCGCAGGGTGCCGCTGGTGGTGCGTCCGTGCACGAGGGTCTCGGTCATCATCCGGCGAAGCAGCGGCCGGTCGACGTCCGGAAGGCGGTCGGGCAGCCGGTCGAGGCTGAGCGGGCCGTGTCCGGGGTCGCAGCCGAGGAGCAGGAAGGTCTCGGCATCCCACCGGACCCCGTCGGTGAGCAGGTTCCACTCGGCGGAGCAGACCGTGGGGTCGGACGGCTCCTGCGCCGTGTCGTCCACTCTGCCGCCGTCCGTTCCGCCGTCGGCCGTGCCGGACTCCGGCGTGCTCGATTCCGCCGCGCGCGACGCCGGCCCGCCCGGGCTCGGCGTGGCCGCGCCCGCGCCCGTACCGCCCGTCGGGGCACCGCCCGCGAGGGAGGTGCCCGACGGGCGCGCCGGGGGCAAGGGCATGTTCATGGCCGGTCCATCGGTCGGGGGAGTCTCGCTCGGTGTGAGCGGCTCGTGGCGGGTGGTGATGACGACTGTCGCACAGCCGAGTCCTCCCCGTGGGGGATTTGGACAGAACGTGGGCAAAATTCCTCTGGCATATGCCACTGTGGCTGAAGCCTTCGTCGCCCTGTGTGCGGAAGGGGGCCCGAGGCGGTAACCTTCGGTGATTCCGGCGCCCGGGCGCCCACCGCAGTACCGACCAGAGACCCCGGCGACGGAAATCCCGTTGCCACTACGACCGCCGCAACGGATGCTGACCTCATGTTCGAGCCAGTGATAGCACCCAGTGCCAGCCTCCTCGGCCTCCTGCAGCGGGGCCGCGGTGACGGGCAGCTCCACGCGCTGGCCGCCGACCGTACCGAGGCCATCGCCGCGCTGGAGGAGTGCGTCACCAGGGACCCCCGAGCCGACTGGCAGGTCGAGAGCCGCTCGCTCTACTACGCGCGCCTCTACATGGAGCTGGAAGCCCCCCTCGACGGCATCGAGGACCACCTCCACTCCGCGGAGGACCTGGTCAGCGACGACGAGAACCGCACGGGCCTCGCCCTGTCCGTCCTCGGCCACCTCGCCGCGTACGGCCGGCGCGACGCGCTGCTGATGCTGCGCGAGTACGCCGCCACCGGCGCCAACTGGGCCTGGGCCCTGGACGAGCTCGCACTGCGCGACGACGACCGCGGCCTGCTGCTCCTCGGTACCGCCGTGTTGGACCGCTTCCCGCCGGGCCCCGAGGGCGACGCCGAGCTGCGTGAGTTCATCCGCAACGCGTACGAGCCCCGGCCCTGGCGACTGTGGGCGGCCTACCACCCGAGGGTCGCGGCGGCCAGTGAGCAGTCGCCCTTCGACGTGTGGCAGCGCCAGCTCAACCGCAGCGGTGTCACCCCGGGCTGGTCCACCGCCGACGTGCTCGCCTGGGCCGACCAGGGTGATCTCGGCGACATCGGCGCGGGCGCCTTCCTGGGCCGCCCGGAGCCGTCCGCCCAGGCGGGGCGCGGTGACACCGCTGAGCCCGGCCCCGACGCCGTGGACCGCCGCGCCGCCGCGGCCGCCCGCTGCCTGACCGCCGTCGTCCGCCCGGAGGACCGGCCCACGCTGGTCGAGGCCGCTCGCAGTGGCCTGCCCGGCGCCCGCAGGGCCGCCCTGCGCTACCTCGTCGACCAGCGGGATCCCGCCGCCGCCGAGCTGATCGAGGCCGCAGCCGCCGACGTCGACGACCGGATGGTGCGCTCCGCCCTGGAACTGCTCGGCCGGATGCGCGGCCCCGAGGTCCTCGCACACGCCCGCCGCTGGGCCGACCCGGCCACCGGCGGCGCCGACAGTGCCCTCGGCGAGGCCGCCGTCCAGCTGCTCGCCGACGCCGGGGAGCCGGCCGACGCGCCGCTGGTGGTCGCCGGGTTGCGCCGCTGGGTCTCCGTGCGCGGGGTCTCCGGCGCCGGACTCGGGTCGCTGGTCGACGGTGCGGGGCGGCTGGCCGCCGCCGACGCCGTCCCCGTCCTGCGCCACATCTACGGGGAGGCCGCCTCCTCCGAACTGCGCGGACGCGCCGCCCGGTCGCTCGCCGCGACCGACGTGTACTTCCCCGAGGGGCCCGCCGTCGAGTGCCTCTGGGACTGCGAGGAGGCCACCCGCGAGCTCGCCGCGCGGCATGTCGCTACCACGGGCGACGCGCGCGTGCTGGAGCGCCTGCGGCGACTCGCCGCCGACCCGGCCGAGGAGGCCGAGGTCCACGCCGCCGTCCGCGGCCGGCTGACCGCCGCCCGGGAGTTCGGGCGCTAGGCACCGTACGGGCCGCGCCGGGCCGGGACGCCGTGTCGGGTGTCCCGGCCCGCTGCTTTGTACGGGCGGGGTGCGTGTGGGCGATGTCGTGCGGCTTCATGTGGGCGAGGTCGTGCGGGCCGGGTTTGCCGTTTGAAAGCTGGTTCTACTTCGCGACGCCCGCGTCCGGGGCGAGGGCCCCGTCGGCGACCAGTCCGATGATCAGCGCGCCGATCAGCACCCGGTAGACGGCGAACGGCAGGAAGCTGTGGTGTGAGATGTACGTGAGGAACCGGGCGATCGCCGCGTAGCCGACCGCGAAGTCGATGACGGTCGCCAGGATCGCCGGTCCCGAGGCCGGCACCGGACCCTCGCCGATCTTGAACAGCTCCAACGCCCCGAGGCGAGCACCGCCGGGATCGCCAGCAGAAACAAGTAGCGGGCCGCCGCCTCCCGGCTGTAGCCGAGCAGGCGCTGATCGTGCCGCCGGCTCGACTACGCGCGGGGTCAGCGGGCGGGTCGGGCCTGGACCCAGGTGCGGTCCTCGGTCAGGTACCGCTCCACCGTCAGGCCGGCTTCCGCCAGCGCCCCCTCGAACTCCTCGGTGCTGAGCGGCCGGGACTGGAACGTCTGCGTCCAGCGGCCGTCCGGGAACTCGTACTCGACGTGGACGGTGTTCGAGCCGTCGCCGTTGGGCGTTGCCCAGGCCACCCGGGCGATCCCGCCCGTCTCCCCGAGCTTGCTCTCGCGCGGCACGTTGCGGTGCCAGTCCTCGCCCTCCCGCTGCAGCAACACGCAGCCGTCGTCGCCGACGTGGCGGCGGCACGTCTCCAGCAGGCCCTGGCGGACGGCCACATCACCCGCGTGCACCAGGAAGGAGGCGAGCAGGACCACGTCGAAGCGCTCGTCGCCGAGGTCCAGCCGCTCGATCGGACTGCGGACGGTGCGGACGCCAGGGCGCACCCGGGCGAGCATCTCGGCGGACTCGTCGACGGCCGTCACGGCGAAGCCGCGGTCGATCAGCGGGTGCGTCATCCGGCCGATGCCGCATCCCAGTTCGAGGATGCTCGCGCCGGCCGGGACGGCGCGCTCGACCACGTCCGGGGCGTCGCCGACCGGAAGACGGGAGTAGACCTCGACGGCGCAGCCGTCCGGGGTGATGGCGCCCGGCCCGGTGCCGTCGTAACCCTTGCGGCGCGCGGCCGGGACCTGCGGGGTGGGGAGTTCGTCGCTCATGCGGGCCATCGGAACACGGGTGCGGCGGGAGGGGAAGGAGTTCCCGCGAGCCGGTACCGGTTTCGGTCAATTCGCTTCCGGGCGCTTCGGCTTCGCACCCTCCAGGTCGGCCAAGGTCGCTTGCAGCCAGGTGAGTTCGGCTTCCGTGGTGGCACGGGCGATCAGCAGCAGGCCGCGGCGGAAGGGGTCGGCGAACTCCTCGGCGCCGACCGGGCGGTCGCCCTCGTAGAAGAAGCTCGCCGGCTCGGCGAGGAAGGCGAGGCGGCGGCGGAGCACGGCGGCCTGTTCGGCCGGGTGGTCGAGGTGACGGAGGAAGGCGAGCAGCGTGAACCAGCGGTTCTCGTCGCTGATGTCGAGCTGTTCGGGCTCGCGCAGGTGGTCGAGCAGGGCGGTGCGGCCGGCGTCGGTGAGGTGGAGGGTGTGGCGGGGCGCGGCGGCGGTGCCTGGTTCGGTCTCGCGGACGAGCAGGCCGTCGGACTCCAGGCGCTTGATCGCCGGGTAGAGGGTGCCGTCGCTGATGGGGCGGACGTGGCCGGTGAGCGCGGCGAGGTGGCGGCGCAGCTCGTAGCCGTGGAGGGGGCGGCCGTACAGGAATCCGAGGATGGCGAGCTTCAGCATAGGGACACTCTGCCAGAGTGTCCCTCGGCACATTGGTATATCGGTGTTGTTGTACATCGGGATCGAGGTATGGTCTGGTTGATCCGATCGGGTGGGCGAACGCCTGGCAGGCGGACAGATGACAGATTTCAACATCTGTCATCTGTTATCTGTTCGCTGCTATCTGTCGCCCGATCAGCCGATCGCTTGTTCCCCGCCGCAGAAGGAGCCCCGCGATGCGCCACGCCCCCGTCACGCCCGACGGTCACCGGATCCGCTGGGTCGAGCTGCCCGGCGCCGAGCCCGCTCGCGTCTACCTGCACGGCCTCGGCGCCAGCTCGCCCGTCTACTTCGCCCCTGCCGCCGCGCACCCGCTGCTCACCGGGCGGCGCAGCCTGTTGCTCGACCTCCTCGGCTTCGGCATCAGCGACCGGCCCGCCGACTTCGGGTACACGCTGGAGGACCACGCCGACGCGGTCGCGACCGCACTGCTCGCCGCCGAGGTGGCCGGTGCGGAGGTCGTCGGCCACAGCATGGGCGGTGCGGTCGCGATCGTCCTGGCCCGCCGGCACCCTGAGCTGGTCGCGAAGCTCGTCCTCGTCGACGCCAACCTCGACCCGATCGCCCCGGTGGTCCAGCGGCCCGGCAGCAGCGGGATCGCGAGCTACACGGAGGAGGAGTTCCTGGCCGGCGGGCGGGGGGAAGTCGCCGAGCGGGTCGGCCCGTTCTGGTGGGTGACGATGCGGCAGGCCGGACCCGAGGCGCTCCACCGCAGTGCCGTCCACCTCGCCCGCGCCACCGTGCCGACCATGCGGGAGATGCTGCTCGGCCTGGCCCTGCCGCGTACCTTCCTGTACCCGGAGCCGGATGGCGAGCCGCGCGGGGCGGCGGGTCTGCGGGCGGCGGGGGTGCGGGTGGTGGCGGTGCCGGAGTGCGGGCACAACGTGATGGTCGACAACCCGGACGGCTTCGCGGCGGCCGCGGCGGAGGCACTGGCCGGCTAGACGCGGCCGGTCAGTGTGGTCGGTCGGGGCGGGCGCGGAGGACCGGCGGGCAGCTTGATCCGGCAGTCTGGTGGAACAAGACCGGTGCTCGTTGGTCGCATGGCGACGCGGGCTGCGCTGCGCGAGGGCCGGGCCGATCCGGGCGATCAACTCCTGTACTGGGACCTGCACTTCGGTAACGTCCTCGCTCCGCTCGACCGCGCGAGGCGCGGCCCGTGGCTCGCCATCGACCCGAAGCCGCTCGTCGGGCACCCCGGCTTCGAGCTCCTCCCCGCGCTGCACAACCGCTGGGACGACGTCGTGGCCACGGGCGACGTGCGGCGGGCGGTGCGCCGACGGTTCGATCTCCTGGTGGACGTCCTGGAGTTGGAGCGGTCGGAGGCGGTCGGGTGGACGCTCGCCCGGGTGCTGCAGAACGCCGCGTGGATGGCTGAGGACGGGGAGGAAGCGCTCGATCCGGCCCAACGGGCGATCGCGGAGGCGCTGTTGGGGCGCTGACGGAGTGCTGGGCGCTCACCGCCCCCGTACGGCCGTGAACCTCACCCGGACACCCGGCGCCAGCAGGGCCGCAGGCTCGCGCTCGGCGTCCCACAGTGCGAGCGCCGTCCGGCCCAGGAGCTGCCAGCCGCCCGGGGACGGGCTCGGGTAGACGCCGGTGTACGGGCCCGCGAGCGCGACCGAGCCGGCCGGGACGGTGCTGCGCGGGGTGGCCCGGCGCGGCACCTCGTACTGCTCGGGCAGTCCGGTCAGGTAGCCGAAGCCGGGGGAGAACCCGCAGAAGGCGACGACGTACTCGGGCCCGGCGTGGATCCGGACGGCGGCCTCCTCGGACACGCCCCACAGCGCGGCGACCTCTCTCAGGTCGGCGCCGTCGTACACCGTCGGTACCTTGAGCAGGGGTCCGCCCGTCGCGTCGGCCGCCACCGGACGCGCGGTGCCGAGCAGCGCGGCCAGCGCGTTGATGTCGGCGACACCGTCCAACAGGACCGTGCGGGCCGCCGGCACGATCTCCTCGACGGCACCGAGCGCGCCCTCGGCTTGCCGCTCGCGCAGCCAGCCGTACAGCCCGGCGACGGCGGACGGCCTGGCCAGCTCGACCAGCAGCGCGTTCTCGCCGACCTGCCGGACGGCGGCGGCCGTCACGTGAAGGCCTCCACCCGGACTCCGGCCGAGGCGAGTGCGCCCCTTACCCGCCATGCGAGTTGGGCGGCGCCGGGGGTGTCGCCGTGCACACGCAGGGAGCGGGCCTCGACGGCGATGCGCTCGCCGCCGACGGCCTCCACCGTGCCGTCCCGGGCGATGCCGACGGCCCGGGTGATCACCGACTCGGGGTCGTGCACGACGGCGTCGGGGTCGCGGCGCGGGACGAGGGTGCCGGACCACGTGTACGCGCGGTCCGCGAAGGCCTCGCTGACGACGGGCAGTCCGACCCCCTCGGCGACGGCGAGCAACCGCGAACCGGGCAGACCGAGGACGGGCAGCGGCCCGTCGCAGACCGCCCCGGCGCGCAGGACGCCGGCGACGACGGCCTCGGCCTGCTCGGAGTCGGTCACCACCCGGTTGTAGAGGGCGCCGTGCGGTTTGACGTACGAGACGCGGGAGCCGGCGGCGCGGGCGAAGACCTGGAGCGCGCCGATCTGGTAGGCGATCTCGTCGGACAGTTCCTCCGGCGGGACGTCCATCGCGCGGCGGCCGAAGCCGGCGAGGTCGCGGTAGGAGACCTGGGCGCCGATCCGGACGCCGCGTTCGGCGGCCAGCGCGCAGACCCGGCGCATCGTCGAAGGATCCCCGGCGTGGAAGCCGCAGGCGACGTTGGCGCTGGTCACCACGGACAGCAGGGCCTCGTCGTCGGTCAGCGTCCAGCGCCCGAACCCCTCGCCGAGGTCCGCATTGAGATCGATCACCGCATCGGCCACGCCCGTCCGCCTCCCAGCAGCTGTTGAGCCAGATGGTAGGGCCTGTGTGTGAAGGCCATGGACCGTGACCCGGGCCGTGAGCGCCGGCACCGGCGCGTGCTCCGCCGATTCGCGCCCTGGGGCGCACGATCCTGGGCCGCCAGGTCAGTCCGCCGCGGCCGGACCACGGAAGGAACGTTCCAGCGGACGCAGTGCCCGCAACACGATCACCAGCGGGATGACCCCGAAGATTCCGAACGACATGTCGATGAATCGCCAGGCGAGCGGGATCCCCCGGAGCGGACCGCAGATCAGGGCCAGCGGGATGACGGCGCCGCACGCGAGCACGGCCCAGCGGATGACCCAGATGTTGCGCACCGGGTCCTTGAGCGGACCCCAGAACGCGGCGGCGATCACCAGGTGGGCGAAGGCGAGCCAGTCGGTGCCGTAGGCGAGGAAGGGGAAGCGGTCGTTGGTCTCGGCGACGCCGTCGCGGACGCGTTCGAGCCAGGCCGTCGCGGACGCGTTCGAGCCAGGCCATCGCGGCCGGGAAGTGGGCGGAGAGCGGGGCGGCGGGGCCGGCGGCGAAGTCGGCGAGCCAGCGGGTCTCGGTCTCCAGGGGGAAGGCGGTCAGGCCGCTCAGGACCAGGCCGACCAGGAAGAGCCGGAGCCAGCGCCGCACCCGGCGCAGGGCGACGTCGGGGTCGGTGGCGGGACGGGCGGCAGTACTGGCGGCGGGATCGGTGTCCACGGGGCAAACCTCCATGCCGAAGGGCAGGTGGAGCCTTTCCCACCGGCGCGGAGACGACTCTAGACCCGAGGTTTGAACGTGTTCAATTTTGCCTCGGGGTGGGTGGTGGATGGTCAGTCGGCGGCGGATGGCGAACAACCGACAGATGACAGATGACAGATTTCGAATTCTGTTATCTGTCGGTTGTCAGTCAGTTGTCCGCTGATGCCCGGGTGCAGCAGCATCCGGGCATCAGCGGCAGGCCCTACGCGGTGTACGTGAACGTCGCCGGCGCGCTCGTCCCGCCGGCCGTCGTCACTGTGACGTTCACCGGCCCGGGTGCCGCGCCCGCCGGGGCGGTCGCCGAGCAGTACTTCGGCCCGCAAGAGGTGTGCAGGGCCGGCACCCCGCCGAAGCTCACTGTGCCGCACGTCAGGCTGTCGCCGATGACGACCAGCTGCGTGCCGCCGGTCACCGGGCCGCTCGCGGTCGACAGGATGGACACCGCCGGCACCGGCGGCACCGGGGGCGGGTCGCCCGTGTAGTCGAAGGTGAAGGGCGCCGCGGCCGTCCCGGCGGCGGTGACCACGGTGATCGGCGCGCTGCCCGTCCCGCCGGGGGTGGTCACCGTGCAGTCGGTCTCCGTGCAGGTGCCGGGTGCGGGGACCCCGTCGATCAGCACCATGCCGTTGCTCAGGTTGCTCCCGCTGATGTCCGCCGCCGTGCCGCCCGTGCCCGGGCCGGTGCTGGTGTCGATGGCGGTGACGGCCGGTGGTGCCGGGACGGCCGGTGCGGGCGTGCTCCCGTCGAGCTGCAGGATCGCCACGTGGCCGGTCGGGTCGGTGTCGTTCGGGTTGCCGATCGTCGCGACGATCCGGTCGGTCGGCTGTTGGGTGCCGTTGCCGTACAGGTTCAGCTTCATGAAGTCGTAGTGCCCGGGCTGCCGGGTGCCGGTGAAGACGACGTCCAGGTGGTGGCCGTCGGGCGAGACGCTCTCGACGAAGGTGTAGTCGGCCGGCACGTAGAAGAACATCGCGCCGTCGGTCTTGATCCCCGGGGGCAGGTCGAGGGTGATGTGGGTCGGCCCGGTGAGGCCCTGCGTGCCGGCGGAGGTCCAGTGGATCGAGAACTTGCCCGGCCCGGGAGGGGTCGTGCTCGGCAGGGAGCCGGCCATGGCGACGGTGACGTGCTCGCCCTGGACGGCCGGTCCATCGGCCGGGGAGGCCGGGGAGGCGGGGAGGCCGGGGAGGCCGCTGGGGCCGGCGCGGCCGAGGGGACGGCGGCACCGGCGGCGAGGGTGGTCACGGACAGCGCGGCGGCGAGGCCCGCTTTGGCCAGTCGAGTGATCATAGGCCGATCATCACGGAAGCGACGCGCGGCCTTCACGACTTTCTCGAATTTCCGTTCGGGATGGCGTGATCCCGTCGAAACCGCGTTCTGGATTCACCCCCGACACGCACGCCCGCCCCTTGCGCGCCCGTGGCGTAGCCCGCCCGCAAGGTCCGTTTCGGTCGATGTCGGTGCGAACCTCTAATCTTGTCCCCCGTGACCGTCATCGCAGACCCGCCCACCGAGCCCGGCCTCCGGCCCGCCGCCGGCACCGGCGCGCCTGGCGTACCTGGCGCGCCCGGCGTGCCCGGCCCGCGCCCCGCGCCCGGCCCCGCCGCCGACGAGGGCCTGGCCCGCCGGCTCAAGGCGCTGGCCTGCACCGCCCCGCTGCACGACCTGGACAACCGCAAGGTCAACCTGGCCGGCGAGTACGGCGGCTACGCGATGGCCGAGGTCGGCCTGGCCGCGATCGACCTGGTCACCCTCCACATGGACTTCGACACCGGCGCCGACCGCGACATAGTGCTCGCCCGGCTGCTGCCCCGGGTCGCCGCCCAGGCCGCCCACCGCCCCGGCGCCGAGCACGAGCGGGTCGCCCGCTGGGTGCTGGAGTCGCTGATCAACGTCGGCAGTGTCGACCGCGGCTTCCGCGCCGTCTACGGCACCTTCGGCGCGGACGGCGAGTACGTCCGCCGCGACTACGACTTCAAGCTGATCGAGGAGGTCCCCGGCCCCGACGGCGGCGTCTACCTGCGCACCACCGACGAGGCGGTCAACGTCCTGGTCGGCGCGCTCGACACCGACGTCACCTCGGCCCAGATCGCCGCCGAGGTCAAGCTGGAGGTGCTGATCCGCCGCGGCCGTCTGGCCGACGCCCAGCTCGCCGCCGAGCAGGCCCGCTACCGCACCGTCCAGTACGCCGAGACGCTGCGCCGCGCGCTGGAGGCCACCCGGCGCAACGTCCGCGCCGTCGACTGGATGCGCGCCATCCCGGACCTCATCGACGAGGCGCTGGACCACATCGCCGACCGCTACCGGCACGAGAACGCGATTCTCACCAACATCCGCAAGGCCCGCGACGAGGCCGAGGACCCGGAGCACAAGCGCCGCGCCGCCGAGCTCGTCGACATCGTCAAGGACTGCATCCGCCGCCACACCCAGCTGCAGACCCGCCTGCTGGAGGCCGGTCCGCTGTTCCGCGCCGAGCAGGACCGGCAGGCCTTCGCCACCCCCGGCGCCCGCAGCGGCATCGACCTGTACGGGCAGTTGCTCGCCCCCGTCCTGCGGCTGCCGATAGAGCAGGCCGTCCGCCCCACCGGCGCCTTCTTCGCCCGCGGCGCCGGGCTGCGCACCCCGACCTCCGTCCGGGTCGCCGACCTGGTCGACCTGCTGCTCACGCCGCCGGTCGAGCGCGAGCACCTCGGCGCCGAGCTGCCCGACCCGGACCTCGTCGCCACCCCGGACGACAGCCGCTTCTCCGAGGCGCAGCTGGAGGCCGCGCTGGAGCTGCTCGACCTGCCCGCCGACGCGCCCCGTCGGCTCTCCGGCCTGCTCGCCGAGGCGCGCAAGCAGGATCCCGAACTCCCGTACCTGGTCGCCCTGCTGACTGTGCACGCGGCCAGCCCGCCGGTCGGCACCGCCTACCGGCAGGGCGAGGAGCGGCTGTTGTTCGCCGTGGACGACGGCACCCCGCTGCGCGACCCGGAGTTCGGCGGCGCCGACCTGATCGTCGGCAGCGCCCTCCTGGACGCGGTCGGCATGGCCGCCGACCGCAAGGACGCCGGCTGACCGGCCCCCCGATGCATCGCCAGACCACCCGCCAGGCCCCCCGAACCGCCAGCAGCAACAGCCCCGAGGAGCACCGCCCGTGACGACCCACCACGACACGTCCTGGGCGCCCGAGACCGAGCCCGCGGCCCCAGCGCCGATCACCCCGGCCGACGTCGCCGACGCCGCCCGCCTGGTCTCCTTCGGGCTCCAGGCCAAGCTGCTCCCCGCCCGCGACGCCGAGTACGCCGAGCTCGTCCGCCGCCACCGCGAGGACCCGCCGTTCGCGCGCCTCGCCGACGCGATCGCCACCGGCATGGGCCTGGTGGTGCTGGAGGTCTCGCCGCGCGCCGGCATGGCCGTGGCCGCCGCCGAGGACTCGGTCTTCGCCGTCCGCATGGGCGACTACTCGCGCCGCGCCGCGTCCGAGTCCACCGACCGCTTCCTGCACGGCCTCGCCCACCTGGCCGTCGCCGCGATGGCCTTCCCCCGCCCCGAGGACCTCGCCGACGACGGCTACCTCGGCCGGATCACCGTCAACGGCGTCGACTCCTTCGTCCGCCAGGCCTGCCGCCGCCTGGAGGAGCAGGCCGACACCGAGGGTGCCAATACCGACCCGCAGAGCGACGCCCCCGGTCTGGAGGCCGCCTGGCGGGTGTGGGCCCGGCGCACCGCCACCGGCGCGACCAAGGACGCCCGTCGGCTCTCCGGCTCCACCATCGGCATCGTCGCCAAGGCCGTGGTGTTCCTGGTCGACTCCGGTTTCCTGCAGAAGGTCTCGGACGACGCCGGCGGTACCTACCGCACCACCGCCCGCTACCAGCTCCAGGTCCGTGACCTGGCCGGCACCGCCGCGATGGCCGAGCTGCTCGACCTCGGCGTCGTCCCGGTCTCGGACGGCACCGCCAGCCTGCTGCCCCCGGACACCACCGACGAGCTGGTCGCGGACGCCGGCCTGCCGTTCCACTCCCTCTGAGCGCGAACACCGACACCCGCAGCTCGGACGTCCGACCCTCAACCGCCGAGCCCGAAGCACCGAGCCCCGCCCACCCACAAGCCACGTAAGCCACGGAGAACCGCCGCACATGTACGAGCTCAACCGGGTCCGCCTCTACTCGATCGGACCGGCCGGCGCCCGCTACGCCGACACGGTGCTCGACCTGCGCGGCGTCGGCGAGCCCGTCGCCGACCCGGCCCCGCAGCAGATCGGCCTGTTCGGCGAGGACGCCGACGGCCCCGTGCGCCGCCCGGCCCCGGCCGGCGTGCTCTTCCTGGAGAACGGCGGCGGCAAGTCCGTCCTGCTCAAGCTGATCTTCTCGGTGATGCTCCCGGGCCACCGCAACACCCTCGGCGGCGCCAGCTCCGGTGTGCTGCGCAAGTTCCTGCTCGCCGACGACTGCGGCCACGTCGCCCTGGAGTGGCAGCACACCGTGACCGGCGAGCTGATCGTCGTCGGCAAGGTCAGCGAGTGGCGCGGCCGTCAGGTCTCCTCCGACCCGCGTAAGTTCGCCGAGACCTGGTACTCCTTCCGCCCCGGCCCCGGCCTGACCCTGGACTCGCTGCCGGTCGCCGAGCGCGTCAGCCTGGCCGGCGACCAGAAGGCCCGCGGCCGGCGCCGCACCATGAAGGGCTTCCGCGACGCCCTCACCGAGGCCGGCAAGGCCCACCCCCACCTCGACCTGGTCTTCGAGGACGGCCACGACCGCTGGACCGAGCACCTCGGCGAGCTCGGCCTCGACCCCGAACTCTTCCGCTACCAGCGCGAGATGAACGCCGACGAGGGCGAGGCGGCCGGCCTCTTCGCGGTCAAGCACGACAGCGACTTCACCGACCTCCTGCTGCGCGCCGTCACCGACACCCGCGACACCGACGGCCTGGCCGACCTCGTCCACGGCTTCGCCGCCAAGCTCGGCCTGCGCTCCGAGCTCACCGCCGAGCGCGACTTCACCGCCGGCTCGCTCGACCTGCTGGAGCGCATCGCCGAGGCCACCACCGCGCGCGAGACCGTGCGCGAGGCCCACCGCACCGCCGAGCGCCGCACCCGCCGCCTCGCCCACGCGCTCGCCTCCCGCGCGACCGCCGAGCGCGAGCGCGCCCAGGACCTCGCCATCGAGGTCGCCGCCGCCGCGAGCGCCGTGACCGCCGCCGAGGCCGACCGCACCCGGCACAACCTGATCGCCGAGGAACTCACCTACCGGCACGCCGCGTTGAGCCTCGCCGCGGCCACCGCCGAGGCCGCCGCGCTGCGCCGCGAGCTCATCGACGCCCGTACCCTGCACTCCGCGTGGCAGGCCGCCGAGGCGGTGCTGCGCCACCGCGCCGCCGCCGACCGGGTGGCCCGGGTCGCCGCCGCCATCCGCGAGGCCGAGCTGGACGCCGCCCCGGCGCTCGCCGCCCGCGCCCGCGCCGCCACCGCGCTCGCCCGCGCCCTGGAGACCGCCGCCGCGGCCGCCGAGTCCCGCGCGGACACCGAGGAGCAGCGCGCGAGCGAGCTCCAGGAGGACGGCGCCAAGGCGCAGTCGGACGCCACCGAGGCCGCCACTGCCGCCCAGAAGGCCCGCAGCGAGGCCGAGCACCTGCGCCAGCGCCTCGTCGAGGTGGAGCAGGAGACGGCCGCCGCCGTCGAGGCCGGCTTCATCGACGCGGACGGCGACGTCGACCCGGCCCGGGCCGCGCTGCACGCCGCCGACGTCGAGAAGGCCGCCAGCGCCGCGCTCAACCAGGCCCGTGCGGCCGCCGAGGCCGCCGCCGCCCGCCTGCGCGAGGCCGCCGCCGCCACCGGCCGCGCCGAGCTCGCCGCCGAGCGCGCCGGCGACGCCCGCAAGGCCGCCGCCCGGTCCCTCGCCGCCGAGCAGCGCACCGCCGCCCTGCTCGCCACCGAGCCCCGCCTGGCCGACCTGCTCTCCCTGTCGCCGGCCCCTACGGACTGGCACGAGGAGGGGTCGGGCGCCGACGAGGACGCCGGGTTCCTCACCCCCGCCGTCCTCGACCGCAACGCCGAGTACCTGCGCGAACTCCTCGACGAGGCCATCGCCACCGCCGAGCGCACCCTGTTCGACCTGCGTACGGCCGCCGCGGACGACTCCCGCATCCTCGCCGCCCTCGGCGACGGCGGCCTCCTGCCGCCCGGCCCGGACGTGCTCGCCACCGTCGAGTACCTCGCCGAGCACGGCATCCCCGCCCTGCCCGGCTGGCGCTACCTCGCCCAATCCGTGGACCCGGCCGACCACGAGGCGATCCTGGGCGCCCGCCCCGAGCTCGTCGACGGCGTGGTCGTCACCGACCCGTCCTCGCTGGACCGCGCCCGCGAGGCCCTGCGGTCCGCCGCGCTGCTGCCCCGCTCGACGGTCGCCGTCGGCGCCGCCGCCTCCCTCATCGCCCCGATCACCGACGAACCGGCGTTCTTCCTCGTGCCGCCGAACCCGGCCATGCACGATGAGTCCGCCGCCGACGGCGAGCGCCGCGAGCTGCGCGCCCGCGCGAGCGCCCGCGAGGAGCACATCCGCGAACTCGCCGCCCGCCTCGGCGCCGACCGCGCCCTCGCCGCCCGCCTCGCCTCCTGGCACGCCAGCTGCCCGCCCGGCACCCTCGCGGAACTCGCCGCCGCCGCCGAAGCCGCCCGCGAGCACGCCGAGCAGGCCGCCGCGGCGCTCGCCACCCTGCGCGCCGACCACGACGAGGCGGAGACCGACCACGCGGCCGCCGCCCGCGCCCACGAGGAGCACCGCGAGGCCGCCCAGCGCGCCCGTCGGCGCGCCGACGCCCTCTCCGGCCTCGCCTTCCGCCTTCGCGAGCGCGCCAACTGGGCCCGCCGCCAGCGCGAGCTCGCAGACGACGCCGCCGAGTGCGACCGCCGTCAGGCCCAGTGCGCCGAGCGCGCCCGCACCTGCGACGAGGACCGCCGCGCCGCCCAGCGCGCCGCGGACGACGCCCGCCGCACCGCCCGCGCCCTGCGCTCCGAGCGCGCCGAGATCCCCGCCGCCGAGCAGGCCGACGAGCCCGCCGACACCGCGCCCGCCGCGCTGCCCACCCTGCGCGAGGCCTACCGCGCCGCCTCCCAGCTCTACGAGAAGGTCGGCGTCGGCGCCGACCTGCGCGCCGAGCAGGCCCGCGCCGAGGGCGACGAGGCCGCCGCCGCGGCCGAGCTCGACCGCCTCACCAACAAGGTCCGCACCCGCGCCGAGGAGCTCCTCGGCAGCCCCGACGGTGCCGACGGCCCCGCCCGTCAGGCCGCCGCCGCCCGCGCCGAGGAGCTCGTCGCCACCATCGAGGCCCGCTCCGCCGCCGCGAGCGAGCAACTCGGCCGCCTGCGCGGCGACGCCGAGCGCTCCGCCCCCGTCGACGGCGAGGCGCACACCGAGCTGCCCGAGGACCTCGTCCCCACCGACCCCGAGCACGCCCAGGCCCTCCTGCGCACCGCCACCACCCGCCTGGCCGAGCGCCGCGAGGCCCTGGACGCGGCCCGCACGGCGCACGCCGACCTCCAGCGCACCTTCGACGCCGCCCAGACGGCCGCGGGCTCCTTCGACGAGCTCGCCGGCCAGCTCCGCGACGGCCTGCGCGACAACCAGGAGGACGCGGACCACCCCGCCGAGCCGTACCTGGGCGCCCTCCCCGAGGCCCGCACCGCCGTCGCCGAGGCCCGCCGCGCCCTGCGCACCGCCGTCGGCGAGCTGTCCTCCGCCGAACTCGCCGTCCGCGACGCCGCCGACGCGCTCGTCCGGCACGCCAACGCCGCCCGCTACGAGGCCGTGCGCACCCCCGCCCGCCAGCAGATCCGCGAACTGCCCGCCTCCGCGCTGCCCGAGCACGCCGCCGCCTGGGCCGCCGCGTTCGCCCCCCGGCTGCGCGTGCTCACCGACGAACTCGCCCAGCTGGAGCGCAACCGCGGCTCGATCGTCGACCGTCTGCGCGGCCTGGTCGAGTCCTCGCTCACCACGCTGCGCGCCGCCCAGCGGCTGTCCCGGCTGCCCGAGGGCCTGGGGGAGTGGTCCGGCCAGGAGTTCCTGCGGATCCGCTTCGAGGACCCGGACCACGCCACCCTCGTCGAGCGCCTCGGCGAGGTCATCGACGAGGCCACCCGCGCCGCCGTCCGCAAGAACAGCGACCTGCGCCGCGACGGCATGTCCCTGCTGCTGCGCGGGGTCGCCGCGGCGATCGGCCCCAAGGGCGTCAGCGTCGAGATCCTCAAGCCCGACGCGGTGCTGCGCGCCGAGCGCGTCGGCGTCGGCCAGATGTCCGACGTCTTCTCCGGCGGGCAGCTGCTCACCGCCGCCATCGCGCTCTACTGCACGATGGCCGCGCTGCGCGCCAACGACCGCGGCCAGTCCCAGCTGCGGCACGCCGGCACGCTGTTCCTCGACAACCCGATCGGCCGCGCCAACGCCACCTACCTGCTGGAGCTCCAGCGCGCCGTGGCCGATGCGCTCGGCGTCCAGCTCATCTACACCACCGGCCTGTTCGACACCACGGCGCTCGCCGAGTTCCCGCTGGTGATCCGGCTGCGCAACGACGCCGACCTGCGGGCCGGCCTCAAGTACATCTCGGTGGAGGAGCACCTGCGCCCGGGCCTGCCCGCCCCGCAGGACCCGGACGGCCCGGCCATCCACGGCGAGATCACCGCCACCCGGATGTTCAAGCGCCCCGCGGAGGTTCCGGCGCAGCCGTGAAGTGGCTAGCGTGATCGGCATGCTGACCATCGCGCACCTCAGTGACATCCACCTCGGCCAGGACCACCGCCGGGACCGCGGCGAGCGGGCCCGGCGGCGGGCCGAGCAGGTGATGGCGTACCTCGACGCCCTGCCCGGCTCACTGGACGCGGTGCTGGTGACGGGCGACCTCGCCGACCACGGTCTGCCCGCCGAGTACGAACAGGTCGCCAAGGTCCTGGAGTCCCGGCACCCGGTGCTCCTCTGCCCGGGCAACCACGACAGCCGGGCGCCCTACCGCGAGGTGCTGCTCGGCGGGGAACCGGGGGAGGGACCCGTAGACGGTCCGATCAATCGGCTGCACCAACTCCCCGGCGCGGACGTGCTGATGCTCGACTCGTCGATCCCCGGGCAGCACGACGGCCTGCTGGACGAGGGGACGCTCGCCTGGCTGGACGCCGAACTGGCCGCCGGACGCACCGAGTTGCCCGCCCTGGTGGCCTTCCACCACCCGCCGGCCGAGCTGTACATACCGGCCGTCGACCGCATCCGCCAGTTCGGCGAGGCCGGTCTCGCCGACGTCCTGCGACGCCACCCCCGGGTCGCCGCCCTGCTCTGCGGCCACTCCCACACCCCTGCCGCGACCACTTTCGCCGGCCTCCCCCTCCTCGTCGCCCCGGGCGTGGTGTCCACCACCACCCTCGCGTGCGAGGGAGGCCCCGGCATCTCCTTCACCCACCCGCCGATGCTCGCCTTCCACGTCCTGGACGGCGACCGCCGGCTCACCACTCACTACCGGGTCGTTCCCGAGAACTGACCCCGCGGCCGGCCCGGGCGGGGCAGGGGTCGGGCGGCGAGGGGCTCCTGGGCGCCCGCCCGGCTCCCGGCCATCGGCGTCGTCGAGTTGGGCGCGCGCATCCGCTGCGCGGCGACCTGGCGCGAGATCAGGATCTCCAGCAGGCACCACATCGTTCCGAACACCCCGAGCCCCATCGCCATCAGCGCCGGGGCCATCAGCCAACTGCCCGCGTACGAGGCCAGCGTCGCGACCACCACACCCACCAGGGTGAAGGCGAAGCAGAGCACCGCCCGGACGACGGCGGCGCGCACCTCGTCGGGCAGGCGGCGACGGCGGCGTGGCACGGACATCGGGCGACCCCCAGGCGCGAATTCGGCGGCGGACACGGAACGGGCGCACGCGAAAAGCGCCCCCGTGCGAACTCTGCCCCGCCCAAGCCGGACTATGCGTCCGAATCCACCGAACTGCCGTCAAATCGTGTGATCCGGCCCGATTCGTCCGCGGCCGGTTCCGGGTCGGCCCC
Organism: Kitasatospora sp. NPDC001660; assembly: GCF_053596725.1. NCBI lineage: Bacteria > Bacillati > Actinomycetota > Actinomycetes > Kitasatosporales > Streptomycetaceae > Kitasatospora > Kitasatospora sp. NPDC001660. The sequence goes on along the minus strand of NZ_JBSFGU010000034.1, from coordinate 18,124 downwards.
GCGCCGGGCCATCAGCCCAACTGCTGGTTGAGCTCCTCCAGGGCGCCCGTCACGATCGTCCGCATCGCCTGCTCGGCATGGCGGGCGTCCCCCATGCAGATCGCCTCGGCGACCTCGCGGTGCAGCCGGATCGCGTACGGCTCGGGCTGATTGGGCATCAGATGGTACTCGGTCCGCCCGGTGAGCACCGCTCCCACGGTGTCCCCGAGGTGGGCGAACATCTCGTTGCCGGAGGCTTTCAGGACGGTGGCGTGGAAGGCGATGTCGTGCCGGAGGAAGGTGGTGAGGTCGGCGGCCCGCGCCGACATCGTCAACTCGACTGCCAAGGAGCTGAGTTCGCGCCGGTCATCGTCGCTCGCGTGGACGGCCGCGAGCGCGGCGGCGGCCGGTTCGACGGCCACCCGCAGCGAGCCGAGCGAACGCAGCTGCGCCGGACGGTCGGCACCGGCCAGGCGCCAGCGGATCACCAGCGGGTCGAAGACGTCCCAGCCCGACTTCGGCTGCACCGTGATCCCGACCCGCCGCCGGGAGGCGACCATGCGCATCCCTTCCAGGATCCGCACCGCCTCCCGCACCACCGTCCGGGACACCCCGAACCGCTCCTCCAGCTCCTCGCTGCGCAACACCGCCCCCTCGGGGATCTCCCCCGCCGCGATCGCCGGCCCGAGCTCGTCAAGCAGCCGCCCTGGCAGCCCCTGGATCTCCATCCGCCCAGCCTAGACGCCACCCCCGGAGAACCCTCGCTCACCCTGGGCCGCACCCCTTGCGCCCCGGCCTCCCCATCCTCCGCCCCGCGCCGGCAGCTCCACCCCCGTCCTCACCCGTTGGCTGCCCCAGCCCTCTGCGACCCACCCCACAGCCCAAAAGTATGACGATTTGGTTTCCGCTACTTGAATACGTCATATCTTTGGAGCGATAGTGGCGGCCAGGCAACGAAGGAGCACCACCCATGGCTCTCAGCGTCGAGAACCACGACCTCCCGCAGGCCCCTCCCACGATCGTGGTGATGGGCGTCTCCGGGGTCGGCAAGACCACTCTGGCCCGCCTCCTGGCCGACCGCCTCGGTCTCCCCTTCGCCGAGGCGGACGACTTCCACCCGGCGGCCAACATCGCCAAGATGTCGGCCGGCGTCCCGCTGGACGACGAGGACCGCGCCCCCTGGCTGCGGGCCCTCGGCGGCTGGCTCAAGGAGCGGGCCGAGGCCGGCACCGGCGGTGTGGTCACCTGCTCGGCGCTGAAGCACCGCTACCGCGACACCCTGCGCGCGGCCTGCCCGGGCGCCTTCTTCCTGCACCTGAGCGGCGGCCACGAGCTGGTCGAGGACCGGCTCGCCCGCCGCGCCGGCCACTTCATGCCGCCGTCGCTGCTCGACTCCCAGTACGCCGCCCTCGAACCCCTGGGCGCGGACGAGCGCGGTGCCGTCCTGGACGTCGGCCCGTCCCCCGAACAACTCGTCGAGATGGCCGTGGCGCTGCTGCTGCGGCCGGTCAATGGAGACCTCACGTGAGCGAGCGAAGCGAGCGAACCACAAGAAGGCGCGTACGGGCGAATGCCCCTGCCGAGCGAAGCGAGGCGGGCGCATGAGCATGTCCCCCGCGCTCCTCCTCGCGGCCGCCCCACCGGCCCTGCCGCACACCGGCAGCAACTCCCAGCTGCTGGTCGCGGTGCTGCTCGGCATCGGTGCGATCGTCCTGCTGATCACCAAGCTGAAGCTGCACCCGTTCCTAGCCCTCACGCTCGGCTCCGGCCTGCTGGCCGCCGTCGCCGGCGCCCCGTTCGACAAGCTGCTGAACAGCTTCTCGACCGGCTTCGGCTCGACCGTGGCGAGCGTCGGCCTGCTGATCGGCCTCGGCGCGATGCTCGGCAAGCTGCTCGCGGACTCCGGCGGCGCCAACATCGTCGCGGACACCGTGCTGGCCCGTTCGGGCAGGAGGGCGCTGCCCTGGGCGATGGCGCTGATCGCGGCCGTGCTCGGCCTGCCGCTGTTCTTCGAGGTCGGCGTCGTGCTGCTGATCCCGATCGTGCTGCTGGTCGCGCGCCGCGGCAACGTGCCGCTGATGCGGATCGGCATCCCCGCCCTGGCCGGCCTGTCCGTGCTGCACGGCCTGGTGCCCCCGCACCCGGGCCCGCTGGTGGCCGTCGACGCGCTGAAGGCGGACCTCGGCATCACCCTGGCGCTCGGTCTGCTGATCGCCGTCCCGACCCTGGTCATCGCCGGCCCGCTGTTCGCCCGTGTGGCGCAGCGCTGGGTGGGCCCGCTGGAGATCCCGGCCGCGACCGCCCCGGAGGAGACCGCCGGGCCCGAGCGCACGCCGTCGTTCGGCGCGGTCCTGGCGACCATCCTCCTGCCGGTCGTGCTGATGCTCGGCAAGGCGCTCGCGGACGTCGTGATCGACGACCCGAAGGCGCTGGGCCAGCGGGTGTTCGACTTCATCGGCTCGCCGCTGATAGCGCTGCTCGCCGCGACCCTGCTCGGCATGCTGACCCTCGGCCGGGCGGCCGGGTTCGACAGGGCCCGGATCTCCGACACGGTCGGCAGGTCGCTCGGTCCGATCGCCGGCATCGTGTTCATCGTCGGCGCGGGGGGCGGCTTCAAGCAGACCCTGATCGACGTCGGCGTCGGCAACGCGGTCAGCGAGTGGTCCGGCAAGTGGCACATCTCGGCGCTGCTGCTGGGCTGGCTGATCGCCGTGCTGATCCGCCTGGCCACCGGCTCGGCGACGGTCGCCACCATCACGGCGGCCGGCATCGTCTCCCCGCTCGCCGCGAGCATGTCCTCGACCCACGCGGCCCTGCTGGTCCTCGCGATCGGTGCCGGCTCGCTGTTCCTCTCCCACGTCAACGACGCCGGCTTCTGGCTGGTGAAGGAGTACTTCGGGATGAGCGTCGGTCAGACGCTGAAGTCCTGGTCGGTGATGGAGACGGTGATCTCGGTCGTCGCCATCGCCCTGATCATGCCGCTGAGCCTGATCGTCTAGCTGACGCGGCCGTCAGTGCCGAGGGGCGGTGCCCGTACCGAAACGGGTGCCGCCCCTCGGCGCGTTTCCGGCTTCTGCGCCCGCGCCGGCCCGGTACCGCCGTTCCAGCCCACCGCCGTCGTTCCCACCCACCGTCGTCGTCCTAGCCCAGCGCCGCCGACAGCACCGCCGCCGTCGCGTCCAGCAGTTCCTCCGCGACGACGCCGCCCGCCGCCGTCCGCGCCAGCAGCCCCTCCCGCGCGGCGAGCAACACCACAGCGGCCTGCCCGGCGGTGGCACCCGCCGGTACGAGCTCGGGCAGCGCCCGCGGCAGCAGGTCGGCCAGTGCCCCCGAGACCTCCCGGTCGTGCGCGGCGACGCGCTCCGCCAGCCCCTCCGTACGGGCGGCGACCAGCCGGAACTCCAGGAACAGCAGGATCCACCCGGTCTCCGCCGGGTCGACCCGCAGCAGTGCCTCGACGAGTCGCCGGGCCCGCTCCTGCGGCGCGAGTGCCCCGCAGGCCGCCGCGAGTTCCTCCAGCTGGGCGATCCGTCCGGCTGCCTGCTCGTCGAAGAGCGCCAGCAGGAGGTCCTCCTTGCTGCCGAAGTTCGAGTAGAAGGCGCCGCGGGTGTAGCCGGCGGCGGCGCAGACGTCCTCGATGCTCGTCCGCGCGAAGCCGACGGTCAGGAACAGTTCGCTCGCCGCCGCCAGGAGCCGGGCGCGGGTGTGGACGCGCCGGCGGGGCGGCCGGGGAGCGGCGGGTTCGACCGGTTCGACCGGTTCGACCGGGGGAGGGTTCACAGAAGAACGATACATGGTGTATTCAGTACGAGTCGTATTCAATACGTGCCGTACTGAAATTGGAGGGCCCGCCCGTGAGCCGACTGCTGATCACCAACGCCCGCCTGCTCCACCCCGAGGACGGCGCCCGCACCGACCTCGGCTGGATCGAGGTCGCCGACGGCCGGATCGCCGCCACCGGCACCGGCCGCCCGCCCGCCGTCGGCGACGACGTCCGGGTCCTCGACGCGGCCGGTGACACCGTCATGCCCGGCCTGATCGACGCCCACGTGCACCTCCTCGTCACCACGCTCGACCTGCACGACTTCCCGAACTGGACCCCCGGCTACGCGACCGTCCGAGCCCTCGCCGAGGCGGGGCGCATGCTGCGCCGCGGCTTCACCACCGTCCGCGACGTCGGCGGCGCCGACCACGGCATGACCCGGGCCCTCGACGAGGGCCTCGCGCTCGGCCCCCGGCTGCTCCACGGCGGCAAGGCGCTGTCCCAGACCGGCGGCCACGGCGACCTGCGCCCGCTCGGCGACGACGCGCTGCCCTGCTGCGAGTCCCGCCCCGACTTCGGCCGGATCGCCGACGGCGTGGACGCCGTCCGGGCCGCCGCTCGCGACGAGTTCCGCAAGGGCGCCCGCCACCTGAAGGTCCTGCTGTCGGGCGGTGTCGCCTCCCCGCACGACGAGATCGGCGCCGTCCAGTACAGCGAGGAGGAGATCCGCGCGGCCGTCGAGGAGGCGGAGAACCACAACCGCTACGTCACCGTGCACGCCTACCACCCGCGCGCGATCGACCGGGCGCTGCGCGCCGGGGTGCGCTGCGTCGAGCACGGCAACCTGCTGGACGACACGACGATCGCGCTCCTCCTGGAGAAGGACGCCTTCCTGGTGCCGACCCTGGTCGCGTACGAGCAGACCGCGAAGCTCGGTGCCCGTTCCGGCCTGCCGCCGGCCTCGGTCGGCAAGCTCGCCGAGGTGCGCGACCACGGCCTGGAGGCCCTGGACCGTGCCCACCGCGCGGGTGTCAACCTGGTGTACGGCAGCGACCTGCTCGGCCCCCTCCACCCGGCGCAGCTGGAGGAGTTCACGATCCGCGCCCAGGTGCAGCCGGTCGCGGACGTCCTGCGCTCGGCGACGACGACGGCGGCCCGCCTCCTCGGCATGGAGGGCGAGATCGGCACGCTGGCTCCGGGTGCCCACGCCGACCTCCTGGTCGTCGACGGCGACCCGCTGACCGACCTCGCCGTCCTCACCCGCCCCGACCGCCACCTCAGGCATGTGGTCAAGGCGGGCGCCGTCCTGTGAACGCCCTGATCTGAAAAGCGGGCGGGCGCCCGGGAAACCCCGAACGCCCGCCCGCCACAAAGGACTTACTTGGTTGCGCGCTTCGCGAGAAAGGCCTCGACCTCGGCGCGGATCTCCGGGGTGTCCAGGCCGCGGACGGTCATCGTGGTGCGGCGGCGCAGCACGTCGTCCGCCGTGTACGCCCACTCGTTCTCGGCGGCGTAGGCGACCTGGGCCCACACGTCCGGGCCGTCCTCGTGGATCGGCCGGCCGAGCTCCGGGTTCTCGTCGATCATGCGGGCGATCTCGAAGGACAGGGTGCCGTAGTGGCTGGCGAGGTGCTTGGCCACCAGCGGCTCCATGCGCGAGCCCGGCTCGCGGTCGATGAGCAGGCGGTGCGCGACGGCGTTCGGCGCGCCGACGCCCGGCAGCGGGACGGTCGGGGCGATCGGGGACATGTCCTCGCCGAGGCTGGTGCCGGGCACGTGGGCCAGCTTCTCCAGCACGGTCCGGCCGATGTGCCGGTAGGTGGTCCACTTGCCGCCGGAGACCGACAGCATGCCGCCGCGGCCTTCGGTGACGACGGTCTCGCGCTTGGCGGCGGCGGTGTCGCCGGGGCCGCCGGGCAGCACGCGCAGGCCGGCGAAGGAGTAGGTGATCAGGTCGCGGTCGAGGTGCTCGTCGCGGATCGCGTGCGCGGCCTCGCCCATGATCTGGTCGATGTCCGCCTGGGTGGCGCGGACGTCCTTCGGGTCGCCCGTGTACTCCTCGTCGGTGGTCCCGAGCAGGACGTGGTCCTCCCACGGGATGGCGAAGGAGACGCGGTACTTGTCGATCGGGATGGTCAGCGCGGCGCGCCACGGGGCGCGGCGCTTGACGACGACGTGCGCGCCCTTGGAGAGGCGGATCGACGGCGCGGCGCCGGCGTCCTCCATCGTGCGCAGGTGGTCGACCCACGGGCCGGTGGCGTTGAGCACCAGGCGGGCGTTGACGCCGAACTCGCTGCCGTCCAGGCGGTCGCGCACCTCGGCGCCGGTGACCCGGCCGGCGGTGAAGCGCAGGCCGGTGACCTCGGCGTGGTTGAGCACGACGGCGCCGGCGTCCACCGCGGCGCGCACGGTCATCACGGCGACGCGCGAGTCGTTCATCTGGTGGTCGCCGTAGACGGCCACCGAGCGCAGGCCCTCGGTGCGCAGCGCCGGCACCTGCTGGGCGGCGTGGGCGGCGGTGGAGACCCGGCCCATGCCGTCGCGGAAGGCGGAGAGCGCCGAGTACAGGAACACGCCGGCGCCGAGCTTGGCGGCGCCGTGCGGGCCGCCCTTGTAGACCGGCACGAAGAAGGTCAGCGGGTTGACCAGGTGCGGCGCCACGTCGGTCGAGAGCGCGCGGCGCTCCTTGTGGTTCTCCGCGACCAGCTTGACCGCACCGGTCTGCAGGTAGCGCAGGCCGCCGTGGACGAGCTTGGAGGAGGCGCTGGAGGTGGCGCCGGCGAAGTCGCCGGCGTCGACCATGGCGACCTTGAGGCCGGCCTGGGACGCGGTCCAGGCTACGGCCGTGCCGAGGATGCCGCCCCCGATCACCAGCAGGTCGTAGGTGGCCTTGCCGAGCAGCTCGCGGGTCTCGGCGCGGGAGGCGGTGCGGCCGGCGGTGCGCTCGGCGCCCAGGGTCGGGATGGTTGCCATGGTGGTTGTGTACGGCGCGCTGGTCGGGCGGCGCCGTTACTCCTCTCGTGTGCGGTGCGGCCCCTGCGGAGAGGCCGGTCGGCCCGGTGCGGCGGGCCGGTGAAACGCGGTGACACCAGCTGTTCGGACAGCGGGCAGCCGGTCGGGGCGCGGGGCCCCGACCGGCTTCACGGTCAGTTGTTCTCTTCCTCCTCCACCCAGCCCATGGTGCGCTCCACGGCCTTGAGCCACTTCTTGTACTCGCGCTCCCGGGTGGCCTCGTCCATGCGCGGGGTCCACTCGGCGGCGCGGTGCCAGTTGGCCCGCAGGGTGTCGAGGTCGTTCCAGAAGCCGACGGCGAGTCCGGCCGCGTAGGCCGCGCCGAGGGCGGTGGTCTCGGCCACGTACGGGCGCTCGACCGGGGCGTTCAGGACGTCGGCGATGTTCTGCATGAGCAGGTTGTTGCTGGTCATGCCGCCGTCGACCTTGAGGGCGGTGAGCTCGACCCCGGAGTCCTTCTGCATGGCGTCGACGACCTCGCGGGTCTGCCAGGCGGTGGCCTCCAGGACGGCCCGGGCCAGGTGGCCCTTGGTGACGTACCGGGTCAGACCGGCGATCACACCGCGGGCGTCGGAGCGCCAGTACGGGGCGAACAGGCCGGAGAAGGCCGGGACGAAGTAGGCGCCGCCGTTGTCCTCGACGGTGTTGGCGAGGGTCTCGATCTCCGCGGCGGTGGAGATGATGCCGAGCTGGTCGCGCAGCCACTGGACGAGCGAGCCGGTGACGGCGATCGAGCCTTCCAGCGCGTACACCGGGGCCTGGTCGCCGATCCGGTAGCCCACGGTGGTCAGCAGGCCGTGGTACGAGTTGACGATCTTCTCGCCGGTGTTCAGCAGCAGGAAGGTGCCGGTGCCGTAGGTGGACTTGGCCTCGCCCTCGTCGAAGCAGGTCTGGCCGAACAGCGCGGCCTGCTGGTCGCCGAGCGCGGAGGCGACCGGCACGCCGGCCAGGTCGCCGACGGCCTCGCCGTACACCTCGGCGGAGGAGCGGATCTCCGGCAGGACGGTCATCGGCACGCCCATCGACTCGGCGATGCTCTCGTCCCAGGCCAGCGTCTTCAGGTTCATCAGCATGGTGCGGCTGGCGTTGGTGACGTCGGTGACGTGCTTGCCGCCGTTGACACCGCCGGTGAGGTTCCAGATCACCCAGGTGTCCATGGTGCCGAAGAGGATGTCGCCGGCCTCGGCGCGCTCGCGCAGGCCCTCGACGTTGTCCAGCAGCCAGCGGATCTTCGGGCCGGCGAAGTAGCTGGCCAGCGGGAGGCCGGTCTCGCGGCGGAAGCGGTCCTGGCCGACGTTGCGGCCGAGCTCGCGGCAGAGGGCCTCGGTGCGGGTGTCCTGCCACACCAGCGCGTTGTGCACCGGCTCGCCGGTGTTCTTGTCCCACAGGACGGTGGTCTCGCGCTGGTTGGTGATGCCGATGGCGCGGATGTCGTCCTTGGTCAGTCCGGCCTTCTCCAGCGCGCCGCGGACGACCGACTGCACGCGGGTCCAGATCTCGGCGGCGTCGTGCTCGACGTAGCCGGGCTGCGGGAAGATCTGGCTGTGCTCCTGCTGGTCGACGGCGACGATGCGGCCGTCGGCGCCGAAGATGATGCAGCGGCTGGAGGTGGTGCCCTGGTCGATCGCGGCGATGTAGTTGCCAGTGGAGGTCATGGGAAGGGTCCTCGGCTCGGGTCGGGGGATTACGGAGTGGGTGGGCCTGACACGGTCGTCCGGTCAGTCCCCGTGCTCGGCGGGTTCGAATCCGGCCTAGAAGACGGCGTTGTACAGCAGGCCGGCCAGCGCGCCGCCGGCCAGCGGGCCGACGACCGGGATCCACGCGTAGGACCAGTCGGAGCCGCCCTTGTTCGGGATCGGCAGCAGCGAGTGCACGATGCGCGGGCCGAGGTCGCGGGCCGGGTTGATCGCGTAGCCGGTCGGGCCACCGAGGGAGAGGCCGATGCCGACGACGGTCAGGGCGACGACGAGGGTGCCCATGCCGCTCTCGCCGAGGCCCTTGGTGGTGCCGAGGGTGAGGATCGCCATGCAGAGCACGAAGGTGCCGATGATCTCGGTGATCAGGTTCTGGACGGGGTTCCGGATCTCGGGACCGGTCGAGAAGATGCCGAGCGTGGGCTCCTCGTTGGCCTGGAACTGGCCGAGGTAGGTGAGCCAGACCAGCACGGCGCCGATCATCGCGCCGAGCATCTGGGCGCCGATGTAGAGCGGCACCTGGCTCCAGTCGCCGCTCTTGACGGCGAGCGCGATCGTGACGGCCGGGTTGAGGTGGGCGCCGGACTTGGCGCCGGTCATGTAGGCGGCGATGAGGACCGCGAAGCCCCAGCCGAAGGTGATCGCCAGCCAGCCGGCGTTGACGGCCTTCGACTTCTTGAGGGTCACGGCGGCGCAGACGCCGCCGCCGAGGAGTATCAGGGCGGCGGTGCCGAGGGTTTCGCCGACGAAGACGTCGCCGTTGGAGAACGCGGACACAAAGACTCCCTTGTCCATATGGCCCGGAGGTGCGGGTGGGGGCGGGCGGCCGGACGATCGCGGTGTGGGTGAGCGCACTGGGGGAGTGATCTTCCCGGCCATCGTTCGACAATGTCGACCGTCATGCGGAAGCTTCCTCTGCGGGTCGCCCCCACGTCAAGGCGGGGTTACGCAGCTGTGACCCTTGTCCCGACCCGTCCCCCGAAGTTACCCAGCGGAGCGCCCCGAACCGGGGCAAAACGCCAAGGCGCGGACAGGCCTCCCGCCCGTCCGCGCCTCAGCGTGACGAATTCGACTGCCGGCGCTCAGAAGCGCCCGGCCCCCAGATCGCGCGAGATCGCCCGCGCCGCGCTGCGCACCGAGGCCACCAGCGACGGCTTGACGAAGCCGTCCTCGCACACCCGCTCCACCGGTCCGCTGATGCACACCGCGCCCACCGGATTGCGCCGCCGGTCCTGGATCAGCGCGCCGATCGAGGCCACGCCGTCCCAGGTCTCCTCGATCGAGTCCGCCCAGCCGCGCTCGCGGATCAGCGCACACTCGGCGTCCACGTCGGCCGCCTCGGTCAACGTCCGCAGCGTGTACGACTCGTACGGCCCGTTGCCCAACTCCCCGCGCGCGACGGGGTCGTAGGCCACCAGGACCTTGCCCAGCGCGGTGCTGTGCAGCGGCTGCATCGAACCGACCTCCAGCACTTGCCTGGTGTCGTCCGGCCGGAACACGTGGTGCACGATCAGCACGCCCTGCTGGTGCAGCACCCCGAGGTAGACCGTCTCGCCGGCCGCCCGGGCCAGGTCGTCCGCCCACACCAGCGCCCGCGCGCGCAGCTCGTGCACGTCCAGGTAGCTCTGGCCGAGGCGCAGCAACTCGGCGCCCAGCTGGTACTTGCCGCTCTCCGGGTCCTGCTCGACGAACCCCTCCTGCTGCAGTGTGCGCAGGATGCCGTGCGCGGTGCCCTTGGCGAGGTCGAGCGCCGTCGCGACCTCGGAAAGGCCCAGGCGGCGCTCACCGCCGGCCAGCAGGCGCATGATCGCGGCGGCCCGGGAGAGCGACTGGATCGGGCCGGGCATTGGTACCTCCGCGCTGACAGGCGGTCGACATTGTCGACCGCAGTGGTAACGGGACGAGTTTGCCAGGCGTCCGCCGCTCCGTGCACATTCCCCCTCGGTAACCCGCGCTCGGCCGCCTGTTAACCTCCGCCACCCGCCACCGCCGTCGCCCGCGCCACCTCGGCCCCGGCTCGCTCCCGCCTCCAGTCTCGTCGCCGACCCGTTCCGGTCCCGGTCCCAGCTCAGTCCCGCCCCACCGCGACCTCCGCCGCCAGCGCCGCGATCCCGTCCGGCCCCACCCGGCAGCACCCGCCCACCAGCCGGGCCCCGTCCGCGAGCCACCCGCGCACCCGCGCCGAACGGAACGTCGGCTCCCCGCGCCAGCCCCGTATGTCCGGGTCCCATCGCTCCCCGCTGTTCGGGTACACCACCACCGGCTTGCCCGTCACCTCCGCCGCCGGCGCCACCGCCAGGTCCGCGTCCTGCGGCGTGCAGCAGTTCACGCCCACCGCCAGCATCTCGTCCACGTCCTTCGCGAGCGCGAACGCCTCGGCCAGCGGCTGCCCGGCCCGCGTCCGGTCGCCCGCCACGCTGTACGACAGCCAGGCCGGCACCCCGAGCCCCCGGACGACCTCCAGCATCGCAGCCGCCTCGTCCGTGTCCGGCACCGTCTCCAGCGCCAGCACGTCCGGGCCCGCCGACGCCAGCACCTCCAGCCGCGGCCGGTGGAACGCCACCAGCTCCGCGACGCTCAGCCCGTACCGCCCGCGGTACTCCGAACCGTCCGCCAGCACCGCCCCGTACGGCCCCACCGAGGCCGCCACCCAGCGCCGCCGCCCGCCCGGCTCGCTGCGCGCCGCCTCCCGCGCCAGCTCCACACTGCGTGCCAACAGCCGCGCCGACTCCGCCCGGCCCAGCCCGTGCCGCGCGAAACCCTCGAAACTCGCCTGGTAGCTCGCGGTGATGGCGACCTCCGCCCCGGCCGCGAAGTACGCCCGGTGCGCCTCGACCACCGCCTCCGGCGCGTCCGCCAGCAGCCGCGCGGACCACAGCCCGTCCGACAGGTCGTGCCCCTGCGCCACCAGCTGGTTCGACAACCCGCCGTCCAGGACCACGGGACCCGCCGCCAGCGCGGTGGCGAAGTCCGACGGGGGAGTGGCGGGCATGGCGGCCTCCTCGGGAACGGGTCGCGGCTGGTCACAGCCTAGAAGCCGAGCGCCCTCGCCCGCCCGGAAAACCGTTTGCCGCGTCGGAACGGAGTCGCTACGTTGTGCTCATCCCGAGAACGACAGTGCAGTCCGGCGTCGCCGAGCGCAAACGAAGTCGAACACAGCCGATGCCGAGCGCACGAGAAGCCGAACGCACGAGCAGCCGAACGCACGAGAAAGCAGCACGGAGGTCCCGCCGATGGGCGCCGACGAGCCCCGCCCGCCCCACGCCGGTCCGCAATCCGAGCGCGAATGGCTCGCCGCCTACGACCCACGCGCCTACACCCCCGTGGCCGTCACGGTCGACGTCGTCGCCCTCACCCTGCGCGAAGGCGGCCTCCACGTCCTGCTCGTCGAGCGCGCCGCCCCGCCCTTCCAGGGCTCCTGGGCGCTGCCCGGCGGCTTCCTGCGCGCCGGCGAGGAGAACCTGGACGAGGCCGCCGCGCGCGAACTCGCCGAGGAGACAGGCCTGGTGGGCAGCTCCGACCTCGAGTCCGCACTCAGCCGCATCCACCTCGAACAGCTCGGCACCTACGGCGCCCCGCACCGCGACCCGCGCATGCACGTCGTCTCCGTCGCCTACCTCGCCTTCGCCCCCGACCTGCCCGACCCCCAGGCCGGCACCGACGCCGCAGCCGCCGCCTGGCACCCGGTCGCCGACCTCGACCTCGGGCCCGGCGGCCGCCCGGAGACCGCCGCTGCGCCCGCCGACACCCACGGGGGTGGTGCCGGCGGGCACAGCGGCCCCACCACACTCGCCTTCGACCACGCCCGCATCCTCGCCGACGGCCTCGACCGCGCCCGCGCCAAGATCGAGTACAGCCCGCTCGCCACCGCCTTCCTGCCCCACGACTTCACCATCCCCGACCTCCGCGCCGTCTACGAGGCCGTCTGGGACGAGAAGCTCCACCCCGGCAACTTCCACCGCAAGGTCCTCTCCGTCCCCGGCTTCGTCGAGAGCACCGGCACTACCACCGAACGCGGCGGAGCCCGCGGTGGCCCCCGCGCCCGCACCTACCACGCCGGCGACGCCCACCTCCTCCACCCCGCCCTGCTGCGCCCCGCCCGCGAGGAGGAGGTCCGCTGACCGTCCACCGCCCCTGCCGGACTACCATCCGGTCATGACCACCGACGACGTGACACGCACGGTCAACCGGCCCTTCTCCCACTGCCACTTCTGCGGAACGCCCTACCCGACCGGCACCGACGGCTGGCCCCGCACCTGCCCCGGCTGCGCCGAGATCAGCTACCGCAACCCACTGCCCGTCGCCGTCACCGTCCTGCCCGTCACCCGGCCCGACGCCGACCCCGCCCTCGTCGTCATCCGCCGCACCATCGAGCCCGGCTACGGCGAACTCGCCTTCCCCGGCGGCTACATCGACTTCGGCGAGACCTGGCAGCAGGCCTGCGTGCGCGAACTGCGCGAGGAGACCGGCATCCTGGCCGACGCCGCCGACATCACCCTGGTCTCCACCGCCTCCGACCCGTACGGCCGCTTCGTGTTCCTCTGCGGACTGCTCCCCGTCCGCCCCCTCGCCGAACTCCCGCCCTCGCGCCCCACCGAGGAGACCGACGGCTGGCTGCTCGCCCACCCCGACACCCGGCTCGTCTGGGACTTCCACACCAACGTCTCCCGCGCCTGGTTCAACGGCGAACTCACCCACCGCTGACCAGCCCGCCACTGCCGCGGCGGACCCTGGCGCAGCGGCCGCTCACATGGCATGGTCTGCACCGACAGCCCAATCGGACGGGCCTGCCACAAGCACTCCCGTCCCCACCACCGGCCGGGAGACCACCACCGTGAGCACCCCCCTCCAGGACCAGCCGCTCTGGCGCCCCAACCCCGCTCGCGCCGCCGCGACCAGCCTCGTGGCGTTCCAGGCCTGGGCCGCCGAGCACCACGGCGCCCCGGCCGCCCCGCTCGCCCCGGCCGACGACGACCAGCAGGCCGCCGAGCGCTACGCCGCCCTGCACGCCTGGTCCACCGAGGACCTCGGCCGGTTCTGGACCGCGGTGACGCAGTGGTTCGACGTCCGCTTCACCGAGGCCCCCGGGACCGTCCTCGCCGACCCGGCCATGCCCGGCGCCCGCTGGTTCCCCGGCGCCCGCCTCAACTACGCCGAGCAGGCCCTGCGCGCCGCCGAGGACCCGGCGAACACCGACCGCCCCGCGATCCTCCACCTCGACGAGACCACCGACCAGCCGGCCGTCCTCACCTGGTCCGAACTGCGCCGCCAGGTCGGCTCCCTGGCCGCCGCCCTGCGTGCTCGCGGCGTCGGCCCCGGCGACCGCGTCAGCGCCTACCTGCCCAACATTCCGCAGGCCGCCGTCGCCCTCCTCGCCACCGCCGCCGTCGGCGCGATCTGGACCAGCTGCGCCCCCGACTTCGGCGCCCGCAGCGTCCTCGACCGCCTCCAGCAGATCGAGCCCGCCGTCCTGTTCGCCGTCGACGGCTACCACTACGGCGGCAAGGACCACGACCGCACCGACGTCGTCGCCGAGCTGCGCCACGAACTCCCCACCCTGCACACCGTCGTGCACGTCCCCCTGCTCGGCGCCCCCGCCCCCGAGGGCGCCCTCCAGTGGGACGACCTGATCGCCGACGACGTCGAGCCCGTCTTCGAGCCGGTCCCCTTCGACCACCCGCTCTGGGTGCTGTACTCCTCCGGCACCACAGGCCTGCCCAAGGCCATCGTCCAGAGCCAGGGCGGCATCCTGCTCGAACACCTCAAGCAGGTCGGCCTCCACCTCGACCTCACCCCGCAGGACCGCTTCCTCTGGTACACCTCCACCGGCTGGATGATGTGGAACTTCCTGCTCGGCGGCCTCCTCGTCGGCGCCACGATCGTCACCTACGACGGCAGCCCCGGCCACCCCGACACCGGCGCCCTCTGGTCGGTCGCCGCCCGCACCGGCGCCACCGTCCTCGGCACCTCCGCCGCCTACGTCATCGCCAGCCGCAAGGCCGACCTCCACCCCGGCCGCGACCTCGACCTCTCCGCCGTCCGCTGCATCGGCACCACCGGCTCCCCGCTCCCGCCCGACGGATTCCGCTGGATCTACGACGAGGTCAAGGAGGACGTCTGGCTCGCCTCCGTCAGCGGCGGCACGGACGTCTGCTCCTGCTTCGTCGGCGGCGTCCCCACGCTGCCCGTGCACCTCGGTGAGATCCAGGCCCCCTGCCTCGGCGCCGCCGTCGAGTCCTGGGACGTCCAGGGCAGGCCGCTCACCGACGCCGTCGGCGAACTCGTCGTCACCAAGCCCATCCCGTCCATGCCCACCGGCTTCTGGAACGACCCCGAGGGCACCCGCTACCACGACAGCTACTTCGACGTGTACCCCGGCGTCTGGCGCCACGGCGACTGGATCACCGTCACCTCCCGCGGCACCGTCGTCATCCACGGCCGCTCCGACTCCACCCTGAACCGCCAGGGCGTCCGGATGGGCTCCTCCGACATCTACGAGGTCGTCGAGCGCCTCCCCGAGATCGCCGAGTCCCTCGTCATCGGCCTCGAGGAGCCCGACGGCGGCTACTGGATGCCGCTGTTCGTCGTCCTCGCCCCCGGCGCCGAACTCGACGACGACCTCATCGGCCGCATCCGTACCTCGCTGCGCACCGAGCTCTCCCCGCGCCACGTCCCCGACGAGGTCATCACCGTCCGGGGCCTCCCGCACACCCTGACCGGCAAGCGCATCGAGGTCCCGGTGAAGCGCATCCTCTCCGGCACCCCGCTGGAGCTGGCCGTCAACCCGGGCTCCGTCGACAACATCGACCACCTGCGCTTCTTCGAGCAGCTCCGCCGCGACCGCCAGTCCTGACGAACGCCGAAGGGGCGCTCTCCACCGGGAGCGCCCCTCCTCTTGCTTCTCTCTTCCCCTACTCGCCCGAGAGCACCTGCTGCGCCGCGGTGCGCGCCTCGTCGGCGCTGTCCGTGGCCCGGGCCGCCTCGGCGGCCCGACGGCACTGCGCCAGCGTGTACTTGGCGAGCGTGGCCCGCACGTACGGGATCGACGCCGCGCCCATGGACAGGCTGGTGACGCCCAGACCGGTCAGCACGACGGCCAGCAGCGGGTCCGAGGCGGCCTCGCCGCACACGCCGCAGCTCTTGCCCTCGGCCTGCGCCGCCTCGGCGGCCACGGCGATCAGGTCGAGCAGCGCCGGCTGCCACGGATCCTGCAGCCGGGCCAGCGCGCCCACCTGACGGTCGGCCGCGAAGGTGTACTGCGCGAGGTCGTTGGTCCCCAGCGACAGGAACTCGACCTCCTGGAGGATCGCCCGCGCGCGCAGCGCGGCCGACGGGATCTCCACCATCGCGCCGAACTTGGCATCCAGACCGGCCTGACGACACGCGTCCGCGAAGTCCCTGGCGTCCTTGCGGTCGGCCACCATCGGCGCCATCACCTCAAGGTGCACCGGCAGCCCCGCGGTGGCCTTGGCCAGCGCGCGCAGCTGCGTCTGCATGACCTCGGGGTTCTCCAGCAGGGTGCGCAGACCGCGCACGCCCAGCGCCGGGTTCGGCTCGTCGGCCGGGGTGAGGAAGTCCAGCGGCTTGTCCGCGCCCGCGTCCAGCGCCCGGACGACGACCCGGCCCTCCGGGAACGCCTCCAGCACCTTGCGGTACGCCTCGACCTGCTTCTCCTCGCTCGGGGCCTTCGCCGAGTCATCGAGGAACAGGAACTCGGTGCGGAACAGGCCCACGCCCTCGGCGCCGCTCTCCAGCGCGGCCGGCACGTCAGCCGGGCCGCCGACGTTGGCCAGCAGCGGCACGCGGTGCCCGTCCGAGGTCCGTCCCGGACCGGTGGACGCGGCCAGCGCGGCCTTGCGCTCGGCGGCGATGGCCCGCAGCTCGTCCTGCTTCTCCTGCGTCGGGTCCAGCAGCACGTCGCCCGAGCTGCCGTCCACGGCCACCACGGTGCCCTCGGCGACCTCGGTCGCCCCCGGCAGCGCGACCACGGCCGGCACGCCCATCGCCCGCGCGAGGATGGCGCTGTGGCTGGTCGGCCCGCCCTCCTGGGTCACGAAGCCGAGTACCAGGGTCGGGTCCAGCAGCGCGGTGTCGGCCGGAGCGAGGTCCCGCGCGAACAGCACGTACGGCTCGTCGCTGTCCGGCACACCCGGCATCGGCACGCCCATCAGCCGGGCGACGATGCGGTTGCGCACGTCGTCCAGGTCGGCGACGCGTCCGGCCAGGTACTCACCGGCAGCCGCGAGCAGCGCGCGGTAGGCGGCGAAGGCGTCGTAGACGCCGCGCTCGGCGCTGCTGCCGACGGCGATCCGCCGGGACACGTCCGCCATCAGCTCGGGGTCCTGCGCCATCAGCGCCTGGGCCTCCAGCACGGCCTGGGCCTCACCGCCGGCCAGGTTGCCGCGGGCGATCAGGTCCGCGGCCACCGCCTCGACGGCCGCCTGGGCACGGGCCTGCTCACGCGGGGCGTCCTCGGTCGGGATCTGGGTGGCCGGCGGCTCCAGCACCGCCGTCCCCATGTGCCGCACCTGGCCGATCGCGACCCCGTGGCTCACACCCACGCCGCGCAGCGTCTTCGTCATGTCACCTGTCTCCGCTGAGATGAGCGGCCCGCGCCGGGAGCCGCTGTGTGGGGGCCGCCCCGTCATCTCGTCCGGGGCGGGTGTGGGGAAAGAAGAGGTCAGCTCCAGTTGAAGAGCTTGTCGCCGGCGCGGACTTCGCCGCTCTCGACCACGGCGCCGAGCGACTCGGCGGAGGCCTCCAGAGCCACGATCGGCGAGATCGGCGACTTGCCCGCGGCCTCGACGTCGGCCGGGTTCCACTTGATGACGGACTGCCCGCGGGTCACGGTGTCGCCCTTGTTGACGAGCAGCTCGAAGCCCTCGCCGTTCAGCTGCACGGTGTCGATCCCGAGGTGCGTCAGCACACCGTGCCCGTCCGCGTCCACGACGACGAACGCGTGCGGGTGCATGGAGACGACGACGCCGTCCACCGGAGCGACGGCCTCGGTGGGCTCGCGCACCGGGTCGACCGCCGTGCCCGGACCGACCATCGCGCCGGAGAACACCGGGTCCGGCACGCCGGCGAGCCCGACGACCTGGCCGGTCAGCGGCGACGTCACAGTGGTCATGGTTTGTGCCTCCCAAGTGCGCAGTACAGCGAAGGGCCGCGAGCAGCGGCGCAACGATCAACTGAAGCCTAAATCATGCCAACTTCGGACATACACTGACATTCTCGGGCGAACTCACACCCTGCCCGCCCTGCCGGCCGGCATCTCACCGACCCGCTAGTGGTCTAGTCCTCTTGGTCGATGCGCCGCACTCTACAGGCATCTTGGCGAACCGGGACCATTGCTGTATATGCTCGCGAGAGCAACAAATCATGCCGCCGACCGGGTGACCCCCGGCGCGCCCCGATTCGCGCTCCGGCGGGCGACCGGCTATGGTTAGCCGAGTCGCCGCAGGTCGGCGGTTAACAGCAGATTTCAGATGCGGAAAGCGCCGGAAACGGCACGGCAAACATCTGGTAAGCTGGAAACACGAAAGAACGAAGCGCCCGGAGGGCCCGCTGGAAGGCGGTCTGAAGGAAGTGTCCGTTCCTTGAGAACTCAACAGCGTGCCAAAAGTCAACGCCAGATATGTTGACATCCCCGGCCTCGATCGTCTGATCGGGGTTG
>NZ_JBSFGU010000033.1:0-82540 GCF_053596725.1 Kitasatospora sp. NPDC001660 | reverse complement strand
AGGACGGCCGCACCCCGCTCGTGGTCCAGGGCGCTGGTGGGTTCGTCGATTAGGAGCACCTTGGGGTCGTTCATCAACGCCCGTGCGCCTCCGGAGCCGGCGGATCCCGGAGCCCGTGGCTTCCGGGGTCGTGGCCGGCGCGGATCGCGGCCGCACCGCCGGGATCCGCGCCGGGCCACCGCCGCCGGTCGGTGGTTCGATCGTGGCCGGAACACGGCACCGGGCACCCCACGGCCCTGGTGTTCCACCGGCCCCGCGAGGTGGACGGTGCGGCTGCAGGGCAACTCGACACCCCCGACAGCGCGTCGAGTTGCCGACGCACGTGCAGCCGGGGCCGGCCCGCCGGGAGGCGCCCCGACCCCACGCCGGGGCGCCACCCGCCCTGATCGGCCGCCGAAGCCGGCCGGGCATACGGCGTAGCGAGACAGCGTAGAGATGCAACGAGAGAAACAGCGAGAGAGGCGGCCCCGCCCCGTGGTTGACGCGACCGAACTCCTGCGGGCCGCCGCCCGCGCCGTCCCGCTGAGCGCCCGCGGTCCGGTGCCCGGCGCCGCGCGGTCGGAGGCCGGACCCGCCGAGGGCGTCGAGGGGGCCGAACGCGCCGAGCGAGCCGAACGCGCCGAGCGAGCCGAACGCGCCGGGCGGAAGCTGGTGCGCTGGCGGGCCCAGGCGCCGTTCGACCGGGACGGCTGGTTCGAGCGCCGCCTCGCCGCCGACGGCCTCGACCCGGACGCCCTGCACGCCCTGCTCGCCGAGCACCCGGACACCCTCGCGGACCGCGTCGGACCCCTCCCGTGGGCCGAGCGCCTCGCCGCCGCCTTCGCGGCACCCGCCACCTTCGACGTCCCCGAGGACCACGCCTTCGCCCGGCTCGTCGCGCCCCTGCTGGCGGAGGCCCGCGACCGCCTGTGCGCCGGCATCGCCGAGCTGGACCTCCCCGCCCTCGGCGCCCCCGAGGAGCTGACCGCCCTCGCCCTCCCGGCGCTCACCGCCGCCGTCCACGGCATGATCGTCCGCACCGTCATCACCGAGCTCCATGTCGCCCGCCTCACCGGCGAGTTGACCGGCGACACCCCGAAGGAGCGCTACCGCGGGTTCCTCGACCGGCTCACCCGGCCCGAGCGCGCACTGCAGCTGCTCGCCGAATACCCCGTCCTGGCACACCGGTTGACGACGACGGCCGAGCAGTGGACCACCACCGGCCTCACCCTGTTCCGCCGCCTCGCCGCCGACCTGCCCGCCATCTCCGCCACCTTCGCCGACGGCCGCCCGCTCGGCCGCCTCACCGAACTCGCCACCGGCCTCGGCGACCCGCACCGCGGCGGCGCCAGCGTGAGCTCCCTGCGCTTCGAGCACGGCACCCGGATCGTCTACAAGCCCCGCCCGCTCGGCGCCGAGACCCACTTCCAGCAGGTCCTGCGGTGGCTCAACCCCCGGCTCCGGCTGCCCCTGCACGACCTCACCCACCTGGCCCGCCACGGCTACGGCTGGGTCGCCCACCTCACCGCCGAACCGGTCGGCGACGACGCCGAGTTGAGCGCCTTCTACCACCGCGCCGGCACGCTCGCCGCCCTCATGTACGTCCTCGACGCCGTCGACTGCCACGCGCAGAACCTGCTCGCCGTCCGCGACCAGCCCGTGCTCATCGACCTGGAGGCCCTGCTCCACCCCGACCTGCACGAGCCCGCCAAGGACCTCTCCGAGTCCGAGCGCCTCGCCCGCCACCGCGCCCGCCACTCGGTGCTGCGCTCCGGCCTGCTGCCCGAACGCATGTGGGACGAGGGCAACGGCGGCACCGACCTCTCCGCCCTCGGCTGGGACCCGGCCAGCCTCCCGCCCCGCGCCGCGCCCGTCCTCGTCAACCAGGGGACGGACGACCTACGGCTCGAATACCGACGGGTGGCCGTCGAAGCCCCCGGCAGCCGTCCCGTCCCGGCCGGCCGCCCGCTGCGACTGGCCGACCACCTCGACGAGTTGGAGGCCGGCTTCACCGAGGCCTACCGGATCCTCGCCGCGCACAAGGAGCGACTCCGCGAGCTGATCCGCGCGTTCGCGGGCGACGAGACCCGCATGCTGCGCCGCGACACCTTCGAGTACCGCAGCCTCCTCAACACCGCCTGCCACCCCGACCTCCTCCGCGACGCCCTCGACCAGGACCGCCACCTCGACCGGCTTTGGGCCCTCGCCGCCTGGGAGGAGCACGCGCTCGCCTTCGTCGACCACGAGCGCGAGGACCTGTGGCGCGGCGACGTGCCCGTGTTCACCATCCGCCCCGACGGCGTCGACGCCCGCTCCTCGACCGGCGCGGTGATCCCGGGCGTCGCGGACCGGCCCGCGCTCGACCTCGCCCTCGCGAAGGCGGACGGGCTTGACGAGGAGGACCTGGAGCGCCAACTCCAGCTCCTGCGGCTGTCCGTGACGACGGCCGACGGCGCCCGCGAGCCGTGCCGGGCCGCGACGGCCGTGCTCCGCGCCGCGCCGGACGAGACGGGCGACGACATCGCCGCCCGCGCCCTCGCCAAGGCCGTCGAGGCCGGCGAACAACTGCTCCGCGAGGCCTACCGGGGCAGCGCCGACCTCGCCTGGGTCGGTCCCAACTGGACTCCGCCCGGCCGCTGGGCACCCGCCGAGCTCGGCCCCGACCTCTACAGCGGCACGGCCGGCATCACCCTCTTCCTCCACCAGCTCGCCACTGCCACCGGGGACCGTTCCCATCGCGAGGCAGCCCGAGCCGCCGAACGGACGCTCCGCCGCCAGGTCCGCCGCCGCGCCGACCGCCTCGGCGGCGGCCTCGCCGGTACCGGCGGCGTGCTGTACGCCCTCGCGCACCTCGCCGCCGACCACCCCGACGACGAACTCGACGCTTTGGCCGGGCAGATGATCGGCCGCGTCGCGGCCACCGCCGCCGAGGACGTCCAACACGACCTCCTGGCGGGCAACGCCGGCACCATCGGCGGTCTCCTGGCCTGGGACTCCGTCCGTCCAGGCCCGGCCGTGACCGCCGCCCTCGCCGCCTGTGCCGCACGCCTCGTCGAGACCGCCACCCCGCACCCCGAATCGGGGCGGGCCGAGGGCGGCGTCGGCTGGCTCCCCGCCTCCCTCGCGGGCGTGGCCGCCGGCCCGTTGGCGGGCTTCGCCCACGGCGGGTCCGGCATCGCGTGGGCGCTGGCGAAGGCGGGCCACCGCCTGGGTGACTCCCGTCTGCCCGAACTCGCCCTCGCCGCACTGGACTACGAGCGCACCCTGTTCGACCCGGCCGCCGCCAACTGGCGCGACGTCCGCGAGGACGGCACCCCCGACGCCCCGTCCTTCCCGGTCCTCTGGTGCCACGGCGCCTCCGGTATCGCCCTCGCCCGGGTGGAGCTCACCGAACTCCTGCCGGATGGAGGCGAGTTGCTCGCCAAGGAGCGTGACACCGCCCTCGACACCGTGCTCCGCGAGGGCTTCGGCCTCAACGCGTCCCTGTGCCACGGCGACCTCGGCAACGTGGAATCCCTCCAGCTGGCCGGCCGCCCCTGGTATCCCGCAGCCCGCGCCGCCCTGGACGCCCTCGACACCCGCGGGTGGACCTGCGGCCTGCCGCACGGCGTCCACAGCCCGTCCCTGATGGTCGGCCTGGCCGGCATCGGCCATGGCCTCCTCCGGTTGGCCGCGCCCGACCAAGTCCCGTCCCTGCTGGCCCTCCACCCGCCGACGGCCTGCTGACCCTACTGCGCGAGCTCGTGGGCGTGGGCGACCACCGGACCGAGGTCGGGCGGCAGATGGGTGGCCGCCAGGGCGAGGGCCTCGGCCGGGCCGTCAGCGTGACCGATCACCTCGCCACGCCGCCGGAGGCGGTAACGGCCCTCGGGGAGCGGTTCGATGCTCGGCGCCGCCGACACGTACGGCTGCTCGGTGCAGCGGCTGAAGTGCAGGATGAAGTGGCTGGTGCACGGGTGGAGCCGCCCCAGCCGCGGGTGTGCCCGGGCGGCTCGCAGCAGGGGGACGACACCTGCGGCGCTGCCGGTGGTCCGGCCGTGGAGCATCCACTGCCAGGCCAGGATCTTCGCCTGCCACGTCACCTCGACCACCGCCGCCGGCCCGCGCTCCTGGGCGGCGGCGATGTCGGGCAGTTCCGGTCTCGGGGGGCGGGGTCCGCTCATGCCGCCCAGTGTGCCGCGGCCGCCCCCGCCCCCGCCCCCGCCCCCGCCCCCGGTCCGCGTCCCGCCCGGATCACGCGCCCGAGCCGCCGGGGCAGAACTCCGCCTCCAGCTCGTCGGTGAACACGCCGATCGGCCAACTGCCGCCCTTCCAGCTCCCGTTCGTCCAGTCGCCGTTGACGTCGGTGGAGAGCAGGTGGCGGCCGTCCCGGCTGCCGTAGGTGTAGCTCCACGAGCCGTTGATGGCGCCGCCCATGCCCCACACCGTGGTGCAGGACAGCTTGATGGAGCTCACGCCCAGGCCGTACGTCGTGTTCTCGATCCACGCCTTCGGCGGCGTCGGGATCATCGTGAACATCTCCTGCTGCTGGGCGGCCGGCAGCAGTCGGCCGCCCAGCAGCGCGGCGAAGTAGGTGTCGAGGTCGCCGACGGTGGAGATCATGTCGCCGGAGGCCCAGCCCCAGGACGGGCTCAGCTCGGTCACGTCGTGGACGGGGGCGTCCGGGTGGGGGTCGCCCAGGCGCGTGTACCCGTGCCCGTGCGGCCCGTGGATGGTGACGTCGGCCGGGTCCGGCGTGTAGGTGCTCTTGAGCCCGAGCGGGGCGGTGATCCGCTGCTCGATCTGCTCGGCGAGCGTGGTGCCGGTGGCGCGTTCGACGATCATCCCGGCGAGCACGTAGTTGGTGTCCGAGTACGTCCAGCCGGTGCCGGGGGCGAAGTCGGGCTCGTGGCGCATGGCGATCCCGACGAGCTGCGCGGGGGTGTAACCGTCGAAACGGTGCTGGAGGAAGGCGGGGCCGCCCGCGTCGCGCCGGACGTCGTCGTCCATCACGTAGTTGAAGACGCCACTGGTGTGGTTGAGCAGCTGCCGCACGGTGATCCGGTCGGGCTGGTAGCCGGGCCCGTCGACGACGCCGGGCAGCCAGTGCTCCACGCTGTCGTCGAGGCTCAGCCGGCCCTCGGCGGCGAGCTTGAGGACGACGGTGGCGACGAAGGTCTTGGTGGTGCTGCCGATCCGGAACCGGTCCTGCGGGTGGCGCGCCCGACCGGTGGTGGTGTCGGCGACGCCCGCGTTGCCGAACCAGCGGTGGTGGCCGTCCCGGACCTCGGCGACCGCGCCGGGCAGGCCGCCGTCGGTCACGGCCCGGTCCAGCACCTTCTGCACTCCGTCGCGCCCGCCCTTCGCGGCCGGCTCGGCGAGGGCCGGCGCGGCGAGGGCCGGCGCGGCGGCGGTGGCCGAGAGCACGGCCCCGGCGAGCAGGACGCCCACGGTGGTGCGGGTGGTGGTCTTCACGGTGCTCTTCATGGCCTGTTCCCCCTGGCGGTGGTTTCGGTTGCGAGGAAGAAACTACGGTGTTCTTTCAATATGAATCAACATCAACTCCTATTTACAGATGAATCCTTGCAGCTCATGGCGGCGATATCCTTGCAACGACCCTGCCGGTGATTGCAAGAGTGCTCGGTCTCATTGCAACAGGCCCGGCGCCCCGCGCATACTGGTCGCGCCACCCGAGGAGACGAGGACGGATGCCCGGAGCCAGACTGACCCAGCAGGACCGCCGCCGGATCGCCACCGGCCTGGCCGAAGGGCTCGGCTACGGTGAGATCGCCCGCGACCTCGGCCGCCCGACGTCCACCGTGACCCGCGAGATCGCCCGCAACGGCGGCCCCTCCGGCTACCGCGCCGACCGCGCCCACCGGGCGACCGTCCAGCGCTCCCGCCGCACCCGCCCGGCCTCGCCGTCGGCCGTCGCCCGCTCGGCCGTCGTCGTCCGGCAGGCGGCCGGCCGTGACCCCGTCGCCGTGCGCGAATTCGCCGATCGGATGGCCGAGTTGCTGGTGCACGTCGGCATGCCCCGGATGGTGGCCCGGGTGCTCATCTGCCTCTACGTCACCGACGACGGCAGCCTCACCGCGGGCGAACTGGCCGAGCGCCTCCGGGTCAGCCCGGCCTCCGTCTCGAAGGCGACCGCCTATCTGGAGGGCCAGGCGCTGGTCCGCCGCGAGCGCGACGAGCACCGGCGCCGCACGCGGTACGTCATCGACGGTGACATCTGGTACCGCGCACTGCTGGCCAGCGCCGAACGGAACGCGATGCTCGCCGGGATCGCCCGCGAGGGCGCCGAACTGCTCGGCCCCGCCACCCCGGCCGGCGCCCGGATGGACGGCGCCGCGACGCTCCTGGACCGGATCGGCCAGGACATCGTGCACGCCGTCCGGCAGTGGCGGGAGGCGCCGTGACGGAGGGTGGACGCATGCTGCTGAGGATCGAGGCCACCGACCTGCCCGGCCGCGAGTGCGCCGCCGCCCCCGGCTTCCCGGGGTACGGCGACATCCACGTCGCCGTCCAACGCCGCGCCAAGCCGGGTGAGTTGCTGGACCCGCAGCCCGGCGACGCGCCGCGCGCGGAGTGGACGCTGGAGTGCGTGACGAAGCCGACGCCCGCCGGCGTGGACATCACCGGCCGGTACGTCCAGGGCGCCCCCGGCGGGCGCTTCATCTATCTCAGCTGGGTGAGCGGCACGGAGATGGCCCTCTTCCGCCGCGCGAAGATCCTCCTGGGCGCGATCGACGCCGACACCGCCGAAGCCGCCGTCCGCACCGGCCTGTTGGTGGCCCGCCTGGGCCTGACGGACGCCAAGGGCCATCCACTGTGCGCCGCCGTCCGCCCGCCGCTCGTCACCTGGACGGCAGGGGACTGAGTGCCGCGTACTCCAGCGGTGCCGAGGGCTCCACGGAGAGGTCCGCCGGCGCTGGCGCGGCGCCCGCGCGGACCAGCAGATCGCCGATGGCCGCGCCCATCGCGCCGTTGTCCGTGCGGAGCCGCAGCGGCGGCACGCGCAGGGTGAACCACCACCAGCGTGCCGATCCCGAGGATCGCCGTCACAGCCTCTCACCTATCTCACCCATGACATGCCGTCGCGACCATGGTGCCAGACGAGTTGTCGGGAATAAGCAGGAGCCCATTGGTCGCTCTTGCAAGTGATGCGCAATAGTGTTGTCCCGGCACGATCACCAACTTCGTGAAAGAGGGACCCGTTGGGCACCTACTCGCTTCCCGACCTGCCGTACGACTACTCCGCGCTGGAGCGGGCGATGTCGGCCGAGATCCTGGAGCTGCACCACTCCAAGCACCACGCCGCCTACGTGAAGGGCGCGAACGACACCCTGGAGCAGCTGGCCGAGGCGCGCGACAAGGAGCAGTTCGGCGGCCTGGTCGGCCTGCAGAAGACGTTCGCCTTCCACCTGTCCGGCCACGTCCTGCACTCGCTGTTCTGGCAGAACCTCTCCCCGGAGGGCGGCGACCGCCCCGAGGGCGAGCTGGCCGACGCGATCACCGAGCACTTCGGCAGCTTCGAGGCCTTCAAGAAGCAGCTGACGAACGCCACGACGGGCGTTCAGGGCTCCGGCTGGGGCATCCTCTCGTGGGAGCCGCTGAGCAGGCGCCTGATCGTCGAGCAGGTCTACGACCATCATGGCAACGTGGGCCAGGGCACCACTCCGCTGCTGGCCTTCGACGCGTGGGAACACGCCTACTACCTGCAGTACCGCAACGTCCGGCCGGACTACGTGACCCGCCTGTGGGACGTCGTCAACTGGCAGGACGTCTCGACCCGGTTCGCCGCCGTGAAGTCGGCCTGACAGGGCTCGAATGAACGGCTCCGGACTGGGTGACCAGTCCGGAGCCGTCGCCTTGCACTTTTGCTGCCACATGCAGACGGGCGTTACGCATATCGGACCGATTGCGCCGTGATTGTGATCATTTAGGAGTACATGGCGAATATTCGAATATTCCCCCGAGTAACCGTCGGGTGTAGGATGCTGAGCCCGCGGCTCTGTGGCGAGAGCAAAACAATGGGGGCAGACATGGCTCGTGCGTGGGAAGCCGATCCTTCCGCTTCGTTCGAGAAGCGCCTGGGAAAGTCCGCGAAAGAGCTCGGCACGTCCGAAGGTCGGGACGAATGTCCCGACATCTGGCAGCTCTCGAACGGCGACATCGCCGTGATCGGCCGGGACCTCACGGACGACTATCGTGGCCGGCTCCCCGAAGACGTCTCCGTCGGCCCGGGCGAGCGGCTCGTCGTCATCCCGGGCCTCATGCTCCGCACGGCGAAAGCGGACATCACGGATGCCTGACCGGCGCGCTCCCGGGCTGCGGTCCGAGTGGGGCGAGAACCTCGCCCGGCAGGACTACAAGCGCGACTTCCGCGAGCGGGACGCCCAGGTCCGCGGCCGGGACTCCTGGAAGCTCGAACGGCGCCAGCACTTCGAGGAACAGGGCAGCCCGAGCTGGGAAGCACTCCTGCGGGGCGACTGGAGCGAGGCGCTGCGGCTCCTCGAGGACCGGCGTGAGGCCCTGCTCGAACTCGGGCGCGAGGACGAGGAGCGCCAGTCGTTCTTCCACCGCGTACGGGTGGTCGAGAAGCCGTTGACGACCTATCTGCACTGGGAGCTGCACTCGCTGCGGATCCGCGCCGAATGCGGTGAACGGATCCGCATCGTCAATGCCGGGGCGCTGGCCGAATCCGAGGAGTCCGGGCAACTGCCGGAGGTCGTCGTTCTCGGGGGCCGCACCCTCTACCAGGTCCTGTATTCGGAAACGGGAACTCCGGTCGGCGCGGTCCGCTTCACCGATCCCGATCTCATCCGCCGGTGGGAGAACTACATCAAGGATCTCTACCAGGTGGGCGAAGACGTGCAAACCTATTTCGCCAACGAAGTGGCACACCTTCCCCCACCCGTCCCACCCACGCAGAAGCGGAGCAAAGTGGCAGGCGAGCCCGACGGCACCACACGTGGCCCCGGAAGCACACGCTCCACCGTGACCGGGTCCTCGGCCCACGACGTCGTCCAGGCCAGGGACATCAACGGAGACATCCACTTCCACCGCACGCCCGGTCAGGACGGCACCACTCCCACGCCCCGCCAACTGCCCGCCGACGTACGGGGCTTCGTCAACCGCGTGCGGGAACTCGACGAACTGAACACCATCCTCACCGGTGAGGACCGCGAGCCGTCCGACGCTGCCGTCATCGTCATCGCGGGCACCGCCGGGGCCGGAAAGACCTCACTCGCACTCCGCTGGGCACACCAGGCCCGCGACCGGTTCCCCGACGGACAGCTCTACGTCAACCTCCGTGGCTACGACCCCGGCCGACCGGTCACCGCCCACGAAGCGCTCCACCGCTTCCTGGCCTCCCTCGGAGTCCACCCGCAGTCCATCCCGAACGACCCCGATGCAGCCGCCGCCCTCTACCGCTCACTCCTCGCCGAACGCCGCGTCCTCGTCGTCCTCGACAACGCCGCCACCGCCAACCAGGTCCGCCCCCTCCTGCCGGGCACCGCCGGCAGCCTCGTCGTCGTCACCAGCCGCAGCCGCCTGTCCGGCCTCGCCGTACGCGACGGCGCCCGCCGGCTCACCCTTCACACGCTGCCCGAATCCGAAGCAGTCGCCCTGCTGCGCGCCGTCACTGCCGACCACCGACCCCAGGACGACCCGGCCAAGCTCACCGAACTCGCCCGCCTCTGCGCCCAACTGCCTCTGGCCCTGCGCATCGCCGCCGAACGCGCCGCCAGCCTCCCCCACATGGGACTGGACGACCTCATTGCCGACCTCCGTGACAAGTCCGCCCTCTGGGACGCCCTCAGCGTCGGAGACGACGAAGACGCCGACGCCGTCCGCACCGTCTTCGCCTGGTCCTACCGCGCCCTCCCGGCCCAGGTCGCCCACCTCTTCCGCCTCCTCGGCCTCCACCCGGGCCCCGACTTCGGACTCCACGCCGCAGCGGCCCTCGCCCACCACACTCCCAACCGCACCCGCCAGCTCCTCGACTCCCTCGTCGGCGCCCACCTCGTCGAACAGAGCGCACCGGACCGCTACCAGTTCCACGACCTCCTACGCGCCTACGCCACCGACCAGGCCCACCACGAGGAAACCCCGGAATCACGCCAGGCCGCACTGCGTCGCGTGCTGGACTGGTACCTGCACACCGCCGACGCCGCCCAGCGGTGGCTGCGGCCCGCCGAAGCCCGACTGCCGCTCGACCCGGCGACCGACGGAGTGCAGCCGGCCGCGTTCGCCGACTACAACGCCGCCGTGGACTGGGCCGAACGCGAACGTGCCAACCTCCTGCAAGCCGTCCACACCGCCTCGGCGGCGGGCGAGGACCGACTGACCTGGCAATTGGCCGCCGTGCTCTGGAACGCCCAGGCCCCTTCGGCCCCGGGCGCCGACTGGCTCGCGGCGGGTCACCTCGGCCTGGCCGCGGCGGACCGCCTCGGTGACGACAGCGCCCGGGCCCTCCTGCTCACGGACCTCGGCATGGGGTACACCCGGACCAACTCCCTCGACGAAAGCCTGGAGTACCACCGCAGAGCGCTGGCACTCTGGCGCGACCTCGGCGACCGGCTCAACGAGGCGCACTCCCTCAACCTGCTCGGACTGGTCCACCTGCACCGGCGCCGGCTGGACGAGGCCGCACAGTACTTCGAGCAGGCACTCACCGCCTTCCGGGAGCAGGACGAGGCGTACTGGCAGGCCACCACGCTCGCCAACCTCGCCAGTGCCCACTACCGTGCCGGCCGCCTGTCGCAGGCCACGTCCACCGTCGACCAGGCACTGGCAGCCCACCGCGCACTGAACAACCAGCGAGGTGAAGGAAACGCCCTGCGCCTGTTGAGCGACATCCAGCGCGCAGAAGGCGACCCCGCCGACGCACTGGCCTCTGCGCACACGGCACTGGACATCGCGCTGAACCTGCGGGACCACCGGCTCGAAGGCTTCTGGCTCATCACCCTCGGCGACGCCCAGCGGGCCGGCGGACAGTTCACCGACGCCCTCGACTCCTACCAACGCGCCGCCGTACTCCACCGCCGCCTCGGCGACCGCAGCCGAGAAGCACTCGCCTGGCACGGTGCGGGCGAGACCTACCGCCACCTCGAACGCCGCACCGAGGCAGCCGCCTTCCTCCGCCGGGCCGCGGCCACCCACCGCGAACTCGGCGACGCCTGGAACGAGGCGCAGGCGCTGGACGCCCTGGGCACAGCACTGCTCACCAACGACACAGACGCGGCACGCCGGCACTGGGAGGAGGCGCTGACACTCCTGGTCGGCTACGACGACCCACGAGCGCTCGCCACGCGTGATCGGATCGGGCGTCAGCTGGGGGCGGGCTGACGCGCGGCCTTCGGGCCTTGGGGCGGCTCGGGCAGGCACGGCGGCACGGCCGGTGTGCCCGTACGACGAAGCGCCCTGCCCTCCGTGTTCCGGAGGCAGGGCGCTCACATCAGCTAGGCCGGGCCGAAGAAGGCGTCCAGGATCTGCTGGGCCGCCAGGCCCGCCGGCAAGGAACCGGCGCGGACCTGGGACTCCAAGTCCGCTGCGACGCGCCGCACTTCCGGGTGCTCGTGCAACCGTGCATAGAGCTGGTCGTGGACCATCGTCCACGTCCACTCCACTTGCTGGTCGCGGCGCTTCGCGGCCAGTGCGCCCGTCGCGTCCAGCACCTTGCGGTGCTGCTGCAGGCGTTCCCACAGCACGTCGAGGCCCAGGCCCTCGCGTCCGCTGCACGTCAGCACCGGGGGCGTCCACGCGGCATCGGGCGCCTGCAACAGGCGTAGCGCGCCCGCGAGTTCACGAGCCGCCGCCTTCGCGTCCGTCTCGTGCGGGCCGTCCGCCTTGTTGACGGCGATGACGTCGGCGAGTTCCAGCACGCCCTTCTTGATGCCCTGGAGCTGGTCCCCGGTCCGGGCCAGGCTCAGCAGCAGGAAGGTGTCGACCATCCCGGCGACCGCCGTCTCGGACTGGCCGACGCCGACGGTCTCCACCAGCACGACGTCGTAGCCGGCCGCCTCCATCACCACCATGGACTCCCGGGTGGCCTTGGCGACGCCGCCCAGCGTCCCCGAGGTGGGGGAGGGGCGGACGAAGGCGTGCGGGTCGACGGCGAGGCGCTCCATCCGGGTCTTGTCGCCGAGGATGGAGCCGCCCGTCCGGCTGGACGTCGGGTCGACGGCGAGGACCGCGACCCGGTGGCCCTGCCCGGTGAGCATGGTGCCGAAGGAGTCGATGAAGGTCGACTTGCCGACACCGGGCACGCCCGTGATGCCGACCCGGACCGCGCCGCCCGCGTGCGGCAGCAGCCGCTGGAGGAGCTGCTGCGCAAGCGCGCGGTGGTCGGGCCGGGTCGACTCGACGAGCGTGACGGCCCGCGCGATCGACGCGCGCGAGCCGTCCACGACACCGGCGGCGTACTGATCGAGGTCGATCGTCCGTGGAGGCATGCGATCAAAGACTCACAGCTCGTGGCCGAGGTCGGCCGCCAGCGACTTCAGCAGGTCGTACGCGGCGTCCGGGATGACCGTGCCGGGCGGGAAGACCGCGGCCGCGCCGGCCTCGTAGAGCGCGTCGAAGTCCTGCGGCGGGATGACGCCGCCGACCACGATGGTGATGTCCTCCCGCCCCGCCTCGGCGAGTTCGGCGCGCAGCGCGGGCACCAGGGTGAGGTGTCCGGCGGCCAGCGAGGAGACGCCGACGATGTGCACGTCCGCCTCGACGGCCTGGCGGGCGACCTCGGCCGGGGTCTGGAACAGCGGGCCGACGTCCACCGTGAAACCGAGGTCGGCGAAGGCGGTGGCGATCACCTTCTGGCCGCGGTCGTGGCCGTCCTGGCCCATCTTGGCGACGAGGATGCGCGGGCGGCGGCCCTCGGCCTCCTCGAACCGCTCGACCAGGTCCCGGGTGCGCTGGAGGGGGGCCGACGGGCCCGCTTCGTCACGGTACACACCGGAGATGGTACGGATCTGGCCGGAGTGGCGGCCGTACACCTTCTCCAGGGCGTCCGAAATTTCGCCGACGGTGGCCTTGGCCCGGGCGGCGTTGACGGCGAGGTGCAGGAGGTTGTCGTCGAGCGAGCCGCCGCGCTGCGGGCCGGCCTCGGCGGCCCGGGTCAGCGCGTGCAGCGCATCACGACAAGCCGCCTCGTCGCGCTCCTCGCGCAGCCGGCGCAGCTTCTCGATCTGGCGGGCGCGGACCGAGGAGTTGTCGACCTTGAGCACCTCGATCTGCTCGTCGCTCTCCACCCGGTACTTGTTGACGCCGATGACCGGCTGGCGGCCGGAGTCGATGCGCGCCTGGGTGCGGGCGGCGGCCTCCTCGACGCGCATCTTCGGGATGCCCGCGTCGATCGCCTTGGCCATGCCGCCGGCCGCCTCGACCTCCTGGATGTGCTGCCAGGCCCGCCGTGCCAGGTCGTTCGTCAGCTTCTCGACGTACGCCGAGCCGCCCCACGGGTCGATGACCCGGCAGGTGCCGGACTCCTGCTGGAGCAGCAGCTGGGTGTTGCGGGCGATGCGGGCCGAGAAGTCGGTGGGCAGCGCGAGCGCCTCGTCGAGGGCGTTGGTGTGCAGCGACTGGGTGTGGCCCTGGGTGGCGGCCATCGCCTCGACGCACGTGCGGGTCACGTTGTTGAACACGTCCTGCGCGGTGAGCGACCAGCCGGAGGTCTGCGAATGGGTGCGCAGCGAAAGGGACTTGGCGTTCTTCGGGTCGAACTGCTTGACCAGCTTGGCCCACAGGAGGCGGGCGGCGCGCAGCTTGG
This sequence comes from Kitasatospora sp. NPDC001660, assembly GCF_053596725.1. Taxonomy (NCBI): domain Bacteria; kingdom Bacillati; phylum Actinomycetota; class Actinomycetes; order Kitasatosporales; family Streptomycetaceae; genus Kitasatospora; species Kitasatospora sp. NPDC001660. The sequence goes on along the minus strand of NZ_JBSFGU010000033.1, from coordinate 68,802 downwards.
CGACCTCCATGAAGAAGTTCATGCCGATCGCCCAGAAGAACGACAGCCGCGGCGCGAAGGCGTCCACGTCCAGTCCCACGTCCAGGCCGGCGCGCAGGTACTCGACCCCGTCGGCCAGGGTGTAGGCGAGCTCCAGGTCGGCGGTGGCCCCGGCCTCCTGGATGTGGTAGCCGGAGATGGAGATCGAGTTGTACCGGGGCATCTTCTGCGAGGTGTACGCGAAGATGTCCGAGATGATCCGCATCGACGGCTGCGGCGGGTAGATGTAGGTGTTGCGGACCATGAACTCCTTGAGGATGTCGTTCTGGATGGTCCCCGCCAGCTTCTCGGGCGGCACGCCCTGCTCCTCGGCGGCCACGATGTACAGCGCGAGCACGGGCAGCACGGCGCCGTTCATGGTCATCGACACGGACATCCTGTCCAGCGGGATGCCGTCGAACAGCTGGCGCATGTCGTAGATCGAGTCGATGGCGACGCCCGCCATGCCGACGTCGCCGGTGACGCGCGGGTGGTCGCTGTCGTAGCCGCGGTGGGTCGGCAGGTCGAAGGCGACCGAGAGGCCCTTCTGGCCGGCCGCCAGGTTGCGGCGGTAGAAGGCGTTGGACTCCTCGGCGGTGGAGAAGCCCGCGTACTGGCGGACGGTCCACGGCTGGTTGACGTACATGGTCGGGTAGGGCCCGCGCAGGTACGGGGCGATGCCCGGGTAGGTGTCGAGGAAGTCGAGCCCGGCGAGGTCGTCCGCGGTGTACAGCGGCTTGACGCCGATGCCCTCGGGGGTGTCCCAGACCAACTCGTCGACGTCCTTGCCGGTGGACTGCCGCCAGGCGGCCCGCCACTGCTCGGGAGTGACGTTGCGGGCGGCGTCGCCGTCCAGCCCGATTCCGGTGAAGTCGGGGATCATCGCGTCACCTTGTCCTCGTCGGCGCTGCCCGCACCGGTGATCTGGTCCAGCAGGGAGGTGAGGACGGCGACCGCGTCCCCGCCCGCGTGGATGAACTCGTCCACCCCGGCGGGTGCTTCGGCGAGCCGTCCGGCGAGCAGCACCCGCCGGGCGCCGGCCGCCTTGAGGGCGCCGGCGACGGCCGCGGCGTGCTCGCCGTAGAGGGCGTCGCTGGAGCAGAGGCAGGCGACGGTGGCGCCGCAGGCCCGGAAGGCCTCGGCGAACGCGGCCGGGTCGACGGACTCCGACGAGACCGTCGCGAGCCCGCCCGCCTGGAACAGGTTGGCGGCGAAGGTGGTGCGCGCGGTGTGCGCGGCGGCCGTGCCGATCGACGCCAGGAACAGCTTCGGCCGCTCGCCGTTGGCCGCGGCGAAGGCGTCCGAGCGGTCCCGCAGCGCCTCGTACGCCTCGGCGCGCCGCACCTGCGGCAGCCCGCCGCCGAGCATGCCCGGGGCCGGCTCGCGGACCAGCGGCGGCTCGTCCAGGTTCGGGAACTCGCTGACGCCGGTGACGGGTTCGCGCCGCTTGGCGAGCTTCACCGACCGCTCCGCCCAGGTCGCGGCGATCCGGTCGCCGACCAGGCCGGACTCCAGGGCGGCCCGCTGGCCGCCGGCCCGCTCGATCTCCTGGAACCACGCCCAGGCGGCCCGCGCGAGCTCCTCGCTCAGCTGCTCGACGTACCAGGAGCCGCCGGCCGGGTCGATCACCCGGGCCAGGTGGGACTCCTCCAGCAGGATCGACTGGGTGTTGCGGGCGATCCGCCGGGCGAACGCGTCCGGCAGGCCCAGCGCGGTGTCGAACGGCAGCACGGTGACGGCTTCGGCGCCGCCGACCCCGGCGGCCAGGCAGGCGACGGTGGTGCGCAGCATGTTCACCCACGGGTCGCGCGCGGTCATCATCACGCGGGACGTGACGGCGTGCTGACGCTGCGCCGAGGCCTCGGCGCAGGCGCCCGACACCTCGGCGACGCGGGCCCAGAGCCGGCGCGCGGCGCGGAACTTGGCGATCGTCAGGAACTGGTCGGCGTCGGCCGCGTAGCGGAACTCCAGCTGGCCGAGCGCGGCGTCCACCGACAGCCCGGCGGCGGTCAGCGCGCGCAGGTAGGCGACGCCGGTGGCGAGCGAGCAGCCCAGCTCCTGGGCGGGGGAGGCGCCGGCCTCGTGGTACGGCAGGGCGTCGACGGTGAGCGCGCGGACGCCGGGGTAGCCGGCGGCGCAGCGGGCGGCGAGCGCGACGGCGTCGGCGAGCAGCGCGTCGGTGCGGGTGGCCTCGCCGGTGCGGGCCTGGAGGCCCAGCGGGTCCGCGCCGAGGTTGCCGGCCGCGTCGGCCGGGGAGACCTCACGCTCCTCGTACAGCTTGAACAACTGCTCTGCGGCGCCGGCGAATTCGGGTCCGGCGTCGAGGGCGACGGCGGCCAGGTCCAGGTACACCCCGGTCAGCGCCTCGGGCAGCGCGGCGATCGGCAGGCCCTCCCCGCCGAGCTCCAGCCAGAGCGAGCCGACGCCGTTCTCCAGGTCCGCGAGGACCGCCTCGTTGGTCCGGCGCCGGTCCGGGTCGGCGTGCCGCTGGCGGACGTCCCACCCGGCGACGGCCGAACCGTGCGGGCGGCTGCCGCGCACGAACGGTGCGAAGCCGGGGTAGCCGGCCTCGGCGTCGGCGTTCTCGGCGGTGTACAGCGGGCGGGCGCGCAGGCCGTCCTGCAGCTGGGTGGCGAGCGCCTGTTCGGCGGCGGGGCCGTCCTCGGGCTGCGCGCCGGACTTGCGCAGCACGCCCTCGACGAGCCGCTGCCACTGCTCTCGGTGCGCTGCCGGGAACTCGGCGGCGAGGGGGAGCCCTTCGGGCGGGACCTTCATGACCGCAGGTTAGCGCCCGTTCGCACGGGCACAGGAGGGCCGGTCGGTGTGACTTTTCCCTCGATTCAGCGACACTTCAGCACTTCGGGCGGCGACGAGTGCCAGCCGGGTGTCCCGGGGCCAGTGGAACGACGGCCCGCGCGTCGCCCGTGGTGACCTCCAGCCCGGCGACCTCGTCTTCTTCTGCAACGACATCCACCACGTCGGCATCTGCAGAGGCGACGGCACGATGATCCACGCTCCGCGCAGAGGCAGGAACGCCGAGGTCCTCCCGATCGACGTCATGCCGTACATGGGTCGCCGTCCGCCCCGCCTGAGGCCGCCGTCAGACCGACAGGACGATCTTCCCGGTCGTCCGCCCCCGCTCGCCGAGGCGGTGCGCCCGCGCCGCCTCGGCCAGCGGGAACACGTGGTCGGCGATCACCCGCAGTCGGCCGTCCTCGACCAGCCGGGTGATCTCGCGCAGGCCCTGGTGGTCGGGCTCGACCAGCATGAACACCGCACGGACGCCCGCCGCGCGCGCCTCGGCAGCCGGGAAGGCGTCGGTGAGCGGCTCGATCGAGACCAGCGTGCCGCCCGGGCGCAGGGTGCGCAGCGAGCGGGCCCAGTTGGCCCCGCCGATCGGGTCCAGGACGACGTCGACGTTCCGTACGGTTTCGGCGAAGTCCGTCGTGCGGTGGTCGACGAGCTCGTCCGCGCCGAGCGAGCGCAGCAGGTCGTGCTTCTCGGTGCTCGCGGTGCCGGTCACGTGGGCGCCGAGGGCCTTGGCGATCTGGACGGCCAGGTGGCCGACCCCGCCCGCGGCGGCGTGGACCAGCACGTGCTGCCCGGGCCGCACGTCGGCGGTGTCGACCAGCGCCTGCCACGCGGTGAGCGCCGCCAGCGGCAGGGCGCCCGCCTCGACGTGGCTCAGGCCGGCCGGCCTGGGCGCGAAGTGCCGGGCCGGCGCGGTGACGTACTCGGCGTAGGCGTTCGCCGGGTGCGGGAAACGGGGCATCCCGTACACCGCGTCGCCGGGCCGGAAGAGCGTCACGCCGTAGCCCACCGCCTCGACGACGCCCGACACGTCCCAGCCGACGGTGAACGGCGGCGTGGCCCCGGTGGCGAAGGCGCCGCGCGTGCGGGTCTTCCAGTCGGCCGGGTTGACCCCGGCGGCGCGGACGCGGACCAGGACCTCGCCGCGTCCCGGCTCCGGGCGCGCGGCCTCGACGAGCCGCAGGACCTCGGGGCCGCCGGCGGTCTCCTGGGAGATCATCCGCATGATGTCGTGCTGAGGCATGGTCAGGTACTCGTTTCCGCTCGGCCGCGCCCGCTTCCCGGGCACACCGTCAGACTGCCGGGGCCGGGCGGCGCCCGGTGGCGGCGGGACGGCCACGGAATGAGAGGATCCGGCCATGCACCACGTCGGCGTACTGGCCCTGGACGGCGTCCACCCCTTCGAACTCGGCATCCCCGCCCGCATCTTCGGCGCCGCCCGGGACGAGACCGGCGCCCCCCTCTACACCGTGGCCACGTGCAGCCTGGACGGCGGACCGGTGCGCACCGACGCCGACTACGACCTCGCCGTCGTCCACGACGCGGGTTTGCTGGCCACCGTCGACACCGTCGTCATCCCGCCCTCGGCAGGCCTCGGCCCGATCCGCGAGGAGGGCCGCCTGCCGGACGGGCTGCGCGCGGCCCTCGACGCCGTCCGCCCGGGCACGCGCATCGTCGCCATCTGCACCGCGACCTACGTGCTGGCCGCTGCCGGGCTCCTCGACCACCGCCCTGCCACCACGCACTGGCGGGATGCCGACCGGTTGCAGCGGATGTTCACGACGACCCGGATCGACCCCGACGTGCTGTTCGTCGACGACGGCGACGTCCTCACCTCCGCCGGGGTCGCGGCCGGCATCGACCTGTGCCTGCACCTGGTCCGCCGCGACCACGGCAGCCGCATCGCCAACGAGGTCGCCCGCTCCTGCATCGTCCCGCCCTGGCGCGACGGCGGCCAGGCCCAGTACGTCCGGCGCCCGGTGCCCGCCGCGAGCGCCGCCGGCACCGCCGCCACCCAGGCGTGGGCGATGGACCGCCTCGCCGAACCGCTCACCGTGGCCGGGCTCGCCTCCCATGCCCACATGAGTGTGCGCACCTTCTCCCGCCACTTCCGCGAGGAGACCGGCACCACGCCCGTGCAGTGGCTCACCCGCCAACGCGTCGACCTGGCCCGGCACTTCCTGGAGACCACGGACTGGCCCGTCGACCTCGTCGCCCGCCGCGCGGGCCTGGGCACCGGCGCCTCGCTGCGCCGGCACCTCCACGCGGCCATCGGCGTCGGCCCGCACGCGTACCGCCGCACCTTCCGCGCGGTCTGACCCCGGGCGCCCGGAGCGGCCCACGCCGCCCCGGGCACCCATGAGGCGTCGGTCAGTCGGCGATGATCTGGAGCGTCCCGTTGCTCCCGATCGTGCCGGTCACGTAGAGCGTGTGGCCGTCGGGGCCGACGGCGAGGCCGTCGAGCTGGTCCTCGTCGGGGGAGACGGTCTCGGCCGCGACGGCGCTGCCGGAGGCGGTGTCGACGGAGAGCACCGACGGGCCGGCGGTGTAGTCGTTCTTCGCCACGTAGAGCCGGGTGCCGTCCGGGCTGACCTGCGGGGCACGCAGGTCGGCGAAGCCGCTGACGAGGGCGAGGTGCCGGGTGACGGTGTCGCCGGCCGGGTCGATCACGTCGGCCTGGCCGCCCTTGGAGCCGGACGCCACCGCGAACAGGCGGGTGCCGTCCGGGGTGAAGACCGGGTAGTAGTCGAGCGCCCCGGCGGTGCCGCTGACGGTCCCGACCAGGGTGGGCGTGGCGCCCGCCGTGCCGAGGTGGAACACGCCGCCGTCGCTGCCGACGTACAGGTCGTGGCCGCCCGGCCGGAACGCGGCGGTGCCGGTGAAGCTGCCGGGCACCTGGACCGAGCCGGTGAAGGCCTGCTGGGCGGTGGAGAACGCGACCACCCGGCCCTGGCCGTACTGGCGGTAGGTGGTGGGCCCGTTCTGGACGACGTAGGCGGTGGCGCCGTCGGGGCTCACGGTGAGGCCGGTGAGCGTGCCCGGGTTCCAGCCGGCCTGGCGCGGCTGGTCGGGCAGGGCGGTGGTGCCGAGCACGGCCAGCGTGGCGGTGTCGAGCACCATGAGCTGCTGCCCGTTCGCGACGTACAGGCGGGTGCCGTCCGGGGCGAGCCCGGCCACGAGGCCGAGCTGGCTGGTGTTCAGGGTGACCTGCCGGGTGACGGCGTCGCTCCGGGTGTCGACCGCCTTGACCTGGACGGCGTTGCCCGTCCCGGTCACCACGACGTACGCCGTGGTGCCGTCGGGGCTGACGAGCGGCTGGGCCTGGTTGTGGCCGACGGTGATGACGGCCTCGGTGCCGGAGACCGGGGCGGCGGTCCCGGCGGCCCGGGCGGCGGTGCCGGTCAGCGCCAGGACGGCGGCCGCCGCGGCGGCCACGGCGGTCGCCCGGGTGCAGGTGCTCAGCGAAGTCTTCGCGGTCATCGTGTTGTCGATCCCCCTTTGGTGCACCGCACGGTGCGGTGCCGGGGCAGGCTAACCGATCTTCCTGAGAGTCTGATGGACACTCAGTGGACGGAGCAGTACGTCCGGGCTCACGGATGTGGCGCGCACGCCGGCAGGTGGGGGAGCGGCGGAGTCGCCAACACGCTGGCCCACCACGCCACCTCGCGCACCGTGGCCGGCCGGCCCCAGAACCAGAGCCGGTCCATGATCTCGGCCTCCAGATCGCCGAACCCGCGCAGCACCGCCCGTTTCCCTTCCTCGGCGCTCCTGCCTGGAGCGGCGCTCGTGGTACGGCGCCCGTGCCCGGTGTGGTTGCAGGCCGTCCGCCGTTCGGTCGAGCCCGTTGGTCAAGGTTCTACAAAGGTGTCGAAGATCGCATGAGAAGCAGTCCGGGGGCATCCCGGGAGGGGCTATGCTCTTTGAGGTTTGAAGAGGCACCTCGTTCGGTGAGGCGTCTTCACGGACACAGGCCACTGACCCGACGACGTCGAGAGACGCCCAGGTTCAGGACAGATCTTCCCGAGTTAAGGGTTGATCCCAAGTGGCTTCCCCCGCATCAGGGGGATTACGCCGTGAAGTGCCAAAGCTCTGACGAGTTGGGGTGTACCGGTCCAGCGCGATCGGTCCGCTCCTTGCCGTGTCGCGATGCGGCGCACACTCGGTGCGCCCCCGGCCGGGAGGAGGCGAGAAACATGGACTGCAGTAGTCCGGGCCACAGTTGCCCCTGCCCCCGCATGCTCTCGTACACCTCCGGCACGCGGTAACAACCTTTCCTGCGAACGCTCACCATGCGCTGCGTCCTGCGCCGAAGCCGCTCAACCACGTGAAGCCGCTCAACCACGCGCTGACACAAGCCGCCTGACGCATCGTCCTGCCCGCACGACGCCTGAGCCCGGCCCTGTCCCGGCTCGCGCATCCGTGTGGATCGATGCTGCGCGTCCGCAGGGAGGATTACTGCTGCGTGCCCCCTGATGGCCCCCTCAAGGCAGGGGGCGGGGAGGACTCACCATGGCAGACGTCATGCTGGACCCGAAGATTCCCGCCGCGCGCAGCGCGGTGCTGGACGACGCCCACGTGGGCGACATCAAAGGTGCCCTCGGCACCATCAGGCTCGATGACGCCCCGCGCCAGGGCCTGTCCGCGAAGCTGAAGACCCTGCTGGCGATCGTCGGCCCCGGCCTGATCGTCATGGTCGGCGACAACGACGCGGGCGCGTTCTCCACCTACGGCCAGGCGGGCCAGAACTACGGCACCCGGCTGCTGTGGACGCTGCTCCTCCTCGTCCCCGTCCTCTACGTCAACCAGGAGATGGTGCTGCGTCTGGGCGCCGTCACCGGCGTCGGCCACGCCCGCCTGATCCTGGAGCGCTTCGGCAAGTTCTGGGGCGCGTTCAGCGTCATCGACCTGTTCCTGCTCAACGCCCTGACCCTGGTCACCGAGTTCATCGGGGTCACGCAGGCCGCCGGCTACCTCGGCCTGCCGAAGGAACTCGCGGTCGTCCTGGCCGCCGCGGTCATCGTCGCCTCCGCCTTCACCGGCTCCTTCCAGCGCTTCGAGCGCGTCGCGGTCACCCTGTGCGTCGGCTCGCTCCTGCTGGTGCCGATCTACTTCGCGGTCCACCCGAAGACCTCGCAGATGGCCCACGACTTCGTCGTGCCCACGATGCCGGGCGGCGCGGGCGAGCTCGCGGCCGTGATGCTGGTGATCATCTCCATCGTCGGCACCACCGTCGCCCCGTGGCAGCTGTTCTTCCAGCAGTCCTACGTCATCGACAAGCGCATCACCCCGCGGTTCATGAAGTACGAGAAGGCAGACCTCTGGATCGGCATCGTGATCGTCATCGTCGGCGCCGCCGCCATGATGGGCTTCACCGCCGCCGCCTTCGCCGGCACCGACGGGGTCGGCCAGTTCACCGACGCGGCCGGCGTCGCGAAGGGCATCGCCGACAGGGCCGGTGAGGTCGCGGGCGTGCTGTTCGCCATCGCCCTGCTGGACGCCGCGATCATCGGCGCCTTCGCGGTCTCCCTCTCCACCGCCTACGCCATCGGCGATGTCTTCGGCATCAAGCACTCGCTGCACCGCGGCGTCACGGGCGCCAAGGGCTTCTACGCGATCTACGCCGGTGTCGTGGTCGTCGCCGCGGCGATCACGCTGGTCTCGACCGACTACGCCCAGGGCCTGATGACCCAGTTCGTCCAGGTGCTCGCCGGCGTGCTGCTGCCCTCCGCGACCGTCTTCCTGCTGCTGCTCTGCAACGACAAGGCCGTCCTCGGCGCGTGGGTCAACGGCCCGAAGACCAACGCGTTCACCGCCGCGGTGGTCGGCGTCCTGGTCACCCTCTCGCTCATCCTGACCGCCTCCGTCGTGTGGCCGGACATCAAGGCGGGCACGATCCTGTGGATCATGGCCGGCTGTGGCGTCGCCGGCGTGCTGGTCGCCGGGTACTTCTTCACCTTCGGCCGCCGGGGCACCAAGGAGGACCCGATCGACCGCACCGGGCGTGACAACTGGCGGATGCCCCCGCTGGAGACCCTGGAGAAGCCGGTCATGTCCACCGCCCGCAAGGTCGGCATGGGCGCCCTGCGCACCTACCTCCTGATCGCGATGATCATGGTCATCTTCAAGGTGGTGCAGACCGCCCTCGGCCACTGAGCCACCGGAACCCCTCGAACGGACGGGTGGTGGGCAGCGCGCCCGCCACCCGTCCGTTCACTTCTCTCCCCTAGCGTCTGCTGTGGTCCGCGGATGCTGTCCCCAGCCCCGATTCCCCAGCCCCGATTCCCCCGTGGAGGAGGTGCCGCCGTGCACACCCTGACCACCGTCGACTTCCCGGTCCGGCTGGCCACCGGCGTCGCCTGCGGCGCCCTGATCGGCGTCGAGCGCCAGTGGCGGGCCCGGATGGCCGGCCTGCGCACCAACGCCCTGGTCGCCGCCGGCGCCACCCTGTTCGTCCTCTACAGCGAGGCCGTCGGCGACACCGGCAGCCCCACCCGGGTCGCCTCCTACGTCGTCTCCGGCATCGGCTTCCTCGGCGGTGGCGTCATCCTGCGTGACGGCGCCGGCGTCCGCGGCCTCAACACAGCCGCCACGCTGTGGTGTTCGGCCGCCGTCGGAGTGCTCGCCGCCTCCGGCAAGCTCCAACTCGCCGTCTTCGGCACGCTCGCCGTGCTCGCCGTCCACCTCGTGCTGCGCCCGGCCGGCCGACTGCTCGACCGCGCCCCGCAGTCCGGCAACGACCCGGACTCCACCAGCCGCGCCACCGTCCACCTGGAGTGCGACCGCAAGGCCGAGACGCACATCCGGGCGCTGCTGCTCCAGTCCCTCGCCGCCTCCGGGCTCACCCCCACCGGCCTGCGCGCCCGCCGCGCCGACCACGGTGAGGCCACCAGCCTGCGCGCGACCGTCGCCATCACCGGCCAGGTCGCCCCCGCGCTGGAACAGGTCGTCACCCGGCTCTCCCTCGAACCGGGCGTCCGCGACCTCCACTGGCACGTGGAGGACGAATCCGACGACCCGAGCGCCCCGGCGCTCGCGTGAGGGAGTAGAACGGAAGGACCGTCACACGAACGACCGCCACGCGAACCGGCCGGGAGGCCCGATGCTCACCCCCGACCCCAGGCACGGGCCCCTCGTGCCGCTGCTGCTGGTGCTCACCGTCGTCACCGGCCTGGTGGACGCGGTCAGCTACCTCGCACTCGGGCACGTCTTCGTCGCCAACATGACCGGCAACGTGGTGTTCCTCGCCTTCGCCCTGGCCGGCGCCGCCAACCTCTCCGCGACCGCCTCGCTCGCCGCCCTCGCCGCCTTCCTCGTCGGCGCCCTGGCCGGCGGGCACCTCGCCGAACGCCTGCCCGAGCACCGGGGGCGGCTGCTGCGGGCGGCGGTCGTGGTCCAGGCGGCGCTCGTGGTCGCGAGCACCGTCCTGGCGGCGACCGCCGGGCACACCGCCGACCCGGCCCGCTACCCGCTGATCGGGCTGCTCGGCCTGGCGATGGGCGGCCAGAACGCGGTGGTCCGCGCACTCAAGGTGCCCGACCTGACGACGACGGTGCTGACCATGACGATCACCGCCCTCGCCGCCGACCGCTCCGGCCCCCGGCGGCTGGCCTCCGCGGTCTGGATGTTCACCGGAGCCCTGCTGGGCGCCGTGCTCGTCCTCCACGCGAACGTCCCGGCCGCGCTGGCCCTGGCCTCGGCCCTGCTGATCACGGTCGCGGCCCTCCTCCACCGCTCCTCCCGCACGACCCCGCCGTGGGCGCACCCCGGCGGGGCGTAGCGTTACGGGCGGACGCCGCTACGGGTGGTGGCTGCCAAGGGTGGTGGCCGCTACGGGTGGTAGATCTCGCTCATCGCCGTCACCTTTCCCTGCGCGTCCCGGTGGATCGTGAAGTACGGCGTGCTCGCCAGCTTGTACGTCGCCAGCTCCGCCGGCGTGATCGTGCGTTCCTTCGTGCCCTTGCCGCTGAACTCCACCACCTGCACCACCGCGTTCTTCGCCAGCGCGTAGCTCGTGGCGTCGCCCGTGGGCGTGTACTCGACGTTCTCATCGTTGGGCTCGTGGTACGAGCAGCTCACCGGGGTCACGTTGACCTTGGTCACCCCGCCCGCGGTGGCCGCGGAGTTGAGCTTGGCGAACTCCGGCCGGGCCGGGTCCTGGTGGCAGGGCTTGCCCGCCTGCGAGGCGGTCGGCGCGGGCGTGGCCGGCGCCGCGCTCGCCGTGGGGGCGGGTGTGGGGGTGGCGGCGGCGGCCGTGGTGGGCGCGGGGGAGGCTGCCGCGGGTGCGGGGTCGGGGTCGTCGGGCCCGCAGGCGGTGACGAGTGCGGCCAGGCCGAGCGCGAGCACGGCGGTGGTCAGGGCGGTGCGACGGTTGGTCATGTGCGGTCCCCCGGGTGCGATTGGCTGTCGGAGGAGACGCGCATCGGTCGTCGCTGGTTTCAGTCGTCCTGCCGATGGCCGGCGCGTCCGCTCCAGAGCGGTTCGAGCCGGGCCCAGGCGCGCGTCCAGGATTCGTCGGACCGCCGGTCGAGCACCCGGAGCCGGAGCCGGAGCGCGACGACGAGCAGCGCGAGGAGGGCGAGCAGTGCGCCGACGCCGGTGCAGGCGGCGGAGACGGCGACGGCTGCGCGGTCGAGCGGGGGAGTGACGACGGCGCCGCCGGAGTCGACCCAGATGCGGACGGCGCTGCCGGCGGTGGCCGTCCAGGGTGCCGGGACGGTGCCGGTGTGCGCCCGCCCGTCGGGGTACGTCCAGGTGGCCTCGGCCTCGTCGCGGCTCTCGTACCCGCCGGTGAGCCGGCCGCCGGCGGAGCCGTGCCGGGGCGGGCCGAGCACCACGGCGTCGACCTGGTGGAGCCGTCCGCGCTCGGCGGAGGCCTGGGGTGCGGCGGCGCGGTAGCTGAGCAGGGCGCCGCCGGTGGCGAGGGCGAGGGAGAGCAGCAGTCCCAGGGTGGCGAGGGCCCAGGCCCGGGCCCGTCCGCGGTCCACGGACCGGGCCAGCGGTTCGTGCCGTCCGCCGAGGGCCCGCCGCAGTTGGCGCCCGGCCTGTCGCGGGAACGACGCGGGCCGGGCCGGGCGAGGGCTGCTGGACACGATGACGGCTCCTCAAAGGCGTTGGGGGAGTGCGACGGTGACTCGTGTTCCGCCACCCAATGTCCACCCGGCGGCCACGCGCGCACAAGAGCGGTGCGGGTTCGCGCGACCGGGACGGGTGGCCGCCGAACCGGGACGTTCGGCCCTCGGCAGGCCGACGCGGGTGGGGCAGGCTTGGTCCCGGCCGCGCCTCCCGTGCCTGGGCGCGGCCCGGCCCGGTCTGCTGTGGGGGTCGCCCGGGCCGCGGTGTGCGGCAGGGGGCGGGTGTGGGGCCCGCCCCCTGCTTGCCGTGTGCGCAGTCCTGTCGTCTTGCCAGGTCAGAGCCTTATTCTCGCCAGATATACACTCGGAGTATACGCGTGGGGTATGCTCCTCCCCATGAGTGTTCCCTTGACCCTGCTCGGGCTCCTGGAACGGGAGCCGAGCCACGGCTATGACCTCAAGCGCGACTACGACGCCCTCTTCGGCCGCGGCAAGCCCCTCCCGTACGGCCAGGTCTACGCCACGCTCGGCCGCCTCGCCCGCGACGGCAAGGTGGTCGCGGGCGAGGCGGAGCCCGGCGACGGCCCCGAGCGCAAGCGCTACGTGATCACCGAGGCGGGGGTGACGGAGTTCGAGACCTGGCTCAGGGAGCCCGTCGCGCCCGAACCCAACCTGCAGAGCACGCTGTTCACCAAGGTCGTGCTGGCCCTGATGCTCGGCCGCGACGCCCAGGAGTACCTGGACACCCAGCGCGCCGCCCACCTGCGCCGGATGCGCGAACTCACCGAACTGCGCCGCACCGGCGCCCTGGTGGACGCCCTGCTCGCCGACCACGGCCTGTTCCACCTGGACGCGGACCTGCGCTGGATCGACCTCACCGCCGCCCGCCTGGACGCGCTGGCCGCGGAGGTGCGCCCGTGACCGCCGTGATCGAGGCCCGCGACCTCGCCCTCGCCTTCGGCGAGACCCCCGCCCTGCGCGGGGCCAGCCTGTCGGTCGAGGCCGGCGAGGTGCTGGCCATCATGGGCCCGAGCGGCTCCGGCAAGTCGACCTTATTGCACTGCCTGGCCGGCATCCTGGTGCCCGACTCGGGCGAGGTGCACTTCGACGGGCAGCGGATCGACACCATGGCCGAGGCCCGGCGCAGTGCCCTGCGCCGGGACCGGTTCGGCTTCGTGTTCCAGTTCGGCCAGCTGGTACCGGAGTTGACGGCCGAGGAGAACGTCGCCCTGCCGCTGCTGCTGAACGGCGTGCGCCGCGCCGCCGCGCTGGCCGACGCCCGGCCGTGGTTCGCCCGGCTCGGCCTGGACGGCATGGAGAAGCGCCGCTCCGGCGAGCTGTCGGGCGGTCAGGCGCAGCGCGTCGCCCTCGCCCGCGGCCTGGTGGCCCGTCCACAGGTCCTGTTCGCGGACGAGCCGACCGGCGCCCTGGACTCGCTGACCGGCGAGCAGGTGATGGACCTGATGGTCGCCTCGGCCCGCGAGCAGGGCACGACCGTCGTCCTGGTCACCCACGAGCCCCGGGTCGCCGCCTACGCCGACCGCGAGGCGATCGTCCGCGACGGCCAGGCCCGGGTGCTCTCGGCGGGACCGGTGGCGCCGTGATCGCCTTCTCGCTCCGCCTGGCCGTCAGCGGCGGCCGGGAGGCGCTGGCCCGGCTGGCGATGATCGCGGCGGCCGTCGCGATCGGCGTCGGGCTGCTGCTCTCCACGTTCGCGAGCGTCAACGCGATCGGCCGGGCCAACGAGCGCCAGCTGTGGATGAATTCGGGCGCCAAGAGTCGCACCGAGGCGCCCGCCGCCGTCGACCCGCTCTGGTGGTACGCGCACGGCGACTTCTACGACGGCAAGGAGGTCTTCGAGGTCGAGGTCGCCCCGACCGGGCCCACCTCGCCCGTCCCGCCGGGCCTGACCAGGCTGCCGGCCCCCGGCGAGTACGACGCCTCGCCCGCGCTGGAGAAGCTGCTGCGCGACGTCCCGGCAGTCCAGCTGGGTGACCGCTTCCCCGGCCGGCTCGCCGGCACCCTGGGCGACGCCGCACTGCCTTCCCCGGACAGCCTGTCGGTGGTCATCGGCCGCACGGCCGACGAGGTCAGGGCCGGGCCGCGCGCCCGGCAGATCACGACGATCGCCACCGCCCTGCCCGCCGAGTGCGACAACGACTGCTTCGGCCACGGCGTGCGCGGCGACGCGATGACGCTCATCCTCACCGTGGTGGCCGGGGCGCTGATCTTCCCGGTGCTGATCTTCATCGGCACCGCGACCCGGCTGTCGGCCGCCACCCGTGAGCAGCGCTTCGCCGCGATGCGACTGGTGGGCGCGACACCGCGGCAGGTCTCGGTGATCTCGGCGGTCGAGTCCACGGTGGCGTCGGTGGCCGGCACGGCCGTCGGCTTCGGCCTCTACGCCGCGCTGCGCCCGCTGGTGGCCACCGTCCCGTTCACCGGGAGCCGGTTCTTCACCGCCGACCTGACCCTGACCGCCCCGCAGGTGCTCGGTGCCCTGGTGGGAGTGCCGGTCGCGGCGGCGCTCGCCGCGCGGTTCGCGCTGCGGCGGGTCACGATCTCGCCGCTGGGCGTCTCCCGCCGGGTGACGCCGCGGCCGCCGCGCGCCTGGCGGGTGGTCCCGCTGCTGGCGGGGCTCGGTGAGCTCGGCTACTTCGTCGACAACCGTCCGCCGACCTCCAACGGCCAGTCGGCGGCCTACCTGACCGGCTTCCTGCTGGTGATGCTCGGTCTCGTGATCGCCGGTCCGTGGCTGACGATGGTCGCCGCCCGGGGAGTGGCCCGGCGGACCAGCCGTCCGGCGGCGCTCATCGCCGTGCGCCGACTCGCTGACGACCCGAAGGCCGGGTTCCGCTCGGTGGCGGGCCTGGTGCTGGCGCTGTTCGTGGTCACCGCGACGGTGAGCATCATCGGCACGATCAACGCCAACCGCGGCGCGCTGAGCGGGGATCCGGAGGTGCGCAAGTCCGTCGTCCACGCCCCGTCGTTCGATCTGTTCCGCTCGGACCCGATGGGTGCCGTGCCCGATGGCCTCCTGGCTTCCGCCCGGGCCGTGCCCGGCTTTCGCGGACTGGCGCTGGCGCGCGACAACCCGGCCGGGTTCGGCAGGGAGTTCCACGGGCCCGACCCCATGCCCGCGCCCGCACTGGTGCTCTGCTCGGAGCTGGCGCAGGTCCCGGTGATCGGTCACTGCGCGCCGGGCGCGGCCGTCGCCCTCGTCCCGCTCTGGCAGTTCGTCGACCTGCGGGAGGCGAGTTCCCGGGAGTGGCCGGCCGCCCCGGTCTCCGCCCAGGAGGCCGCCGCGCTGCCGGTGCGGCTGATCTACACGACCACCGACGGCTCGTCGGCGGCGATGGAGCAACTGCGAACCCTCTTCACCAAGGCCTACCCGACGTACGAGGCCCGGATGGCCGCCGACTGGGGCACCATGTCGCAGCAGCAGCTCCAGGGCTGGCGCCAGCTCGCGAACGTCGTCCTGCTGACCACCCTGCCGATCGCCGGGTGCAGCCTCGCGGTGAGCGTGGTCGCCGGACTCTCCGACCGCAGGCGGCCGTTCGCGATCCTGCGGCTGACCGGGGCGCCGCTGCGGCTGCTGCAACGGGTGATCGGGCTGGAGAGCGCGATGCCGCTGCTGCTGGTCGCCGCGATCGCGATCGGGACGGGCTTCGCGGCGGCGGCCATGTTCCTCAAGTCGCAGATGGAGTACGACCTGGTGTCGCCGGGCGCGCTCTACTACGGGCTGACGGCCTTCGGCCTGCTCGCCTCGCTCGGCATCATCGCCTCGACGCTGCCGCTGCTGCGGCGGATCACCGGCCCCGAGGCCGCGCGCAACGGCTGACGGACCGTCAACCGGCTTCTGTCGAAAGGTGTCCCGGGGCAGCAGGGGAGCCCCGGGACACCGGCGTTTCAACCGATCCGGTACGCGTGCGTCCCCGGCCGGTGCACCACGTCCGTGCCCGGCAGCCACGCACCGAGGACGAGCGCGGACGGGTAGAACATCGGCTCCGGCAGGGCGTCCACCGGAAAGCGCTCCCAGCCCCCGCACGCGTGCGGCTCGGTGACCACCGCCTCGGCGACGCTCGGCGGCGCGAGCACGGCGGCGGTCAGCCGGGGCCGACCGAGCTCGTGGTCGAGCAGCACGGCGAGCACCCGCATCTCGTCGGCCGGCAGCACGATGCCGGTCTCCTCGGCGAGTTCGCGCGCCGCCGCCTGCTCGAAGGACTCGCCGGGGCCGTCCACCTTCCCGCCCGGCAGGCTCCAGGTGGGCGGCTCGCCGGCGGTCGTGCGGCGGCCGATCAGCACCCGGCCGTCCCCGGTGGGCACGATGACGCCGGCGCCGAGCATCGGCGCGGCCGTTGTGGTGGGCGCGGTCGGTGCGGAGGTCAACTCGCGGTCTCCTTCGGGGGCTTACCAGTTGGCGCGCTCGTAGTCCTTGAGGAAGCAGCCGTACAGGTCCTCGCCCTGCTCACCGCGCACGATCGGGTCGTACACCCGGGCCGCGCCGTCGACCAGGTCGAGCGGGGCGTGGAAGCCCTCGTCGGCCAGACGCATCTTGTCCGGGTGCGGGCGCTCGTCGGTGATCCAGCCGGTGTCGACGGCGGTCATCAGGATGCCGTCGCTCTGGAACATCTCCTGCGCGCTCGTGCGGGTCAGCATGTTGAGCGCGGCCTTGGCCATGTTGGTGTGCGGGTGGCCGGCGCCCTTGTAGCCGCGGGAGAAGACGCCCTCCATCGCGGACACGTTCACCACGTACTTGCGGCGGGACGAGGACGCGGCCATCGCCGGGCGCAGGCGGCTGATCAGGATGAACGGCGCGGTGGAGTTGCAGAGCTGCACCTCCAGCAGCTCCACCGGGCCGACCTCCGAGACGGTCTGCACCCAGCTGTTCGTGTCGGCGAGGTCGGGCACCAGGCCGCCGGCGTCGATCGCGGTGCCGGCCTCGATCCGGGCGGGCGTCGCCGAGCCGGTGACGAGCGCGAGCGAGGTGACGTCCTCGGCGGCCATCCGGTGCTCGCCGCCCGCCTGGTGGGGGAGCGCGGGCAGGTCGACGCTGCCGCTGCCGAAGCGGCCGATCGTGGTGGACTGCGGCAGCTCGCCGGCCGGCAGCGGCGCGGACTCGGCGGCGATCAGCTCGCGGTAGGACTCCGGCGGGCGGCGGACGGTCTGCGCGGCGTTGTTGATCAGGATGTCCAGCGGGCCGTCGGCGGCGACCTCGTCGGCGAGCGCCATGACCTGGGCCGGGTCGCGCAGGTCGATCCCGACGACCTTGAGGCGGTGGATCCACTCGGCACTGTCCGGCATCGCCGTGAAGCGGCGGATCGCGTCGTTCGGGAAGCGGGTGGTGATCGTGGTGTGGGCGCCGTCGCGCAGCAGCATCAGCGCGATGTACATGCCGATCTTGGCCCGGCCGCCGGTGAGCAGCGCGCGCTTGCCGGTGAGGTCGGCGCGGGCGTCCCGGCGGGTCCGGTTGAGCGTCGCGCAGGGCTGGCACAGGTTGTGGTAGAACGCGTCGACCTCGACGTACCGCTTCTTGCAGGTGTAGCAGGAGCGGGGCCGCTCCAGGATGCCCGCGATCTCGGTGGTGGTGACGGTGGTGAGACCGAACGCACCGGCCGTCTCGTCGTCGATCCGGGTGGGCGCGCCGGTGGCGGTGCGGGCGGTGACCGCGCGGTCGTTGGCGGTCTTGCGGGCCCGGGTCTCCTGGCGGCGGCGCTGCTTGAGCGTGCGGAATATGCCGCCGACGGCCCTGCGGACGGTGATCGCGTCCGGGTGGTCGACGTGCAGCTCGTCCAGCTCGGCGATCACCTCCAGGCAGAGCCGTAGGCGCTCGGGGTCGAGGCCGGGACCGTAGTCGATCTCCTCCTCGGCGCCCTCGTCCCGACCCTGGTCCTGCGTGATGTCCGTGCCCGCCGTCATGCCTGCTGCCGCTTCCCGTATCGCCTCGCCGTTACCGCGTGAATGCTACGGGAGCGGGCCCCGCCGGGGCGAAAAGTCGACCCTTTGGATGATCATCCAAGTCTACGCGCGGAGGACTGATCTTGGTTTGTGCACAGTGCCAGCAATCGTCCTCGAACTGGCTTTTGTCCCGACCGTCCCGGAGAATCGAACGTTGGGTGCCGGGCGCCCGAGTGCGCCCTGGCGGCATCGCCGCAACCGCACCCGAGGTGTAATTTCTCCCAGCCAGAGAGCCCCCCTTCATGCGCTTCCTGAACGACCTCAAGCCCTCGTACGACCTGACGTACGACGACGTCTTCATGGTCCCCAGCCGTTCCGCCGTGGGCTCCCGGCAGGGCGTCGACCTCTCCTCCAACGACGGCACCGGCACCACCATCCCGCTGGTCGTCGCCAACATGACCGCCATCGCGGGCCGCCGGATGGCCGAGACCGTCGCCCGCCGCGGCGGCCTGGTCGCCATCCCGCAGGACATCCCCACCGAGGTCATCGCCGAGGTCATCTCCTGGGTCAAGCAGCGCCACCTGGTGTTCGACACCCCGATCACCCTCGCCCCCGGCGCCACCGTCGCCGAGGCCCTGTCCCTGCTGCCCAAGCGCGCGCACGGCGCCCTCGTCGTCGTCGAGGACGGCAAGCCGGTCGGCGTCGTCGCCGAGTCCGACTGCCAGGGCGTCGACCGCTTCACCAGCCTCGCCGACATCATGTCCCGCGACCTGCTCGTGCTCGACGAGAACGTCGACCCGCGCGCCGCGTTCGACAAGCTCTCCGGGGCGCACCGCAAGCTCGCCCCGGTCGTCGACGCCGAGGGCCGCCTCGTCGGCATCCTCACCCGCAAGGGCGCGCTGCGCGCCACCCTGTACACCCCGGCCGTCGACGCCGCCGGCAAGCTGCGGATCGCCGCCACCGTCGGCATCAACGGCGACGTGGCCGGCAAGGCCAAGGCCCTCCTCGACGCCGGCGCCGACGTGCTGGTGGTCGACACCGCGCACGGCCACCAGGAGAACATGATCAGCGCGCTGCGCGCCGTGCGCGGCCTGGACCCGCAGGTCCCGATCGTGGCCGGCAACGTCGTCTCCGCCGCCGGTGTCCGCGACCTGGTCGAGGCGGGCGCCGACATCCTCAAGGTCGGTGTCGGCCCGGGCGCCATGTGCACCACCCGCATGATGACCGGCGTCGGCCGCCCGCAGTTCTCCGCCGTCCTGGAGTGCGCCGCCGAGGCGCGCCGGCTCGGCAAGCACGTGTGGGCCGACGGCGGCGTCCGCCACCCGCGCGACGTCGCCATGGCGCTGGCCGCCGGCGCGTCCAACGTGATGATCGGCTCCTGGTTCGCCGGCACCTACGAGTCCCCGGGCGACCTGCAGACCGCCGCCGACGGCCGCCAGTACAAGGAGAGCTTCGGCATGGCCTCGGCCCGCGCCGTGAGCAACCGCACCGCCCAGGACTCCACCTACGACCGGGCCCGCAAGGCGCTGTTCGAGGAGGGCATCTCGCACTCCCGGATGTTCCTCGACCCGGCCCGCCCGGGCGTCGAGGACCTGATCGACTCGATCGTGGCCGGCGTGCGCAGCTCCTGCACCTACGCCGGTGCCAGCACGCTGGAGGAGTTCCACGAGAAGGCGATCGTCGGCGTCCAGAGCGCGGCCGGCTACGCCGAGGGCAAGCCGCTGCACTCCAGCTGGGCCTGATCCGGCCGGGCCCGACCGCCCGCGTCGATCGCGCCTGCCGGCCGGTTCCTCGCTTCGGGGAGCCGGCCGGCGGCCGTTCGCGCCCCCGCGTCATGGTGGAGCCCGAGCGGCAGCAGGAGCGCGCGGCCGAGCAGCCCGACCGAGCCGTCCAGCGCGGTGGCGAAGGCGTGCGCGGCGCACGGCATCCGGCGCAGCTCCCACAGGGCCCGCACGGCCGACCAGGCCGCCTCGCGGGCGGCGTCCACCGACCAGGCACCCAGCAGGTGCGCGAGCGGCTCCGCCGGCTCCGGCAGCCCGGGCCCGGGCAGCAGTTGCTCCCGGACGGCGGCCTCCACCTCGGCGAGCACCCCGTTGACCCGGTGGTAGTCCTCCTCGACGTCGTCCGGCTCGCAGCCGAGCCGTCCGCACGTGTCGAGGACGGCCAGCGGGAGGTCGTGCTGGATGTGCGCGTTCATCCCGGCCAGTGCGAACTGCACCGGGTGCACCCCGGTGTGGGCGCGCAGCTCGAACAGCGGCCGCCAGCAGGCGGGCGGCTCCTGCCCGGCGGCGTCGGCCGCCACCGCGAGCAGGTAGCGCCCCGCGAACACCACGTCCAGCTCGGCCACCGCCGCCGGATCGGCGAAGTACGGGCCGCCGAGCCGCTCCCGGACGGCCTCCGTGACGGTGAGGTAGGCCCGGTTGAACACCGCCACCCCGTCCTCCGGCGGCAGCCCCGCCCCGAGCGCCCGCAGCCGGGCGACCACACCGTCGACCGTTGCGTCGTCCACCGCCGTGCCGTCCGCCGCACCGGGCATGGGCCACCCTCCGATGTCGATCGTGCACTGATCGCATCATCGTGGCAGCGCGTACGGCCGCCCGGTGCGCGCGGCGCGCAGCCGACCGGGGGACCGCGGCCGTCAGCCCAGCTCGTACTCCAGGACGTAGGTGTGCGAGCCGTCCTCGCCGACGGTCAGGTGGAACTCCCCGGTGAGCCCGGCCAACTCGCCCGAGCCGGTGCCCGGGACGACGCGTATCGTCACGCCGGTGGTGTCCCACGCCGCGTGCTGGAGCACGAACGAGCCCTTCCGCCCGTCCAGTTCGCCCGTCACGTGCTCCACCGCGACGTACGACGCCGGAGCACCCGCGGTGTCCCCGACGGACGTCATCCGCACCTCGCTCGTGCCGGTGATACCGCCCGTGAACGTCTTGGCGATCCGGATCCGGCCGAACGCCGCGCCCGCCCGCTCCTCCGTCTCCACCGGCTCGAAGGCGGTCAGCTCGAACGCCCCGCTCGCCCTGTGCCCCATGGCCCTCTCCCGCCGACGATCGTCTCCGCGGCTGACACCCCGTCGACCGCGATCAGAGCCTTGCACACGGCACTGACATCGATGCCCGCAGCCGTCGCTCACGGCTCCCAGCGGAGCGCGAGCAGGGCGGCGTCGTCGGCCAGCCCGGCGGCGCCGACCCAGTCGTCGACGTCCGCGAGCAGCGCGTCCAACAGGTCTGCCGGGCTGCCCGCGTACAGGCCGGACAGGCGTTCCGCAAGCGGGTAGAACCGGCCCCCGGCGTCCCGGGCCTCGGACACGCCGTCGGTGTGCAGGAGCAGCAGGTCACCGGGCCCCGGCTCGAAGCGGCCCGCCGGGTAGTGGTCGCCGGTCAGCCCGAGCAGGCCCAGCGGCGGCGCCGGGAACGGCGGCTCCAGCTCGCTCACACGGCCCGCGCGGCGCAGCAGCGGGTGCGGATGGCCGCAGTTCACGATCGTCACCGGTCCCCGGTCCGGTGGCACGTCCAGCAGCAGCGCGGTGGCGAACCGTCCGTCCTCCTGCCGGGCGGTGAGCGCCGCGTCCAGCCGCGCCGCGAGCCGGGTGGGGTCGGGCTCGGTCCGTGCGGCCTCCCGGAACACGCCCAGCACGTCCGCCGCCGTCTCCACCGCCGGAAGCCCGTGCCCCTGTACGTCGCCGAGCAGGATCCGCACCCCGAATCCGGTCTCGACGACGGCGTACAGATCCCCGCCGATCCGCGCCTCGGCCGCCGCCGCGACGTACCGCACGGCCACGCGCAGCCGCCCGATCCGCTCCGGCGGCGGGCGCAGCAGGGCCCGCTGGGCCGCCTCGGCCACCGTCCGGACCTGGAACAGCTCCCGTTCCCGGGCCGCCACCAGGACGACGTTGGCGGCGCTGGCCAGCGTCGCGGCGAGCACCGTGATCAGCGCGGTGACGTGCACCTCGGTCGGCAGCTCGGTGTTGGTGGACTCCAGCAGCCAGACCGCGAGGACGGCGACCCCGCCGGCGATCAGCGGCACCCGGGCCGTCCGGGTGCCCGCTCCGGCCAGCACCGGCGCCACCGCGAGGACGGGGGAGAGCGTCGTGCCGGGGCCGGTCACCAGATCGGCCACGACGGCGCCGACCAGCAGCGCGAGGGAGCCGCACAGCAGCAGCCGGGTGCGTCGCGGCAGGTGCAGCGGCGGCACACCGTCCGGACCGTCGTCGGCGGTCACGCGTCCTCCAGGGCTGAGCGGCTTGAGCGGGCCTACCTTCCACTCTGCTCTGCGCCCCCGGCGGGCGGCACCTCGGACGAGGACGGCCGGCCGTACCCGACTAGGCTGGTCCGCGAGATGAGACGCAAGAACCGCCGCCCGGCCTCCCCGCTCCCGCAGCGCAACGGCGTGGACCCGGTGCACCTGCGGCTGCCGGCCGAGGGCCCCTGGCCGACCGTCCGGGCCTACCTGGCCGAGAGGCTGCCGGCCGTGGCGGCCGCGCGGATCGACGCGGCGCTGCACGGGAGGGAGATCGTCGGCGAGGACGGTCCGGTCGCGCCCGACGCGCCGTTCCGGCCGGGCGCGCACCTCTGGTTCTACCGGGACCTGCCGGACGAGGTCCGCGTCCCGTTCGACCTGGAGGTGCTGCACCGGGACGAGCACCTGGTCGTCGTCGACAAGCCGCACTTCCTGGCCACCACCCCGCGCGGCAGGCACGTCGCCGAGACGGCCCTCTCCCGGCTGCGGCACGTCCTCGACCTGCCCGCGCTCAGCCCTGCCCACCGGCTCGACCGGCTCACCGCCGGCCTGGCCATGTTCGTGGTCAGGCCGGAGGACCGCGGCGCCTACCAGACCCTGTTCCACGACCGGCTGGTCCGCAAGGAGTACCAGGCGATCGCCCCCTACGATCCGGCGCTGAGCCTGCCGCGCACCGTCCGCAGCCACATCGTCAAGGAACGCGGGGTGATCGCCGCCCGCGAGGTCGACGCCCCGCCGAACAGCGAGAGCCGGATCGACCTGCTCGACCACCGCGACGGCCTCGCCCGCTACCGGCTCCGCCCGCTCAGCGGGCGCACCCACCAGCTGCGCCTGCACATGAGCGGGCTCGGCGTGCCGATCCTCGGCGACCCGGTCTACCCGGTGGTGCTGCCCGAACCGGCCCCGGACGACTTCCGCCGCCCGCTCCAGCTCCTCGCCGCCGCCGTCGAGTTCACCGACCCGCTGACCGGCCGCGAGCGCCGTTTCGAGAGCCGCCGCACCCTGTCCGCCTGGGCCGACCCTGAGGGTTGGGCTCTCGGCGCGTCCTAGGTTCGGCGAACGACGGGCCCCGGCCCGGTGGCCGATCCGCCGCCCGGCCCCGTGGCGCGATCGTGGGGGGCATGAACCCAGCACTGCCCACGGCCCCGCACTCCTCGGGAGTCTCGCGGGCCCCGGATACCCGCGAGACTGGCTCACGACCGTGATCACAGGTGGTCGAACGCCAGGACTCCCGACAGTGTCAGGCCCGGATGCCGGCGCGCCCGTGGCGGTGGTGCCGACGGTGCCGTCGCCGCCGTCGCCGCCGACCGGTTCCGGACGCCGACGATCCGGACCGGCTGGATCCGGACCCGGAGGCCTCCGAGGACGAGGACGAGCCGGAGAAGGCCTCGTCCGACTCCTTGCCGGGGCCTTCCGATTCCGCGGGCAGCACGTCGATCCGGCCCATCTGGCCGTGCGAGGAGTGCACCATGTGGTGGCAGTGATAGACGTACTGGCCCGGATAGTCGCCCCAGGTCATGGCGATCCGGACGGTCTGGCCCGGATAGATCGGGACGGTGTCCTTCAGCCCGGCCTCGGCCGGGCCGACCGGCTCCCCGTCACGGTCGAGCACCCGGAACCGCACCAGATGGGTGTGGAACGAGTGGGGGGCGTGGAAGACCCCGGCCGGCCGTTGGGTGGGGTGGTTGTGGATCGTCCAGATCTCGCTGGTGCCGAGGGTGGTCCGCACGTCGGTCCGGTCCGGGTCGTACTTGCGCCCGTTGATCCTGGTGTCCGGGAAGGTCGTCAGCCAGAACTCCCGGTGCACCGTCGCCTGCGGGATCGGCGGCAGGGTGGCCAGGACGTCCGGTATCCGGCTGTGGTCCTCGGCCGTCCGGGTGATGTCGAAGCGCAGCACCTCGGGCCGCTCGGTCTCCAGCGCGGCCGTGTTCTCCAGCACCACCGATTCGCCGACCGGGTAGCGGGCGAAGTCGACCACGATCTCGGCGCGTTCCGCGCCGGCCAGGGTCAGCTCGTCCCGCTTCACCGGCTCGGCGAGCAGTCCGCCGTCGGAGGCTATCTGGGTGAACGGCTCGCCGTCGGCGAAGCGCAGCGATATGTGGCGGTTGGGCGAGACGTTGAAGACCCGCAGACGGTACTTGCGCGCCGCCACCTCGAAGAAGGGCCGCTCCTTGCCGTTGACCAGCATGTGCGGGCACTCGTACGGGTCGGTGTAGACCAGCCTGCCGTCGGTCTCGATCCGGGCGTCCCGGATGAGCAGCGGGATGTCGAACTCGCCGCCCGGCAGCGGCAGGCTGCTCTCGTGCGGGTCGCTGAGCAGGTAGGCGCCGGCCAGGCCGCGGTAGACGTTCTCGGCCTCCAGCCGGTGCGCGTGGTCGTGGTACCAGAGCGAGGCGGCCACCTGATCGTTGAGATAGCGGTACTCGCGGGTCCCGCCAGGCTCGATGACATCCATCGGCAGGCCGTCGTACCGCGACTGCACCTGGCCGCCGTGCAGGTGGACGGAGGTGTTCACGCTCAGGTCGTTGGTCTGCTGGATCACCACCTCCCGGCCCTTGACCGCCCGGATGGTCGGACCGGGGAAGCAGTCGCCGTAGGCCCGGACGGTGGTCAGCAGCCCCTTGACGACCTCCACCCGGGTCTCGGCCATTCGCAGCCGGTACAGGTCCGAGGTATCCGTCCGCTCCACCGGACTCAGTACCGGGGGCAGCCGCATGGCGTGCGCGAAGGGGACGATCCGGGCGGCCCGCCCCCCGGGCTCCGACCTGGCCGTCGCCGGCAGTGTGACGGGCCCGGCCCAGGCCCGGCCCGATGCGTGGCCCCATGGGAGGAGGGCCGCGGGACCGCCTATGGTGGCGGCCCTGAGGAGGTCTCGTCGGTTCAGCATCCTCGGTCTTTCTGTCCGGGACCCGGCGGTCGGTATGTCGCCGGGTAGGTGGTAGCCGGCCGTGGTCGCCGGCCGCTCCGCCCCGTGGCTGCCGCGCACACGACGGCGCGCGGGCCCTGGCGGTGGCTGACCGTGCGGCTCGCGCCGCGCTTGGTAACCGCCCGCTGGCTCAGTATCAGCGGGCTTCGCGCGCTCTGCATCGCGACCGCATCTGCCCGGGACCCCGGCATCCCCGGGGCAACTCGCGTTCCCGGGACGTTCGGCGGCCACTTCGTGCAGGGGCGAGCACCCGGTGCGCGCTCCGGGCGTCCGGCCGCGCCCGTCGGGCCCGACACTCGTCGGGCACGACGGGGGAGGGCCGGGTGTCGCCACCGGTCGGTCAGGTGGTGGCCGGCACGACATTGGTGGCGGCGACCGCGCGGCGGACCGATCTGGCCAGGTCCACGGCATCGCCCTGGGCCCAGATGTGGGTGAAGAAGAGGCGCGGCTCGTCCGTCAGGCCGTGGTTGTGGAGTTCGACGAGTTCGATGCCGCCCTGCCGTAACAGCGCGAGCACCTCCTGGACCTCGGTGGCGACCATGGCGAGGTCGCCGCTGAGCGCGGCCCGTCCCCCGCCGAGCGGCTGGAAGTTGAAGGCCGAGGTCGCGCCCAGGCCGGGTGGCAGGACGTGCCCCTCGTCGACGAGGGTCTCGCGGCGGACGAAGACGCACGCATGGACGTCTTCGCCGCTCGTGCCCGTGGCCCCCAGCGCGGCGTCGATGCCGGCGGTGTCCAGATCGAGGGGCTGGGGCGCTTTGGGCGGGCGTGGTGGTGGAGTGCCGGTGCGGTCGAGCGCGGTCCGCAGCCCCTGGGCCAGTGCCATGGGGTCGTGGCCGTGTGCGCACACATGGGTCCACCAGACGTCCGGCGACTGCGCCGGCAGGTGTTTGTGGATGGCGGTCAGGGCGATCCCCTGCGCCTGAAGGGCGTCGGTGAACGCCGGCAGCTCGTCTCCGGTCACCACCAGATCGCCCATCATCAGGGTGCTGCCGTCGTCGTACCGGGCGAAGGAGGCGTGCGAGCCCAGCGCGAGTCCGGGGGTGATGTCGACGCCGCGGCTGACCACGCGCAGGTCGTGCCGCGGGAAGGGCGTGTGGTGGTAGGTGCTGCGGATGAGGTTGCCCGGTCGGCCGAGGGTGTGCGTGATGTCGCCCCACTCCGCCGCGCTGGTGGTCACCGGGATGGGGGCCGGCCCCATGGTGCCGGAATCATGGGCTGCGGCCGGCCCCGTGGCCGCATCCCCCGCCAGGCCGACCAGCATCGGTATCAGCCCGGCCGCCGCCAGCAGTGGCCGTCGCGGTACAGCGGGGGGAACAGGGTTCCCGGGGGTTGCGTCTTCGGTTTTCACAGGCACCTCCAGAGCCCGGGGAAGTAGGGGTGCCGGTCCCCGCGTCGTGGCCACGGCGGCGTGCGGGTGACGGCTCCCGCCCGGATCGGCCGACAGGGGTGTGCCGGCGGCCGGACGAACGATCGGATGGGGGAGCGGCTCGACTTCCCGGTCAGGAACCGGACGACGCCCAGGTGCCCAGGGACATCTCGGCGGTGATACCCGGGCCGAACCCGGCCAGCAGTCCCTGGTGGCCGTTGAGGGCCGACTTCTCGTCGAACATCCGGGCCAGGGCGTCGAGCACGACCGCACTGGCGATGTTGCCGTACTGGGTGAGGGTGGCCCGGCTGAAGCGGAACGCCTCGGGCGGCACCTCCAGGAAGCGGCTCAGGTCGTCCAGGATCCGTGGACCGCCGGCGTGGACGATGTAGAAGTCCAGCGCGCCCACGTCCCACTGGTGCTGCTCCGCCACCGCACGCAGGGCCGGGCTGAGCGGCTCCATCGTCCCTGGCACCCGTTTGTCCAGCTGGAAGTGGAATCCGGTGGAGCGGACCGCGTAGGAGATCCAGTCCTCGGTGTGCGGGATGAGGTACGAGCCGTTGCGCTCCAACCGGATCCCGGTCCCGCCCTCGCCCCGGACCACGGCGGCGGCGATCCCGTCGCCGAACAGGCCGTTGGACAGGAGCGAGCCCACGCCCAGGTCGGTGGGCTGGTAGCACAGCGAGCAGAACTCGCAGGCCACGATCAGCACACTGGCGCCCGGGTAGGCGCAGCAGAAGTCATGGGCCCGGTTCACCGCCGCGCCGCCGGCCGCACAGCCCAGTTGGGCGATCGGCAGCTGCCGGGTCTCCGGCCGGAAGCCCAGTTTGTTGATCAGCCATGCGGTGAGCGACGGCATCATGAAACCGGTGCACGACACATAGACGATCAAGTCGATCTGGGACGGCTCCACTTGGGCCTGTTCGAGGGCCCTGATGACCACCGCCGGGACACGGGCCTTGGACTCCGACTCGAAGATGGCGCTCCGGGCGTCCAGCCCCGGGTGCTTCAGCACCACGTCGATGGGCTGGA
Source organism: Kitasatospora sp. NPDC001660 (assembly GCF_053596725.1). Classification (NCBI taxonomy): domain Bacteria; kingdom Bacillati; phylum Actinomycetota; class Actinomycetes; order Kitasatosporales; family Streptomycetaceae; genus Kitasatospora; species Kitasatospora sp. NPDC001660. Next base: position 41,444 of record NZ_JBSFGU010000033.1, on the reverse strand, counting down.
CCAGATGCCGCGTCTGCACTCCGGTGTTCTTGATCAGACGTAACGCCAGTTCGAGTTGCGGATGGTCGTGGTGGAGCCTGCGCGCCAGTTCGAGGGTTTCCTCGTTGGTGATGACGTGCTCGGGTACGGCTATCGCCGGTTTGCACAGAACTGCCATGGGACTTCCTCCTGACCGGGCGGTGTTCCCGGTGCGACCCTGGCGGGGCGGGGATTCACCTCTCGACGGCAGCCGCTGCGAGCCCAACGCGTGGAGACGGCTCGACGGCGGGAGTCACCGGGCGGGACCCAACACAGTGACGGACGATCCGCCAGAGCGAGGATCGGATACTCGCCGTGCGGGCGGTCGTGCCGTCCGTGAGTTGGTTCGGGCCGCGTCAGCCCAATCTACGAAAGGTGTGTCCATCACGCACGTCGGCCCGCACACTCCGAGGTGTGCGGGCCGACGTGCGCGGCGATGCCGCCGGGTCAACCGTCCGCAGCCGCCGTCACCAGGTGACCGGCAGCGCGAGCGGGTAGCGCCAGATCGACGTGGTGTTCCACGCCACTTCCGCGGCAGGCTTCGCCAGCGCGATCCTGGGGAAGCGCTCCAGCAGTGTTCCGAGGGCGACTTCGAGTTCGGTGATGGCGAGCGGTGCGCCGAGGCAGTGGTGCGCACCCCAGCCGAAGGTCATGTGGGAGGGGCTGGTCCGCTCCAGGTCCAGCTCGTCGGGCCGGTCGAACTTGCGGCCGTCCCGGTTGGCGGTCAGGTAGGAGACGTGCACGATGTCCCCCGCCCGGATCGTCACCCCGCTCAGCTCCACGTCCTCGAGGGCCACCCGGGGGATGCCGACGCCCTTGCGGAAGGGGATGAAGCGCAGCAGCTCGTGGATCACCTGGGTGAGCGTCTCGGGCCGCTCGCGCAGTGCGGCGCGCACGTCGGGACGGGTGAGGATGGCGTACGAGAGGTTGCCGAGCTCGTACGTCGTGGTGTCCTGGCCGGTGATCAGCAGGACCATGGCCATCACGGTGAGTTCCTTCTCGTCGAGGACCTCGTCGCCGTCGCGGGCCGTGGCCAGCGCGCTGATCAGGTCGTCGCCGGGGTTCCTGCGCCGCTCGGCCGTCAGCTCGGCGAAGTACGCCCGCAGGTCGGCCTTGGCCCGTACCGCGTCCGGCTTGTTGTCCAGGCCCACGTTCATCATCGTCCGGGCGTTGGCGCGCAGTTGCGCGCTGTCGGCCTCGGGGATCTCCAGAACCTCGCAGATCGTGATCAACGGGAGCGGGTGGGCCAGGTGCTCCATGAGGTCGGCCGGGGGACCCTGGTCCTGCATGCGGTCCAGCAGCTCGTTCACCACGAGCTGGGTACGGTCCCTCATCCGCTCGATGTGGTCGGGTGTGAAGCCCTTGGACACCAGGCTGCGCAGGCGGGCGCTGGCGGGCGGGTCCATGACGTTGATCGCCTCGGCCTGGACGATCGGCTCGGGAGTCATGCGCGGGAAGTCCCGGCCGACGATGGCGTGGCGGCTGAAACGCCGGTCAGTGGTCACCGTGCGCACGTCGTCGTACCCCGTGACGAGCCACGCCTCCTCCTTGCCGTAGGGAAGGCGGATGCGGCTGACCGGTGCCTCGTTCATGAGCTGCCGGAGCGTCGGGTCGAAGTCGAGGGCCTCGGCGAAGTCGAACGGGCAGTTCCGGGCGCTGGAGTCGGTGGACATGCGGACCTCCAGGTCTGGGCTGTGCGGGCTGGATTGGAAGGCGGACGGAACGGACGGAGCAGCGGTACCCGATCGGTCGCCCGCACACACCGGTGGAGGTGCGGGACCGCCGGTAATTCATCCGTGCTGATCAGTGCCGGTGGCGGGCGGAGCGCTCGGTTTGCCTTCCTTCACCTGGATGGGCGCGCCGTTCCCTCCGGGGTGCTGCCCGGATTCCATCGGTCGGAGCCGGAGCGTCCCTCTCTGCGGCTGTCCCCACCTGTATGGAGCAGCAGTCCCATCAGCCGAAAGGCTGCGTCGACGGTACGGCGTTGCCGGAGGGAGTGACCCGGAGGGCTGGGTTCTCGGCGCGTCCGTCCTAGGTCCAACGAACGACGGCGCCCCCGGCCCGGTGGCCGATCCGCTGCCCGACCCCGCAGCGCGATCGTGGGGGGCATGAACGCAGTACAGCCCATCGCCCCCACGGCCCCCGTCGCCGTCGTCACCGGGGCCTCCCACGGCCTCGGGCTGGCCCTCGCCGAGGCCCTCGCCGCCGACGGGTGGCAGCTGGTGATCACCGCCCGCGGCGCCGCCGGACTCGCCACTGCCGAGGCGCGGCTGGGCGCCGTCACCAAGGTCGTCGCGCTGCCCGGCTCGATCGTGGACGACGACCACCGCGCCCGCCTCGCCCTGGCGTCCGCCGGGCTCGGCGGCGCGAGCCTCCTGGTCAACAACGCCGGCACCCTCAACGGCACCGACGACGCCACCGCCGAACCACTGCCCCGGCTCGCGGACGCCCCGCTGCCCGCGCTCCTGGAGACCTTCGAGGTCAACGCCCTCGCCCCGATCGCGCTCACCCAGCTCGTCCTGCCGCAGCTGCGCGCCCATGCCGGCGCGGTGCTCAACATCAGCTCGGAGGCGGCCGTCGTGCCGTACGTCGGCTGGGGCGGCTACGGCGCGAGCAAGGCCGCGCTCGACCTCGCCACCGCCGTACTCGCCCGCGAGGAGCAGGAGTTGAGGGTCTGGGCGGTCGACCCGGGCAGCATGCGGACCCGAATGCTCCAGCAGGCGAGCCCCGGCGAGGACATCTCCGGCGAGCCGCTGCCCGAGGAGGTCGCTTCCGTCCTGTTCGCCCTGCTCCGCGACCGCGTCCCCTCCGGCCGGTACCGGGCGGAGGACCTCGCGGCGCGAGCCACGGCAGAAGTCGCGGCGGACCGCACGACGGTCCGGGGTGGGCGATGACCGTTCTCACGCACCTCGGCGCTGTGCGCGGTGTGCGCGGTGTGCGCGGGGCGAGGACGGCGGTCGAGCCGCGCACCACGGGCAGGGAGGGCGATCGACGTGCGTTCAGGCGAACAGCGTCCGCGCGACGTGGTCGGTGTCGAGGTACTCCCGGACGGCGGTGATCAGCCCGTTCTCGACGGTGAACACGGCCGCGCAGTGGTTCTCGTACGCGCCGCCGTTCGCGGCCGTCCCCTTGGCGGTCCACTCGGCGACGGCCTTCGGGCCGTCCGCGAGGACCTGGGTGAGCGTCACCTCCAGCGGGGTGTCGGGGGCGAACAGGGTGCGCACCCCGCCGAGGAAGTCGCCGAGGATGGCGTCCTTGCCGCGCCAGACCCGCGACAGCGGCAGGTTGCCCGGGTACTCCCAGGTGGCGTCGTCGGCGAAGCAGGCGGTCGCGGTGTCGAGGTCGCCCTCGGCGATGGCGGTGACGTAGGCGGTGACGACGGTACGGGCGTCGAGCTGCTGGTTCACGGTGGCTCCTCTGGCTTCCTCCGGTCGGGGCTGTCCCGCCGTGCCACCAGACAACCGCGCGGCCGCCGCCCCGGGCCAACAACCGCAACGGGATGCCGACAACCGGCCGTTGTCGTGCCAGATCAGAGCTGGCTCAGGGCCGGCTCAGGGCTGGCTCGGCGTCGGCTCGGGGCCGGCCGAAGGCCCGCTCAGCGCGCGCTCGCGGTCCCGGGCGGCAGCTCCAGCTCGAACCAGACCACCTTGCCGTCCCTGGTCAGCCGGCTGCCCCACCGGTGGGCGAGCTCGTTGACGAGGTGCATGCCGCGCCCGCCCTCGTCCTCGGCCAGGGCGCGCCGCATGCGCGGGGCCTCGCTCTCCCGATCGGCCACCTCGACGGTGAGCATCCGGTTGCAGAACAGCCGCAGTTGGGTGGGGGATCCGGCGTGGACGAGGGCGTTGGTGATGAGTTCGCTGGCGAGCAGTTCGGCCCAGTCGGCGAGCGCGCCGAGCCCCCAGTCGGTGAGCGTCCTGCGGGTGAAATGACGGGAGTGCGCGACCATCGCGTGGTCACCGGTGAGCGGCAGGGTCGCGATCCGGTCGGAGCCGACCGGGCGGACCTGGGCCATGATGACGGCGATGTCGTCCTCGGGGGTGCGGCCGGTGAGTTCGGCGAGGACGGCGTCGCAGGTCTGCTCCAGCGAGCGGTGCCGGTCGGCGATCGTGCGGCAGAGCAGCCGCAGGCCCTCGTCGAGGTCGCGGCCGCGGCGCTCGACGAGTCCGTCGGTGTAGAGCGCGAGGATGGCCTCCTCGGGGAGGCTGAACTCGACGCTCTCGAACGGGACTCCGCCGACGCCGAGGGGTGCGCCGGGCGGCAGCTCGACCGTCCGGGCTCGCCCGGCGGGGTCCGCCACGACCGGTGGCAGGTGCCCGGCGCAGGCGGCGTTGCAGCGACGGTCGACGGGGTCGTAGATGACGCACACGCAGGTGGCGAACTGCCCTTCGCCGAGTGCGCTGGTGGCCTCGTCCAGTCGGTGCAGGACGCGCGCCGGGTCGATGTCGAGTGTGATCAACGTGCGGGCCACGGTGCGCAGTTGGCCCATGGTGGCGGCGGCCCGGATGCCGTGTCCCATGACGTCGCCGACGATCAGCGCGACCCGCCCGGACGGCAGCGGCACGACGTCGAACCAGTCGCCGCCCACCTCGCTGACGACGCTGCTGGGCAGGTAGCGGTAGGCGATGTCGAGGCCGAGCGTGCGGTGGATCTCCTGGGGCAGCAGGCTGCGTTGGAGGGTGAGCGCGGTGTCCCGCTCGCGCCGGTAGAGCCGTCCGTTGTCGATCGCGAGGGCGGTGCGCGCGGCCAGCTCCTCGGCGAGGGACTGGTCGGCCGGCCCGAACGGCACCGGGTTGTTGGTGCGGATGAACTCGGCACCGCCGAGCACGAGCCCGCGCGCCACGAGCGGCACCATCAGGTACGAGTGCACCCCCGCTGCCAGCCCGGGCTCGATCCGGTCGGGCGAGGCGGCGATCCTGCGCACGTCGGCCTCGGTGACCTCGGAGACGAGGATCGAGCGCCCGGTGCGCAGGCTCTCGGCGTACACCTCGGCGGACTGCGAGGTCTCGCCGACGGAGTCGGCGGCGCCGGTCATGGTGCCGGAGAGGGCGGTCTCGCCGATCGCGACCGCCCGCATCAGCACCGAGCCGTCGGAGGGGACGGGCCCGGGCTCCTCGCCGCCGAGCACGGCGTCGCGCAGGTCGACGGTGACGAAGTCGGCGAAGCGCGGGATCACGACCTCCAGCAACTCCCGTGCGGTGCGGTGCAGATCGAGCGTGGTGCCGATCCGGGCGCTGGCCTCGTTGAGCAGCGACAGCCGCTGCTGTGCGGCCCACGCCTCGTCCAGGGCGCGCTGCCGGGCGGCGGCCGCGTCGCGTTCGCGGGTGAACAGCAGCGCGTTGTCGATGGACACGGCCGCCCGCACCGCCAACTCCCCGGCCAGTGCGAGGTCTTCGTCCTCGTAGGGGCGGTCGGCGAGGGTGCGGTAGAAGCCCGCGACGCCGACCGGAGTGCCGCGCGCGATCAGCGGGACGACCATGAACGAGTGGACGTTCTGCTCGCGCGCCGCGGCCGTGCGCACCGGGTCGTCGGCGAACCAGGCCATCCCCTCCGCGTCCATCCGCGGCACCAGCACGGGCCTGCGGTTGGCCAGGCACCACGCGTACGGCGAGCCGGGCCGGAAGCGCTGGACGTCGCCGGTCCGGTCGATCGGGCGCAGGGTGGAGCCGTGCACGGAGTGGAAGGCCATCCGTCGCAGGAGCGCGGAGCCGTCCGCCGAGGCGCGGGCCTCGCGCTCGCCGCGGACGAGGTCGTCCAGCACCTCGACGACCACCGTGTCGGCCAGCCTGGGAGTCGCGACTTCGGCCAACTCCTGCGCGGTGCGGTCGATTTCGAGCGTGGTGCCGATCCAGGTGGAGGCCGCGTTGACCAGCGCGAGCCGCTCCTGCGCGGCCTTCGCCTCGCGCAGCGCCTGCTGGCGGGCGAGGACGGTCTGGTGCTGGCGCAGGTACAGCCGGGCGTTGTCGATCGCGACGGCGGCGCGGGAGGCGAGCTCGTCGCCGAGGGTGATGTCCGCGGCGGCGAAGGCCTCCCGGGCGCCGCGCCGCGAGTACACGATCATGCCGAGCGTCGTGCCGCGCGCCACCAGCGGGGTGATCCGCACCGACCGGGGCCGGTCGCCGAGGAAGGCCTGGCGGCGGCTCTCGGTGATGCCCGTTCCGAGCAGGGGCAGCTCCCAGGACGGCACGACGACCGTCCGCCCGGTGGCGAGGGCCCGCGCGTACGGGGAGTCGGGCGGCAGCTCGTACACGGCGTTGACGGGCAGGGACTCCGCCGGGTACAGCGGGTCGGTGGAGGCGAGGGCCAGGCGGCGCACCAGCAGCGGCGTGCGCGGGTCGGGCGGTTCGACGTTGCGCCCGGCGACCAGCGCCTCCAGGGCGAACACGCCGCTCATGTCGGCCACCCTGGGGACCATGGCGTCGGCCAGCTCGCGGGCGGTCTGCCGCAGGTCGAGCGTGGTGCCGATGGAGGCCGTCGCGTCGACGAGCAGGGCGAGGCGCTCCTGCGCCCGGGCGGCGCGGGCGTCGGCGCGGAACCGCTCGGTGATGTCGATGACGGTCGAGCTGACCCCGAGCACCCGCCCGCCCGGCTCCTCCAGCCGGAAGTACGAGGCGGACCAGGCGTGGTCGTGCCGCGGATCGCCCGGGGGGCGGCCGTGTGAGCGGGTGTCCACGACCGGGGTGCCCGTCTCCAGCACCCGGCGCATCACCGCCTCCGTGTCGGCGCCGTCGATGCCGGGCAGCAGCTCGGTGAGCCGGTGGCCCACGTGCGCCTGGACGGACAGGCCGGTGACCCGGGCCAGCGCCTCGTTGAGGCGGACGAACCGCAGGTCGGCGTCGAAGACGCCCATGCCGATCGGGGACTGCGTGAAGAAGCCGTCGAGGACGGCCAGGTCCGCCTCGATCCGGCGCAGCGTCGTCACGTCGGCGGCGATGGCCAGCACCAGCGGGCGCTCGCCGGGGCCGTCGATGGGGTGGGTGCGGAACTCCAGGTTCACGTGGTGTCCGTCCCGGTGCCGGACCGGGAACACGCCGGACCACGGCCGCCCGTCCAGGATCTGCCGGAACAGCTCCAGGACCTCGGGCCGCTCCTCCTCGGAGGTCAGCAACTGGGCGGCCTTGGCGCCGACGGCCTCGGCGGCGGTGTAACCGAGCAGTGCCTCCGCGTCGCGGCTCCAGTGCAGGATCCGCCCGTCGGCCTCGATCAGCGCGGTTGCGATCGGCACCATCAGCAGGGCGTCCTGCCGCGGCTCCCCCTGGCGCGGCTCGTTCTCGTTCACCATGGCCAGAGAACCGTCCGGAGATCGCTTCCACCAGCCCTGCTATCTTCGCACGCAGCCCCCGCGCACCGCTCACCGTGTCGACGGGCACGAGAAGTCGGCGTGACCGACTTCCTGCTCCGGCCCGGCAGGCCCGAGCGCGGGAAAGTCGGGCGGGCCGACGTCCCGTGCACCCCTCACCCTGCCGTGACCCGCTCTCGTGCGGGTGCTGCCGACGCCTCCGCCGTCCCGCTCGCGCGGGACTCGGCGGTGCGGGTGGCCATGGCCAGCAGCGCGCCCGCGAAGCACAGGCCGGCCGCGACCAGGACGGCCCGGTCGGTGCCCGCCGCCAGGGCGCGGGCCGCCGCCTCGTGGCCGGGGCCGCTCGGGTGGGCGGAGGCCGCCACGGCGACGGTGACCGCGACGCCGAGCGCCGAACCCAGGTACCGGGACGTGTTGTTGGCGCCGGACCCCATCGCCGCCCGGTGCGCCGGCACGCTGCTCACCGCCAGCCGGGCCAGCGCGGCGTTCAGCACGCCGCTGCCGATGCCCGCGACCACGAGCCCCGGTGCCGGCCGCACCCACGTGGAGTCCGGCCCCAGCCCGTACAGGCCGGCCTCGCCGACCCCGCAGATCAGCAGCCCGAGCGCGACCTGCGCGGTCGCCGACAGGTGTGCCGCCAGCCGCCGGGCCTGGAGCGCGGAGACCACCGAGAGACCCGACCAGATGGCCAGCACGCCGCCGACCGCCGGCCCGGACAGGCCGAGGACGCCCTGGAGCAGGGTGGGCAGGTAGCTCATGAAGCCGACCATCGACAGCCCGGTGAACATCGCCCCGCCGGTGGCCGCGATGAAGCCGGGGCTGCGGAACAGCGAGAGGTCCAGCATCGGCTCCCGCACCTTCACCTCCACCACCGCGAACAGCGCGAGCAGCAGCACCCCGAGCGCCAGCAGCACCAGCACAGGGGGTCGGCCCCAGCCACTGCGGCCCTCGGCCAGCCCGGCGATCAGGAGGGTCGTCCCGGCGGCGAGCGTCAGGACGCCGTACGGGTCGAGCGGGCGCGGACGGTCCGCGCGGGACTCGGTGAGGACGGCCGCCGCGAGCGCCGCGAGCGCCGCGGACACCACGGCGAGCCCGCCGCCGACCGCCCGCCACCCGGCCCACTGCCCGACCAGCGCACCGTAGACCGGGCCGATCGCGATGCCCAGGCCGACCGCCGCGCCCCACACGCCGAGCGCCCTGATACGGGCAGGTCCGGGCGGGAAGGCGTGGCTGATCAGCCCGAGCGCGGGCGCCAGGATCGCCGCCGAACCGGCGCCGAGCAGCACCCGGGCGGTGAGGTAGGCGGCGCCGCCGGGGGCGAGGGCGGCGAGCGCCTCGGAGGCGGCGAAGAGCAGCACGCCGAAGGTGAACACGCGCTTGCGCCCGTGGTCGTCGGCCGCGCTGCCGGCGGTGAGCAGCAGCGCCGAGATGCCGACCAGGGTGCCGGTGAGGATCCAGGTGCGCCCGGTGGCCCCGAGGTGGGCGGCCTCGGCGGTGGCGGCGAGCGAGGCGGTGGGGGCGGTGTAGGCGACCGTGACCAGTGCGGTCGCGACCGCGGTGGTGAACAGGGTGGCGCCGGGCCGGACGGGCGCGGCGCCGGTTGGTGCGGCGGACATGGGTGTTCCCTCCGGGGAGCGGCAGTGAGTCTGATGAATGAACCTGTTATCCGGGTGGCACGCTACCATCAAGAGTCTGTTGATTGAACCCACCCTGCGACTGGACTACGCTGACCGCCATGGCGCTCGGAACCGACTACGAACTGCAGGACTGCGCACTCGCCCGCGCCCTGGAGGTGGTCGGCGAACGCTGGAGCCTCCTGATCGTGCGCGACGCCTTCTACGGCGTGCAGCGCTTCAACGACTTCCTCACCCACCTCGGCATCCCGCGGGCCGTCCTCACCTCCCGGCTGGGCGCGCTCGTCGCCGCCGGTGTCCTGCGCAAGGAGCCGTACCAGCAAGCGCCGCTGCGCCACGGCTACCTGCTCACCGAGGCCGGGCTCGAACTGTGGGCGCCGCTCTACCTGTTGAGCCGCTGGGGCGGCCGGCACGCCACCCCGGACGGCCCGCGCCACCTCTTCGCGCACGCCGCCTGCGGCACCGACCTCGACATCGCGGGCGCGTGCCCGCACTGCGGAGGCCGGGTCGTCCCGCCCACCGAGGTCGTGATCCGGCCCAACCCGGGCCGCGAAGGCGCCCCGCGCACGGACCCGGTCTCGCTCGCACTGGCCCGCCCCCACCGGCTGCTGGAACCGCTCGCCTCGGCCGCCTGACCCGCCCGGCGGCGGGAACGCCGACGGGGCCGCCGGCAGCATGCCGACGGCCCCGCGCCACTCGCGGTCGACGCCTACGGGTGGAAACTGATCTCCGGGTTCTCCGCCGTCGGACCGTCCAGGACCGGCTGGTCGATGCCCTTCAGGTGCAGGTCGAAGAAGGCGGCGACGTGCTCGCGGGCGAGCTCGATCCCGCGCGTGGCCGTCATCGTGCTGCCGGGAGGCAGCGGAAGGCCGAGCACGAATGCGGTGGGAGGGGCCGGGGAAGCGGCCAGTGCGGGTGCGGCGACGACGGACAGCGGCAGGGCGAGCAGAAGGGCCGCCACCGCGGTCTGAGGGACGCTCCGATCGCCCTGCTCGCTCTGCTCGTCCGAGGCCGGGCGGCCGACGTTGGACGTAGGTCCAGGGGCTACCTCCTTCCTTGTCGCACCTCCTCGATCTCAGCACCACCTCTCCGGCTCGCACTCCTGCTCACTCGCCGGTTCCCCGGCTCTACGCCGACGCCGCGAACTCGTTCTGCAGCCTGCGCAGCAGCGCCGTCCCCGCCGAATCGACCGACCGCCCGCTGTTGACCAGGACCACCACCCCCACCTGCTTCTCCGGATCGAAGGCCACGAAGGACCGGAACCCGCCCGTACCGCCGTTGTGCCAGATCTGCAGGTGGCCGCCCTGCTGGGTGTGCAGGCGGTGGGCGAGCCACCCCAGGTGTATCCAGGCGAACGGGTTGACCCGGTGCCGTACCTCCCTGGTGAGCGAGATCGCGGGCGCCAGCGGCCCGTCCGGCTCGCGGCCGGCGGCCAGCTGGGCCCGCACGAGTGTCGCGAGGTCGGCGGCGGTCGAGCGGAGCGCCCCCATGCCTCCCAGACCGGCGAGGTTCCAGTGCGGCACCGCCCGCGCGCCCGTCGAGTGCCCCCGGGCGAGCCGGTCGGACTGCTCCTCGCCCGGCGTCACCACGGTGTCCGCGAGCCTGAGCGGCCCGCAGACCTCGCGCCGCACCAACTCCTCGTAGTCGACCCCGGCCCGCCCGGCGAGCGCGAGACCGAGCAGCCCGGCGCCGAGGTTGGAGTAGCGGAAGCTGCGTCCGGGCGTCGATCGCAGCTTCGTCCGGGCGAGCCCGGCGAGGACGTGCTCCGCCGTGCAGTGGGCGTACGGGTCGGACCGGCGCGAGGTGAACAGGCTGGCGGTCAGGACGCCCCGGGGCAGCCGGGGGAGCCCCGAGGTGTGCGTGGCGAGATCCTTCAGGGTGATCTCCCGCCCGTCCCGGACGGGGAGCACGGCACCGCCGGGGAGCAGCGCGGCGACCGGCTCCTCCAACCCGGTGGAGCCGTCGAGCACCAGCCGGGCGAGTGCGAGCGAGGTGAACACCTTGGTGACGGAACCGATTTCGAACAGCGTGCGCGGTCCGGGCGGGCCGCCGACCGGACCGGTGCGCCCGGCACCGTGGATCTCCACGGCGTCGCCGGCCAGCCCGGCGACCACCACACCGACGTGCCGGCCCGCGAGCCGGTCGGCGGTCCGCTGGACGAGGCAGGCGAGTTCGTTCATGGCTGTGAGCCTAGGCTTGCCCATCTGTGAATTCGTCAGCCCTCATGGTGATCTCCACCGCCTCCCCCTGCGCCCGCAGGAGTACGCCCCGCTGCGCTCGGCCGGACGTACTCCCGCGCCCCGCCCGCGCCCTGACGCCTGCTCGTCCAGCGCCGCACGGGGCAGAAGGCGTAGTCCAACCGCCCGTGAGAGCCGCCGCCCGGGGCACCGACACCTTCACCGTGCAGGCGGACGCAGCAGGACGCAGCAGGACGCAACCGGGACGAGAGCCCCTACTCGTACCGGTACAGCAGCGCGTCCCGCTCGTCCTGCTCGATCATCTCGATGGTCAGCGCGTCGTCCCGCAGGTGCGAGAGCGTGACCTCCGCCGAGCTCGGCTGGGCGTCCTTGGCGAGCCAGTTCCCGGGCTTCCACGCCGAGCCGCGCAGGAACGACTTCGGGCAGTGCGCGTACACCTCCTCGACGCCCACCACGATCGCGCTGCGCGGCGGCTTGCCGACGGCCGTCAGCTGCCGCAGCAGCTCCGGGTCGGTGGACACGCAGGCCCGCCCGTTGACCCGCAGGGTGGTGTCCCGCCCGGGGACGACGAAGAGCAGCCCGACCCGGCCGTTCTCCAGGATGTTGTGCAGTGTGTCCAAGCGCTTGTTGCCGGTGGCGTCCGGTATGGCCAGCGTGTACTCGTCGAGCACCGAGACGAGTCCGGCCGGCCCGCCGCGGGGCGAGACGTCGCAGCGGCCCTCGGCGTCGGAACTGGCCACGAAGACCATCGACGAGCAGGCGATCAACTGCCGCGCCACCTCGTGCAGCCGGTCCACCTGTTTCTGGCGCGCACGTTCGCCGGGCTGCTCGTAGACCTCACGCAGCTGCTCCGGGGTGTGCAGGGCCCCGGCCCGGAGCGCCGCGAAGAGGCCGTGTGGCCCGTCCTGCAAGGCGGTTGACGGAAGGGAAGTTTCCGATGTGCTGGTCATACCGGGGAATGTAGCCGGGCCAGTCAAGACACCCCCGGTGGCGGATCCGCCCCCACCCCTCCCCACCAGCGCTTTTCCGCCGGTTCCGCTGATAATGGGGCCAGGGACTTCCACGGGAGGTGGTGGTCGTGATCGTCAGGATCTGGGCCGGGCAGGTCATGGCCGGGCGCATCGAGGAATTCTGCATGCTGCTCACGACGCAGGTGATCCCGCAGCTCGGCCGCACCGACGGCTGCCTGGGCGGTGAGCTGCTGCGCTCGGTGACCGAGGACGGACACCGGGTGCTCGTGGTCAGCCGATGGCGCGACGAGGAGGCCCTGCGCGGGTACGCCGGGCCGATGTGGCGGATTCGGCCGGTCTGCTCCGAGGGCGAGCTGTGCTACCTCGTGCACCCGCCCGTGGTCACCCACTTCATGCCGATCGCCGCACCCGCCACGCTCTGAGCCACGGCCCTCCGAAGGAGCACGGCCCTCCGAAGGAACACGGCTCGCCGGAACTCAGATCGAGATCGGCACCGGATGGATCTCGTCCGCCGGGTGGCCCGTGCGCGTGTGGACCCGCTGCACGGCCTCCTTGGACGGCGCCTCGGACAGGCAGTACATCGTGCCCGAGTCGGGGTCGGCCCACGCCTGCTCGAACCGCACGCCCTCGTCGCCCTGGACCGCGAGGTCGGCCTCGTGGGCCTGCCTGAGCTGCTCCCCGGTGATCCCGTTCATCCCGTGGTGGATGTCCATGAACTTCATCGCTCTCGCCTCCGCAGCGTCCGGACCTCCGGACGTCCGGACCTTCCTCACCTTCCGTGAGTGCCCCTTCCACCAGCCTGCGCTCCCCACCGGCCGGCTACCACCCCACCGCGACCCCACCCCATCGCGGCCCCGCCCCGCCACCCCGGCGCAAATTCCCCGCCCCCGCGTGAAACAGCCCACAGCGAAAGCCTCTCCCCCGCCTTGCGCGCGCCGTGGCACAATGACCGCAACAGCAGTGACGTTCAGCGCACTCCGGGGTCGGTGAAAATCCGAACCGGCGGTTACAGTCCGCGACCCGTCCGCAGCCAGCGGCCGGTTGACCAGGTGAAATTCCTGGACCGACGGTTAAAGTCCGGATGGGAGGCGTGCGCGGGCGGACGAAGAGCAGTACCCGTGGCCCACGGTGGTCCACGGTCAGGTGGACGGCGGGAGCGCACGCGCTTCCGTGCCGGGCGAGCGATCTCCCGGCGGCCGCGGTACCCCGGCGACGGGTGTGCCACCGGCTCCGTGCACCGGTGCCCGTCCGTGTCATCTCCCCCTGCCGCCCCGGAGTCCGCGCCCCAAGCGCGAGGAGAACCCGGGTGTTCACCGGCATCATCGAAGAGCTCGGCGAGGTCGTGTCGATCGAGGAGATCGGCGACTCCTCGCGAATCCGCCTGCGCGGCCCGGTGGTCTGTGCGGGTGCGCGTCACGGCGACTCCATCGCGGTCAACGGCGTGTGCCTGACCGTGGTCGACACCCCCGAGCAACTGGCCGCCGAAACCGGCGAGTTCAGCGCAGACGTGATGGCGGAAACGCTTCACCGCTCCAGCCTCGGCGAGCTCAAGCCGGGCTCTGCGGTCAACCTGGAGCGCGCCATGGCGCTCGGCGACCGGCTCGGCGGCCACCTCGTGCAGGGCCACGTCGACGCGACCGGCACGCTGCTGGGCCGCGAGCCCGGCGAGCGCGACGCGGCCGGCGAACTCCGGTGGGAGGTGCTGCGGTTCAGCCTCCCGGAGACCATCTCCCGCTACCTGGTGGAGAAGGGCTCGATCACCGTGGACGGCGTGAGCCTCACCGTGGTCGAGGCCGCCCGCGACAGCTTCACCGTCAGCCTGATCCCCGCCACCCTCGCGCTGACCACGCTCGGCGCGAAGGCCGTCGGCGAGAGCGTCAACCTCGAAGTGGACGTGCTCGCCAAGTACGTGGAACGGCTGCTCGAATCCCGCACCCTGCCCAACCTGCCCGGCATCGGCATCGACAGCACTGGCACCGACACCACGGGGGAGTCCAAGTGAGCTGGCTCAGCGGTGAGGCCTTCACCGTCCTCGGCGAGCACGTGAAGTGGGCCGACATGATCGGCAACGTGCTCGGCCTGACCGCACTGGCGCTCGGCTGGCGCCGATCGGTGTGGAGCTGGCCGGTCCAGCTGCTCTCCGGCGCCGTGCTGATCGCCGCCTACCTGGGCGGCCACGTCCCGGGCCTGATCGGCAAGCAGCTGATCGTCATCGTCACCGCCGCCTGGGGCTGGGCGCAGTGGCAGCGCGGCCGCCGGGACACCGGCACGATCGCCGTCCGCTTCGCCACCTGGCCCGAGCGCGCGGCCCTGGTGGCCGGCACCGCCGCCGGGACGGTCGGCCTGGCGCTGCTGTTCCAGGCGTACCCCACCCTGTCCTGGAGCCCCTGGTCGGACGCCTACATCTTCGTCGGCACGCTGGCCGCGATGGTCGCCCAGGCGCGCGGCTGGCTGGAGTTCTGGTTCGCCTGGATCGCCGTCGACGTGGTCGGCGTCCCGCTCGCCTTCAACAGCGGCTACACCTTCTCCGGCCTCACCTACTCGATCTACTTCGTCCTGGTGCTGCTCGGTCTGCGCGCCTGGTGGCTGAGCACCCGTGAGCCGCGCACCCAGTCCGCCACCGTCCCGCAGGGAGTCACCGCATGAGCCGCAAGAGCAGCATGACGGCCAGTCAGTACGAGGGTCACGGCGAAGAGTTCGTGCTCGACCCGGTCGAGCGGGCGATCGCGGACATCGCCCTCGGTCGCGCCGTGATCGTGGTCGACGACGAGGACCGCGAGAACGAGGGCGACATCGTCTTCGCGGCCTCCGCCGCCACCCCCGAGCTGATGGCCTTCACCATCCGCTACAGCTCTGGCGTGATCTGCGCCCCGATGACCGGCGACGAGCTCGACCGGCTCAAGCTGCCGCCGATGACGCAGGTCAACGAGGACCGCAAGGGCACCGCGTACACCGTCTCGGTGGACGCCCGCGAGGGGGTCGACACCGGCATCTCCGCCGCCGACCGCGCCCGCACGGTCCGCCTGCTGTCCTCGCCCGGCACCGAGCCCGGCGACCTCACCCGCCCCGGCCACGTCTTCCCGCTGCGCGCCGTCGAGGGCGGCGTGCTGGTCCGCCCCGGCCACACCGAGGCCGCCGTCGACCTGGCCCGGCTCGCCGGGCTGGCGCCGGCCGGCGCGATCGCCGAGGTGGTCAACGACGACGGCACCATGGCCCGGCTGCCCGAGCTGATCGCCTTCGCCCGCGAGCACGGCCTCGCGATCATCTCCATCGAGGACCTGATCGCCTACCGCCGCCGCACCGAGCTGCACGTCGACCGGGCCGCGACCACCGCCCTGCCCACCGTCCACGGCGAGTTCACCGCCGTCGGCTACAGGGGCACCATCGACGGCGTCGAGCACATCGCCCTGGTGGCCGGCGGCCTCGGCCCGGACGGGCGGCTGCCGGACGGCGAGGACGTGCTCGTGCGCGTCCACTCCGAGTGCCTCACCGGCGACGTCCTCGGCTCGCTGCGCTGCGACTGCGGCCCGCAGCTGGAGGCCGCACTGCGCCAGGTCGCCGAGGCCGGCCGCGGCGTGGTGCTCTACCTGCGCGGCCACGAGGGCCGGGGGATCGGCCTGGCGCACAAGCTGCGCGCCTACGAACTGCAGGAGCAGGGACGGGACACCGTCGACGCCAACCTCGACCTCGGCCTGCCCGCGGACGCCCGCGACTACAGCATCGGTGCACAGATGCTCGTCGACCTCGGCGTGCGCTCGCTGACGCTGCTGACCAACAACCCCGAGAAGCTGACCGCGCTCACCGAGCACGGTCTCAAGGTCAAGGGGCGCGAACCGATCGAGATCGCGCCCGGCGAGCACAACCTGCGCTACCTGCGCACCAAGCGCGACCGGATGGGCCACGACCTGCCCGGCCTCGGCTCCTGACCACGCCCACACCCACTCGTACGACGAAGACGAACAGGAAGTAGCGAACATGAGCGGCCACGGAGCCCCCGAGCTGACCATCGACGGCGCCGCCGACCTCAAGGTCGCGGTCGTCGCCGCCCAGTGGCACGACCAGGTGATGAACGGCCTCCTGGACGGTGCCCACCGCGCGCTCAAGGAGCTGGGCGTCGCCGAGCCGACCGTCCTGCGCGTCCCCGGCACCTTCGAGCTGCCGGTGGCGGCCAAGCGCCTCGCCGACCGCGGCTACGACGCCGTGATCGCCCTCGGCGTCGTCATCCGCGGTGGCACCCCGCACTTCGACTACGTCTGCCAGGCGGCCACCGCCGGCCTCACCCAGGTCAGCGTGGACACCGGTGTCCCGATCGGCTTCGGCGTGCTGACCTGCGACAACGAGGAGCAGGCGATCGACCGCGCGGGCCTGCCCGGCTCCGCCGAGGACAAGGGCCACGAGGCCGTCACGGCCGCCGTCGCCACCGCGGTGACGCTGCGCGACGCCCGCTGACCGCCTGCCGACAACCCGCTGACGATCCGCCGACCAGCCCTGATCACTCCCTGATCATTCGCTGATCATGCGGCGACCATACGCGCCCGGTCCCGGACCGTGGACGTCCAATGGACCGTCCACGGTCCGGGACCGTTTACCGTGGGTCCGCCCGCACGCCGTAAGGTGAGTCCCATCATGGCTTCGAAGACATTCGAGGAGCTCTTCGCCGAGCTCCAGCAGAAGGCCGCCACCGGCGACCCCTCGTCCTCCCGCACCGCGCAGCTCGTCCAGCAGGGCGTCCATGCGATCGGCAAGAAGGTCGTCGAGGAGGCCGCCGAGGTCTGGATGGCCGCCGAGTTCCAGTCGGACGAGCAGACGGCCGAGGAGGTCTCGCAGCTCCTGTACCACCTTCAGGTGATGATGATCGCCCGCGGCCTGACGCTCGACGACGTCTACAAGTACCTCTAGAACACCCCGCTCCACAGAGCACACCCTCCCAACAGGTAAGGAACTGACCTCCCATGCTGCGCATCGCCGTCCCCAACAAGGGTTCTCTCTCGGGTCCCGCGGCGGAGATGCTCCATGAGGCCGGCTACCGCCAGCGGAAGGACCCCAAGGAGCTCGTCCTCGTCGACCCGAACAACGAGGTCGAGTTCTTCTTCCTCCGCCCGCGCGACATCGCCGTCTACGTCGGCTCCGGCCGCCTGGACGTCGGCATCACCGGCCGTGACCTGCTGCTGGACTCGCACTCCAACGCCGAGGAGGTGCTCGCCCTCGGCTTCGCCGGGTCGACCTTCCGCTTCGCGCGCCCCGAGGGCGTCGCCGTCGAGGACGTGAAGGGCCTGGAGGGCCTGCGCATCGCGACCTCCTACACCGGCCTGGTCGAGCAGCACCTCGCCGACCACGGCGTGAAGGCGACGGTCACCAAGCTGGACGGTGCCGTGGAGACCGCGGTGCAGCTGGGCGTCGCCGACGTGATCGCCGACGTCGTGGAGACCGGCACCAGCCTGCGCAACGCGGGCCTGGAGGTGTTCGGCGAGCCGATCCTGGTCTCCGACGCCGTCGTGATCCGCCCCAAGGGCGCCGGCGAGGACCCGGCGGTGGAGCAGTTCCTGCGCCGCCTCCAGGGCGTGCTGGTGGCCCGCCGCTACGTGCTGATGGACTACGACATCCGCGCCGAGAGGGTCGGCGCCGCCGTGGCGCTCACCCCGGGCCTGGAGTCGCCGACCGTCTCCCCGCTGCACACCGAGGGCTGGGTGGCCGTCCGCGCGATGGTGCTCCGCAAGGAGGCCCAGCGGATCATGGACGACCTGTGGGGCATCGGCGCCCGGGCCATCCTGGTCACCAACATCCACGCCTGCCGCCTCTGACCTCGCGCGTTGTGCGGGCCTCGGGCCCGCCGCGCAGGTAAGCAACGGTTGAATGGGGCGGGGCCGCCGACCGGCGTCCCCGCCCTCGCGCTGTCCGTCACCGAACCACCCCCACCGGAGACCCACGTGTCCACGCCCGTCGAGTACCCCGTCACCTGGGCCCCGCGCCGCACCCGGGCCGTGTTGCTGCCGGTCTGCGCGCTGCTGGTGGTGCTGTTCGCCGGGATGGCGATCGTGCTCCCGGAGAGCTGGCAGCTCAACGACCGGATCATGATGCTGTGCAGCGGTTTCGCGTTCGCGTGCGTCGGCCTGATGCTGGCCCGCCCCCGGGTGACGGCGGACGCCGACGGCGTGACGGTGGTCAACTTCGTGCGCCGCCGCCGGCTGGCCTGGGCCGAGATCGTCCGGGTCAACTTCCGCCAGGGCGACCCGTGGGCCACCCTCGACCTCTCCGACGGCACCTCGCTGGCCGCCGTCGGCATCCAGTCCGGCGTCGGCAAGGCCCAGGCGATCGCCAACGCCCGCGCCCTGCGCGACCTCGTCGAACACCACGCCAAGGTCTGACCCTCCGGGCCTGCGTCCAGGCCTCCCGCTCACCTGCGATTCCACGGCCCCGCAGCCCCCGTGGGGTCGAACGCACCTCCTACGGTCGAAACCGCTATGGTCTACGCTGGTAAAAGCGGGGCAAAGCTCCAGCTCTGCCCGAAACGACCTGAGGAGTGACACTCCCCCTCGATGGACGATCCGTCCGGTAGTACCTGCGCCGCCTCACTTCCGGTCCCCGGAAGGCGGGCGGCACTGTGATCACCGCCTGGCTGCTGTTGCTCGCGGCCGTCCTGCTCATCCTCGCCAACGGCCTCTTCGTGGCCGCCGAGTTCGCCTTCGTGACCGTCGAGCGCGGGGCGGTGGAGCGCGCCGCCGAGGCGGGCGACGCCAAGTCCGGCCGGGTCGCGCGGGCCCAGCGGCACCTCACCTTCGAACTCTCCGGCGCCCAGCTGGGCATCACCGTCACCTCGCTGGTGGTCGGCATGCTCGCCGAGCCGGCGCTGTCCACCCTGCTGAGCCCGGTGTTCACGGCCGTCGGCCTGCCCGACCCGGCCGCCCGCGGCACCGCGGTGATCGTCGGCATGGCGCTGGCCACCGTCCTGCAGATGGTGATCGGCGAGCTGGTCCCGAAGAACTGGGCCATCTCCCGCCCGCTCCAGGTGGCCCGCGCGGTCGCCGCGCCGCACATGGCGTTCTCGCACGCCTGCCGTCCGCTGATCAGCTTCCTCAACGGGGCCGCCGACCGTACGGTCCGCGCCTTCGGCATCGAGCCGCAGGAGGAGCTGGGACACGCCCGCACCCCCGCCGAACTGGTCGCGCTGGCGCGGCACTCCGCCAGGGCCGGTGCGATAGACGAGGAGTCGGCGACCCTGTTCGTCCGCACCCTCGGCCTCGGCGAGCTCACCGCGGAGTCCGTGATGACCCCGCGCGTGGACGTCGCCGCCCTCCAGCGCGGCGCCACCGCCTCCGACGTCGTCAACCTCACCCGGGCCACCGGCCTGTCCCGCTTCCCGGTCTACACCGACAGCCTGGACGAGGTCACCGGCATCGTCACGCTCAAGGACGCGCTGGCCGTCCCGGCCGTCAACCGCGGCCAGGTCCGGGTGGGCGAGCTGGCCTCGCCGCCGCTCCTGGTGCCCGAGACGCTGCCCGCCGAGCGCCTGCTCGACCAGTTGCGCCGGCTCCAGCCGATGGCCATCGTGGTCGACGAGTACGGCGGCACCGCCGGCGTCGTCACGGTCGAGGACATCGTCGAGGAGATCGTCGGCGAGGTGCAGGACGAGCACGACCCGGCCGACA
Source organism: Kitasatospora sp. NPDC001660 (assembly GCF_053596725.1). Classification (NCBI taxonomy): domain Bacteria; kingdom Bacillati; phylum Actinomycetota; class Actinomycetes; order Kitasatosporales; family Streptomycetaceae; genus Kitasatospora; species Kitasatospora sp. NPDC001660. Next base: position 21,680 of record NZ_JBSFGU010000033.1, on the reverse strand, counting down.
CCCCGGAACTGGTCCCGCTGCCCCCGGTGGACGGCCGGCCGGCCTGGGAGGCCGACGGCCGCGCCCGGATCGACCAGCTGGAGGCCATCGGCCTGCACGCCCCGGACGGCCCGTACGAGACGCTGGCCGGCCTGGTCGCGGACCTTCTCGGCAAGCTCCCCGAACCGGGCGAGCAGGCCCACCTGCCGGGCTGGCTGCTGACCGTGGAGGCGGTCGACCGGCACCGCACCAGCAAGGTCCGGCTGGAGCGCAGCACCGCGCACCCGGAGTACGCCGATGACGAGGACGGGACTCGATGACCGCGCTCCAACTGGCCGTCGCCGTCCTGCTGCTGCTCGGCAACGCGTTCTTCGTCGGCGCCGAGTTCGCGGTGATCTCGGTGCGCCGCAGCCAGATCGAGCCGCTCGCCGAGGCCGGCCACAAGCGCGCCCGCACCGTGCTGCACGCGCTGTCGAACGTCTCCGCGATGCTGGCCGCCGCCCAACTCGGCATCACCGTCTGCTCACTGGGCCTCGGTGCGCTCGCCGAGCCGACCGTCGAGAGCCTGCTGGAGGGCCCGTTCCACGCGATCGGGATCCCGTCCGGCCTGATGCACCCCCTCTCGTACGGGATCTCGCTGGCCGTGGTGGTCTTCCTCCACATGGTGATGGGCGAGATGGTGCCGAAGAACATGGCCCTGGCCGGCCCGGAGAAGGCCGCGCTGTGGCTCGGCCCGCCGCTGGACCGGCTGGCCCGCTGGCTCGCCCCGGCGATCAGCTTCCTGAACGCCTTCGCCAACGGTGTGCTGAAGCTGTTCCGGGTCGAGCCCAAGGACGAGGTCGAGTCGGTCTTCACCACCGAGCAGCTGATGTACCTGCTGGTCGACTCCCGGGACGCGGGCCTGCTCGACGAGGAGCGCCAGGAGCGCCTGGAGGACGCGCTGGAGCTGGGCCGCCGTCCGGTCACCGACGTCCTGCTCAGGCCCGAGCAGCTGGTCACCGTGGACACCAAGGTGACCGCCGCGCAGGTCGAGGAGCTGGCGCTGCGCACCGGTTTCTCGCGCTTCCCGGTCACCGACGGCGATCCGGCCGGCCACGGCTACCTGGGCTACCTGCACCTCAAGGACATCCTCGACGTGGAGGACCCGTCGCTGCCCGTCCCGGCCCGCCTGTGGCGCCCGATCACGGTGCTGCGCGGCAGCCTCCCGCTGGACGACGCGCTCGGCGCGATGCGCCGGGCGACCTGCCACCTGGCGGCCGTCCTCGGCCAGGACGGGCGCACGCTCGGCGTGGTCATGCTGGAGGACGTCCTGGAGGAGCTGGTCGGCGAGATGCACGACCCGGACCACCGCTCCGTCGCGTAACCTTCCACCGCCCCCGGCAACCCCCGTTTCGCTGACGGCGTGTCCGCTGCGGGCGATTCTGCCCAGAGCATGCACCCGTTCCCATGCCGGCCACCCGAGGAGCAGGGTGGTCGGCATGAGGCTTCTTTTGCTGGGCGGAACGAAGTTCGTCGGACGCGCCGTCGCCGAGGAGGCGCTGGCCCGGGGCTGGGAGGTGACGGCCCTCAACCGCGGTACGCAGCCCGCGCCCGAGGGCGTGACGGTGCTGCGGGGGGACCGCACCGCCGAGGGCGGGCTCGACGCCCTGCGGGCGGGGGAATGGGACGCGGTGGTGGACACCTGGTCCTGGGCCCCGGCGGCGGTGCGCGACAGCGCCGCACTGCTCAAGGACCGGGTCGGGCACTACGCGTACGTGTCGAGCTGCTCGGTGTACGACTACCCGAAGCCGCCCGCCGCCGACGAGTCCGCCGCGGTCGTCGGGGCCTCGCCGGACGCCGCGGGGGAGGTGCCGTACGCCGAGGCCAAGCGCGGCGCCGAGCTCGCCCTGGAGGAGGAGTTCGGCGGGCGCGCGACGTACGCCCGCGCCGGGCTGATCCTCGGCCCGTACGAGAACGTCGGCCGGCTGCCGTACTGGCTCGACCGGATCGCCCGGGGCGGCGCGGTGCTCGCCCCCGGCCCGCGCGACCTGCCGCTGCAGTACATCGACGCCCGCGACCTGGCGAACTGGATGCTGGACGCCTCCGTGGCCCGCCTCGGCGGCGCGTACAACGTGGTCGGCCCGGCCGGGCACGCCACCATCGGGACGCTCCTGGAAGCCTGTGTCCAGGCCGCCGGCTCGGACGCCGAACTGCGCTGGACCGACCCGGAGCGGATCGTGGCGGCCGGCGTCGAGCCGTGGACCGAGCTGCCGATCTGGATCCCGCCGGGCGACGTGTACGACTACATCCACAACGCGTCCGTCGCCCGCGCGGTGGCCCACGGGCTGCGCTGCCGCCCGGTGGCCGAGACCGTCCGGGACACCTGGGCCTGGCTGCAGTCGATCGGCGGCAGCGCCCCGCGGCGCACCGACCGGCCGTACGTCTGGCTCGACGCCGGGCGCGAGGCCGAACTGCTCAGGGGCCCCGGGGTCTGAGCGAAGCGATCCGGCGGCCGGGCTCAGCCCCGGCCGTCGATCAGCTCCCCGTACGCCTGGACGAGGTCCGGCAGCCGCAGCGTCGCCAGGTCCTCCCGGCCCGGCGGCTCGCGCAGCAGCGAGAGCCGCAGGTCCCGGTAGGCGCAGGACTTCTCGTACAGGGTGCGGATGAACCGGCCGTTGCCCAGCTCGTCGATCCAGCCCTCGCGCACCACGTGGGTGCAGATGCTGGCCAGCTCCTCGGCCGCGTCCTCGTCCCAGCCGTCGCCGTCCCGGCCGGCCAGCGCCGCGCCGATCGCGGTCAGTTCGCCCGGGCGGTAGCTGGGGAAGTCGACCCGGGTGGTGAAGCGGGAGTTGAGGCCGGGGTTGGTGGCGAGCAGCCGGTTCATGCCCTCGGGGTAGCCGGCGAGGATCACCACCAGCCGGTCGCGGTTGTCCTCGGCGCGCTTGAGGAGCACCTGGAGCGCCTCGTCGCCGTACGCGTCGCCCTTGGCGTAGCCGGAGTTGGAGAGGCTGTACGCCTCGTCGATGAAGAGCACGCCGTCCAGCGCGGAGTCGATCAGCTCGTTCGCCTTCACCGCGGTCTGGCCGAGGAACTCGCCGACCAGGTCGGCTCGTTGGGCCTCCACCAGGTGATCGCCGGAGAGCAGCCCGAGGGCGTGGAAGACCCGCCCGAGGATCCGGGCGACGGTGGTCTTGCCGGTGCCGGAGGGGCCGGAGAAGACGAAGTGGCGCTTGGGCGGCTGGACCGGGAGGCCCTGCTCGGCGCGGAGCCCAGCCATCCGCAACTGCGCGGACAGCGCCCGCACTTGGCGCTTGACCGGCTCCAGGCCCACCATCATGGCGAGTTCGGCCAGGGCGGCGTCCAACTCCCGTTCGTTGCCTCCCAGTTGAGCGCTCTCGGCGGGGGTCGTCCGGGGCGGCGCCTCGCCGCGCAGCGGCAGCGGCACGACGGGCGTGACGGGCCCGGCCGGCGCGGCCGAGCCCGAGCCCGAGCGCTCGCCGGCGGCCTGCGGCGGGGCGTCCGTCGGCGCCGCCTCCTCGACGTGCCCGCCGCCGTCCGCGTAGCCGGGCCCCTGGCCGTACGCGTCCTGGTACTCGACATCCTCGGGGAGGCCCTCGGGGGGAAGGCCGTCAAGAGGAAGGCCCTCGGGGGAGAGCCCGTCCGGGGAGAACGCCCCGGGCGATGGAGAACCCGGCAGGAGCCCCTCCGGCGACACCTCCTCCGGGTACGCCTCCTCCGCCCCGCCCGAGCGCCCGCTCTCCAGCAGTCCGTCCGCGAGTGCGTCCTCCGCCGAGATGGCGGCCAGCCGGGCGGCGGTGTCCATGAACGCCGGATCGGCCCGGTGCACCGCCCGGTACAGCGGCAGCGCCGCCGCGCTGCGCCCGGCCCCCTCGTACGCCCGCCCCAGCCAGTACCGCAGCTCCTTGCGCTGCGGCTGCTCGGAGCGGCAGCGGGCCAGTGAGGCCGCGAGCGGGGCCTGCGCCTGGGCGCACATGTCCAGCCGGACCCGCGCCATGCCGGCGAACAGCCCGGCCTCGATGCCGAGCATCGGGTCGTCGAGCAGCCGGTCGGTGTCCCGGATCAACTGCTCCCAGTCCTTGAGCAGATAGGACCGGCAGGCGTACAGGAACTGGGCGGACGGGTCCTCGCTGGGCGCCGGGCACTGCTCCAGCGCGCGGTCGAGTTCGGCCAGGTGCCTGCCGTCCAGCCAGTGCGAGGCGTGCGCCAGCGCGAGGTCGCGGGTGTCCTCCAGCACCGGCTGCACCCACCAGCCCAGCCAGTACCAGGAGCTGAGCGGCCGCCGGTGCTGCCGGCGCTGCTCGCCGAAGCGCTTCTGGTGGCGGTACATGGCGAGCAGGGCGGCCGAGGTGTCGCTGCGCAGGGCGTGCAGGCCGAGCCACGCGTCGGCCATGCCCGGGTCGAGCCGGACGGCCGCGCGGAACTCCTCCTCGGCGCGGGCGTACGCGCCCGCCGTGTAGGCGTCCATGGCACGCAGCCAGGCCCGGTCGGCGAGCCGGTCCGGGCCGCCCGCGTTGCTGTCGGAACTGTCCACCGTCGTCACTCACGCCCCCCGCGGTGTGGCCCGGGGCTCGGCCCGCGCGCCGCATGCGCGGAGCCGGCCGGTGGTCGCAAGCCCCCGGGGCGCAGATGCGCCTGGTGGAAATCGTACCGGGGCCGCGCTGATCCGGAAGGGTGCCGTACCGGGTCAAATGCGATCGTGCGCGCGGGCGTTGAGCACGTCGGCCGGTGGGGGAGCGCATTTCGCGACGGGCGCGGACGGCACCCCCGGCTCACGGGGGAACAAGCCGGGAGTGCCGGGTCCACGGTGGCCGGAAGTTCTCGTTCCGGCGCCTGGAAAGAACTTAAGTCGCAGTGACTGCGCAGGTCAAGGGCTTGTTGAAGGTTCACCGACGGTGCCCGGTGAGATCCGTCCGGTCACTCCGTCGACGCGCGTGCCGGCGTACGGGCGGCTCGCGTCGGCGGCGAAATGCGCCGATTCGGCGCGCGCCCAACCCACCCAGAACTCGGCCAGTTCCGGTCCGTCCCGCTCCTCGCCGCGTCGCCTGGCCGTCGCGGCGTCCAGCTCCATCCAGATCATCCGCGCCAGCCACGGCCGCACCTCCCGCCGCCCGGCCCCGACGCCCTCCACCAGCACCACCGGCGCCACCGGCACCGCGGCCGTGCCCGCGAACCGCCGCAGCGTCCAGTCGTACACCTCGTACGCGGCGTCCCGCCCCGCCGCCAGCGGCTCCAGCACCTGCTCGCGCAGCCGCCCGGTCCAGCCGAACGGCTCGGCGTGGGTGGCGAGATCGTCGAGGTGGACCACCGGCGCCCCGCCGAGCACGCCGGCCAGCCGCCCGGCGAACGTCGTCTTGCCCGAACCCGCGTGCCCGTCCACCGCGACCAGCCGCACCGGCCCGCAGGACGGCGGCAGCGCGCGCAGTTCGGCGGCGAGGGCGGCGAGGACGCCGGGTGCGACCGGCGTGACCGGCGCGATCAGGCCATCGCGGGTGTTCGGGGAATCGGAAGCAGCCACATCGTCAACCCTACGGTGCCGTACCCGGCCACTCCGGACAGTTCATCTGTGCAGGTCGTGACGGCGGCGCGGCTTTCGGGCATACTCACTTCGCCACGCCTGTGAACGGCCGTTCACCGCAACCCGGTGCCGGTCGGGCCGAGCTGCCACACCCGCGCCGGACCTGCCGAACCAGGATCCCGGCGCCCGATCGAGGAGGCGACAGCCGCCATGACCACCTCCCCTGCGAAAGCCGTGGACCGCCAGCTGCCCACCGAGGAGGCCCACGAGCTGCTGAGCCTGACCCGGGAGCTGGTCCAGCGCGAGCTCCGGCCGCGCGCGGCGGAGGACGAGGCCGCCGACCGCTTCCCGCGCGAGGTCTTCCGCACGCTCGGCGAGGCCGGCCTGCTCTCCCTCCCCTACGACGAGAAGTACGGCGGCGGCGCGCAGCCGTACGAGGTCTACCTCCAGGTGCTCGAGGAGCTGTCGGCCGGCTGGCTGGCCGTCGGCCTCGGCGTGAGCGTGCACACGCTCTCCTGCCACGCGCTCGCCACCTTCGGCACCGAGGAGCAGCGCGCCGCCTGGCTGCCCGGCATGCTCTCCGGCGAGCAGCTCGGCGCCTACTGCCTCTCCGAGCCGCAGTCCGGCTCGGACGCCGCCGCGCTGCGCACCCGCGCCCGGCTGGACGGCGACGAGTACGTGGTCGACGGCACCAAGGCGTGGATCACCCACGGCGGGCGCGCGGACTTCTACAGCGCACTGGTGCGCACCGGCGTGGACGGCCCCAAGGGCATCAGCTGCCTGCTGGTCCCCGGAGACCAGCCCGGCCTGTCGGCCGCCGCGCCGGAGCACAAGATGGGCATGCGCTCCTCGCCGACCGCGCAGGTGCACTTCGACGGCGCCCGCGTGCCGCGCGAGCGGCTGATCGGGGAGGAGGGACAGGGCTTCCAGATCGCCCTCGCCGCCCTCGACTCCGGCCGCCTCGGCATCGCGGCGTGCGCGATAGGCGTCGCCCAGGCCGCGCTGGACCTCGCGGTCGAGTACGCCGGCACCCGCCGCCAGTTCGGCCGTCCGATCGGCGAGTTCCAGGGCCTGTCGTTCATGCTCGCCGACATGGCGACCCAGATCGAGGCCGGCCGGGCGCTCTACCTGTCCGCCGCGCGGCTGCGCGACGCGGGCCGTCCGTTCTCCAAGGAGGCGGCGATGGCCAAGCTGTTCTGCACCGACACCGTGATGCGGGTGACCACCGACGCCGTCCAGGTCCTCGGCGGCTACGGCTACACCCAGGACTTCCCGGCCGAGCGGTACATGCGCGAGGCGAAGGTGCTGCAGATCGTCGAGGGCACCAACCAGATCCAGCGGCTCGTGATCGGCCGCCACCTCACCAGGGGCTGAGGCCCCCGCGGTACGGCCTCCGGCCGTCGCTCCAGGGTGCGGAGCGACGGCCGGAGGTTTTCCTGCCGTTGAATTTTCTCTGACGTACCGTCAACTCCCGTGCGTCACCGGCGGATCAGTCGACGCCGCTGTTCGGGGATGGTCGGCGTGACGGCCGCGACCCGCACCGGCCGGTGCGCCACCGCGTGCGAGAACGGCTGGGTGCGCCAGTCCAGGCCGGTGGGCAGCTTGAACAGCGCCTCGAAGCCGGTCGGGAGGCTGTCCGCCGGGGACTCCACCTCGGCGAGGTCGTCGGTCGGCGTGCCCGAGCCCGGGCAGATCGCGGGGGCGAAGGGGTTCCACGCGGTCGGCAGCAGGGCGTGCAGCGGCAGCCGCTCCTCGTCCGCGACGAGGGCGATCGGGCGCCGGCACTCGGGGCAGTGGACCCGGAAGATGTCCCAGGACTCGCCGTCGCCCGGGTCGGTGCTCGGCGTGGGGAGGTTCCCGACCGCGATGTCGTCGCGGCCGGCCACATCGTCGGTCTCGTCGGAGCCCAGGGCACGCTGGTCGGTAGCAGGCATGAGGATCCCCCTCGGGTCGGGCCCGGCGTGGTCGCCCGGGGCCACAACCAGCACTTCCCTCCCGCGCAGACACATAACCCTGCGGTCCGGCGCACCGTGATGCATCGGGTGTGTCCTTGGCCACATTCGCCCGGCATGTGCCCGCCTGGCACCCCACGCTGCGCCTGGTGACACCACCTGCGCCCACCGGGGCGCCCCACGCGCCCCCGACCGGGTAGGTTTGCGCACTGTGGAGGATCTCGACCAACGCATCGTCCAGCTGCTCCTCGAGGACGGCCGGATGAGCTACACGGACCTGGGCAAGGCCACCGGCCTGTCCACCTCGGCGGTGCACCAGCGCGTGCGCCGCCTGGAACAGCGCGGGGTGATCCGCGGCTACACCGCGATCATCGACCCCGACGCCGTCGACCTGGCGCTGACCGCGTTCATCTCGGTCAAGCCCTTCGACCCCAGCGCCCCGGACGACACCCCCGACCGCCTGGCCGGCCTGCCCGAGATCGAGGCCTGCCACAGCGTCGCCGGCGACGAGAACTACATCCTCAAGGTCCGCGTCGGCGCCCCCGGCGACCTGGAGGACCTGCTCGCCCGCATCCGCAGCGCCGCCGGCGTCTCCACCCGCACCACCGTCGTCCTCTCCACCCCCTACGAGGCGCGCCCCCCGAAGCTCTGAGCAGCAGCCGGCAGGTGCAGACTTGGGCGCATGACCGAACGCACCCTCCCTCCTTGCCCGCCCTCGGGCAGGAGGGGCCCCCGGACCGTCCTGTTGCGCGGCGGCGCCGTCTACAGCCCCGCCGACCCCTTCGCCACCGCGATGCTCGTGGAGGGCGAACACATCGCCTGGGTCGGCAGTGACGGCGCCGCCGAGGCGTACGCCGGGACCGCCGACGAGATCGTCGAGCTCGACGGCGCCCTGGTCACCCCCGCGTTCGTCGACGCCCACGTGCACGCCACCTCCACCGGGCTGGCGCTCACCGGCCTCGACCTCACCGGCAGCCCGTCCCTCGCCGCCGCCCTGGAGGCCCTCACCGCCTTCGTCGACGGCCAGGCCGGGACCGGCGGCGTGCTCATCGGCCACGGCTGGGACGAGACCGGCTGGCCCGAGGGCCGCCCGCCCACGCTCGCCGAACTCGACGCCGCCGCCCGGGGCGCGGCCGTCTACCTCTCCCGCACCGACGTCCACTCCGCCCTCGCCACCACCGCGCTGCGCACCCTCACCCAGGGCCTCGCCGACCGGCCCGGGTACGCCGCCGAGGGCCCGCTCACCAAGGACGCCCACCACGCCGTCCGGCAGACCGCGCTCGCCCACCTCACCCCCGAGCAGCGCCGCCGCGCCCAGCGCGCGACCCTCGCCCGCGCCGCCGAACTCGGCATCGGCGCCCTGCACGAGTGCGCCGGCCCGGAAATCTCCTCCGAGCAGGACCTGGCCGCCCTGCTGGCCCTGGCCGCCGCGGGCGAAGGACCCGAAGTCTTCGGCTACTGGGGCGAGTTGGGTGGTGTCGAGACGGCCCGCCGGCTCGGTGCGGTCGGCGCCGGCGGCGACCTCTTCGTCGACGGCGCGCTCGGCTCGCACACCGCCTGCCTGCACACCGCCTACGCCGACGCCGACCACACGGGCACCGCCTACCTGACCGCCGACCAGGTCGCCGACCACGTCACCGCGTGCACCGAGGCCGGGCTACAGGCCGGCTTCCACGCCATCGGCGACGCCGCCGTCGGCGCGGTGATCGACGGCGTCCGGGCGGCCGGCGAGCGGGTCGGCGCCGGCCGCGTCAAGGCCCTGCGCCACCGCGTCGAGCACGCCGAGGCGCTGGACGGCAAGGCCATCGCGGCCTTCGCCGAACTCGGCCTCACCGCCTCCGTCCAGCCCGCCTTCGACGCCGCCTGGGGCGGCCCGGAGGGCATGTACGTCCAGCGCCTCGGCGCCGAACGGGCCGCCGCCCTCAACCCGTTCGCCGCCCTGCTGCGCGCCGGCGTCCCGCTCGCGTTCGGCTCCGACGCCCCGGTGACCCCGCTCGACCCGTGGGGGACCGTCCGGGCGGCGGCCTTCCACCACACGCCGGAGCACCGGATCTCCGTCCGCGCCGCCTTCACCGCCCACACCCGCGGAGGGTGGCGCGCGATCGGCCGCGACCAGGACGGCGTCCTCGTCCCGGGTGCCGTCGCCAGCTACGCGATCTGGGCCGCCGGCGACCTGGTCGTCCAGGCCCCCGACGCCCGCGTCGCCGGCTGGTCCACCGACCCGCGCTCCGGCACCCCCGGCCTCCCCGACCTCACCCCCGGCCACCCCCTCCCGACCTGCCTGCGCACGGTCGTCCGCGGCCGCACGGTCCACCTGGCCGCCGAGTAGACGAGCAGGGCGGCCGGGCCGCGTGGGTTGACCGGATGACGATCAGCCCGCTGGCCCCCGCCCACTTGACCGTCCCGCGCACGCTGCTCGCCCAGGACTTCCGCCTGGAGCCCCTGGGCGAGCAGCACAACGCATCCGGTCCCGCCGCCCGATCGGGCAGCATCGAGCACATCCGGGCCACCCCCGGCCGGGCCGCCGGGCTCTCCCCGGAGCAGAACCTCGCCGACCTGTGCCGCCACGTCGCCGACTTCGCGAACCGCACCGCCTTCACCTGCACCGCCCTGGAGCCCGACCGGGACGAGGCGATCGGCTGCGTCCACAACCACCAGGACCGCACCGACCCGTCCGTGACGGCCGTCAGCTCCTGGGTCCGCGCCGACCGGGCCGACCTGGACGCCCCCTCCATCGCGCGGTCGCCACCTGGCCCGCCGCCGGCCGGCCGCTCGGCGAGATCCGCTACGCGCCCCGCTGACCAGGCCCCGGACCCATCCGTACCCTCCCCCTCGCCTCCCGGCCACCACCCGTTCCGGGGTACCTTCTTCGGACAGCGTCCGAACAACAAGCCACAGAGAGATGGTGCGCCGGTGACCATGTCCGTCACCCAGGAGCGGTCCGCTGCCGCACCCGAGCCGCCGGCCCCCGAGGGGCGGCCCGGCCGGCTCGCCCGGGCCCTCGCCAAGGTACGCGCCGGCCTGCCCAGGACCGGCCTCGCCGCGCTGGCCGGCCTGCTGCTGGCGTTCGCCTTCCCGCCGTACGACCTGTGGCCGCTGTCGCTGCTGGGCGTCGCCGCGCTCTCGCTGCTCACCCGCGGCCGCACGGTCCGCCAGGCGGCCTGGACCGGTTTCGCCTTCGGCTTCCCGTTCTTCCTGATGCTCCTCAGCTGGCTGCGCGTGGTCGGCTGGGACGCGACGGTCGGCCTGTCGACGATCGAGGCGCTGTTCATCCTGCTGCTCGGCGCCGGCCTCGCCGTCACCTCCCGGCTGCCCGCCTGGCCGCTGTGGGCCGCGTGCCTGTGGGTCACCCAGGAGTGGGCGCGCGACCGGCTGCCGCTCGGCGGCTTCCCCTGGGGCCGGCTGGCCTTCGCCAACACGGCGACCCCGTACACCCCGCTGGCCGCGGTCGGCGGCGCCCCGCTGGTGACCTTCGCGGTCGCCCTCTCCGGGGCCCTGCTCGCCTGGGTGGCGCTGCGCCTGCGCGGCCCGCGCCGCGCGCCGAGGGCCGCCGCCCTGGCCGCCCTCGGCGCGGTGGCCGCGCTGCTGGTCGGCTACCTCGTCCCGGTGCCGACCAAGGCCGACGACACCGTGAAGGTCGCGATCGTCCAGGGCAACGTGCCCCGCCCGGGCATGGACTTCCTCGGCCGCCCGATGATGGTCCTCAACAACCACGCCTCGGCGACCGAGCGGCTGGCCGCCGACATCAACGCCGGCCGGGCCGAGCGCCCCGACGTCGTGATCTGGCCGGAGAACTCCTCCGACCTCGACCCCTTCAGCGACCCGCTCGCCTACCGGCGCATCGACGAGGCCGTGAAGACCGTCGGCGTGCCCACCCTGGTCGGCACCCTGGTGGACGGCCCGGACGAGCAGCACGTCCAGAACGAGGGCATCGTCTGGGACCCGAAGACCGGCCCCGGCGCCTCCTACACCAAGCAGCACCCCGTCCCGTTCGGCGAGTACGTGCCGTTCCGCGCCCAGCTGATGAAGGTGATCACCCGCCTGCAGCGGGTCGCCCGCGACTTCTGGCCCGGCGACCACAACGGCGTCATGCAGCTCGGCCCGGCCCGGATCGGTGACGTGATCTGCTTCGAGGTGGCCTACGACGAGATCGTCCGCGACACCGTGGACAGCGGTGCCCGCGTCCTGGTCGTGCAGACCAACAACGCCACCTACGCCAAGACCGGCCAGCCCGAGCAGCAGCTCGCGATGTCCCGGCTGCGGGCGGTCGAGCACGGCCGGGCCGTCCTGATCGCCGCCACCAGCGGCATCAGCGCCGTGATCGCCCCGGACGGCACGGTGCAGCAGCGCACCGAGGAGCTGACGCCGGCGGAGCTGTCCGCGACCGTCCCGCTGCGCGACGGCACCACGGTGGCCGACCGGGTCGGCGCCGTCCCGGAGTGGACGCTCGCCCTCGGCGGCCTGCTGGCCTGCGGCGCGGGCCTGCTGGTCGGGCGTCGGCGGAAGGCCGCCGCCGGAACACCGGCCGCCGGGGAACCGTTGGACCAGGTGGTGCCGTAGCCGGCCCGGACCTCCCGTGCGGCGCGCAGAGCACCGCCTGGAGTGGATTCGTACCGTGACCCAGCAAGCTGCCCCCACCCGTCCGGCCCCGCGCGGAAAGCTCCGCCGGGTGCTGCCGCTGCTGATGACCGCCTGGCTGGTGCTGGAGATCTGGCTGCTGGTAGAGGTGGGTTCCCGGCTGGGCGGCCTCACGGTCCTGCTGCTGCTCGTCGCCGGCGCGGCGATCGGCGGCTCGCTGATCAAGCGGGCCGGGCTGAAGGCGCTGTCGGCGGCGATCGAGCAGAGCAGGAACCCGCAGTCCCAGCAGCCGCAGACCGGCACCTCGATGACGGTCCTGGCCGGTCTGCTGCTGATCGTCCCGGGCTTCCTGTCGGACCTCGTGGCGCTCACCCTGCTGTTCCCGCCGACCCGCGCACTGTGGCGGGCGGCCGGCCGGCGGCTGGCGGACAAGGCGCTGCGCAGCACCGCCGCCGTGGGCGCCGCCCCGTTCGCGGACGCGATGCGCCTGCAGGAGCAGATACGCATCCACCGCCCGGACGGCAAGGTGATCCAGGGCGAGGTGGTGGAGCCGGAGGCCGGCCCGCGCGGCCCGCAGGGCCCGGACACCAGCTACCGCCCGCCGATCGCGGGCTGAGCCCGACGCCCGGCCGGGCCCGCGCGGGCCCGGCCCGCCCTTCCCGCCCGACCCCGGAAGTCCGACCCCGGACACGCGAAAGGGACCCTGGTTCCCAGGGTCCCTTTTCGCGTCCTCCCGCCGAGGCGGGAGCGAGGGGTCAGGCGCTCTTGCGGGTGTCCCGCGGGTGCACCGCGAGGTTCATCCCGCCGGAGCGGAGCACGGCCAGCCGTTCGGCCAGCACCTCCTCCAGCTCCTCGCGCGTACGGCGCTCCATCAGCATGTCCCAATGGGTGCGTGTGGGCTTGACCTTCTTCTCCTCCGGCTCGTCGCCGTCGAGAAGAGCCGCCTCCTGGCCACAGAAGCGGCATTCCCAGGCCGGGGGGATCTCCGCCTCGACCGAGAAAGGAACCTCGAATCGGTGTCCGTTCTGACATGCGTACTCGACGGTCTGGCGGGGAGCCAGATCGATACCACGGTCGGTCTCGTAGCTAGTGGCCCCGAGTCGCGTGCCGCGGAGAGCTCGCTCGCTCATGAATCGTGCCTCCCGGGCTTATGGCCCACAGGACTAGTGGTCGCTGTTCTTCGTCGTTCGGTCAACGCTCGGCTTCCGACGAAGATTCCCGTCCCGGGACATGCGTCGTCTGTCGTGCCGCCCCTGTTTGTACCCACCAGCGCCCGATTTGTCACATCTGGCCGGTGATGTCACTCCAGGTGCCACCTATTTCACATCTGGTGATCGTGCGGGCTTTCTGTGACGAGCGTACCGGGACGGGATTCGGCGCTCGCCGCCGCCCCCGGTCCTTGCGGTCAGGAGATCGGACGGGAACGGATCATCGGCTCGCCGCCCGCGAGGTCGACGGGCCGGGCGTCGGGGGCCGGCTCGACCGGGAGGACCAGTGGGGGCTGCTCGGGGCGCGGCGGCGCCTCGGCGGCGGCCTCGGTGCGGGTGTCGCGGTGCGGCAGCAGGGCGATCACCGCGTCCCGCAGCGCGGCCGGGGCCTCGTCGTCCAGCGGGTCGACGGTGGCGGGCACCTGGAGGCGGACCGGGGTGCCGTTGCCGATGCGGGCGTAGCCGCGGCCGATCGGGGCGTGCGCGGCGGGCACGATGTCGAGCGGGGCGCCGAGCGCGACGTGGCCCTCCTCGGGGCCGGCCGGGCCGAGCACGACCCGGGCCCGGGTGGTGGCCCGCACGGTGGGGGTGATCCGCTCCCGGGCCTCGATGTCGTCGGCGATCACCACGGTGACCCGGGCGGCGCGGCCATGCCGCAGCGGGAGTTCCAGCAGGTCCTGCGGGTCGGGGCGGCCCTCGGCGTGGGCGAGCTCGCTGAGCTCGGTCGGGTGGTCGAGCAGCAGCCACAGCGGCCGGGTGACGTCCTCCGGCGGGGCGGTGCCGGTGTGCCGGGCGGCGTTGAGCGCGGCGAGCCGTCGGTCGGTCTCGTGGGCGGCCCACTCCAGCGCGGCGATCGCGCCGTGCAGGCTGGTCTCGACGGTGTGCACGCCGGGCCGGTTGACCAGGCAGGCGTGCTCGCCGGTGCCGGCGCCGTCGATCACCACGAGGTCGGCGTACGGGAGGGCCTGGAGCGCGATCGAGCGGACCAGGCTGGAGGTGCCGTAGCCGGCGACGCCGAGCGCGAGCAGGTGCGGTTCGCCCGAGCGTGGCCCGGTGCGCCAGATCACCGGCGGCTGCTGGGTGACGGCGCCGCCCTGGCCGACCGGGATGGTGCGGGCGGTGCCGTCCTCGTCGGTGAAGCCGAGCACGATCTCGCCGGGGGCGGCGACGAAGCGCTGGGCGACGATGTCGGTCGGCAGTGGGCTCAGCGCGACGACCCCCAGCTTGTTGGACTCCTCGTCCCAGTCGAAGCGGTATTCCCGGGCCCGCCCGGCCTTGCCCTGGATGACCTGCTCGATCCGGGCCCGCGCGGCCGGCTCGGTGTCGGTGAAGTACGGGGGGTAGGTGAGCTCCAGCCGGCAGAGCCGGCCCTCGCCGTCGAACTCCCAGGCGCTGAAGGCGCTCTTGTAGCCGCCCTCGAAGTGGTAGAGCGGGTTGGCGTCCTCCGGGCCGCAGAGGTAGGGCGTCAGGGCGGAGTAGAGCGCGGTGAGCTTGACGTCGGCGACGTCGGGCGCGGGCGGGGCGGGCGGCGCCTTGGGGGCCCGTCCGGCCCAGGTGGTGCTGGCCATGAGCGCGATCAGCGCGAACAGCAGGCCGTGCGGCAGCAGGTAGATGCCGACGAGCATCGCGGCGGACAGGAACAGCGTGGGGCCGCGGCGCTCCTTGGGGGTGGCCTGCCAGCGGTCCTTGGCCCAGCCGGCGTGGTGGCGCAGACCGCGGCCGATGACGGTGAGCGGGGCGAACATGTCGGAGGCGTGGACCCCGGCGGTCCGGGCGATCTCACGGCCCTTGCCGAGGTGGCGGTGGAGCGGCATTCCTTGACTCCCCGGGCGGGTGGGACGGGTGGAGGGGGTGCTGGGGCCTGACTGCGGGCTCCCGCCCGCGCGGCGGCCCTTCGGGCGGATGACGGGGGCTCCAGGACAGGCCCCCGGTACGGCGGGGCCCGGGGCGGTGGGATCCGCGCCCGGGCCCGTGCGGGGGAGTGGCGGCGCTAGAACTTGAGGCCGCCGAGCAGGCTGGCGAGGCTGGTGCCTCCCGCGGTGATGCTCGGTGCGATCGAGGAGCCGGCGATGTAGAAGCCGAAGAGGGCGCAGACGATTGCGTGGGACATCTTCAGTCCGTCCCTGCGGAAGAAGAGAAAGGCGATGGTGCCGAACAGGACGAGCGCGGAAACATTGAGGATCACGTTCTGCTCCTCGGGGAGGGGGACAGGGGCAGTGTCACGAAAAGTGCTCTAATCGTGACAAAAAGTAATAGATGATGGAACGGTGCAAATGGGTGGTTCCACCGTTCAATACCGCCGTGGGGCTCGGGTGGAGGTATGCGAGCCGGCAGGGGTGGGGCCGTGCGGGGCTCCGTTCCGGTGCGGCGAGGCATTCCCGACGGGTGGGCGGGAAGCTTCCCGCGGGTCCGGGAAGTTCGCTCGAACGGCTGCGCAACCATCCCGCCGGCGTGTCGTGCCCCGGCACGGCCCGCATCCGCTATCCGGACGCGTGCTGGCCCGGGCGTCGCCCCGGCCGCTACGGTGCGGTTGCGCACAGTTCCCGCCACCGCCGACCAGGAAGGCCCCCGCCATGACCGACGCCGCCAGCCAGCAGCCCGACGCCGAGGTGATCGCGCTCGCCGGGAAGCTCTTCGACGCCGCCCGGGCCGGGGACACCGCCGCCCTGGCCACCGCCGTCGACGCGGGCGTCTCCGCGAACCTCACCAACGGCAGCGGCGACACGCTGCTCATGCTCGCCGCCTACCACGCCCACGCCGGCACGGTCGCCGCGCTGATCGAGCGCGGCGCCGACCCCAACCGCGCCAACGACAAGGGCCAGACCCCGCTCGCGGGCGCCGTGTTCAAGGGCGCGGTGGACGTCGTCGACGCCCTGCTGGCCGGCGGCGCCGACCCCGAGGCCGGCTTCCCGTCCGCCGTCGAGGCCGCCGCGATGTTCGGCAAGACGGACCTGCTCGCCCGGTTCGAGGGCCGCTGAGCCGAGGTCGTAGGCTCTTCGACCATGGAGAGCACCGCGGCGCAGAGCGCTACGGCCAAGGCCGCCGGCACAGTCGAGTTCCGCGTCACCGGCTACGGCCACCCCGACGCCCAGGCCCTGTCGGCCGAGGTGCAGCAGGAGTACGTCCGCCGCTACGGCGACCCGGACGAGACCGTGCTGCGCCCCGACGACTTCGAGGCGCCGGCCGGACTGTTCCTGATCGCCTACCTGGACGGCCGGCCGGTCGCCTGCGGCGGGTGGCGGGCCAAGCAGGCCGGCCCGCACGGGCTGCGCGACGGCGACGCCGAGCTGAAGCGGATGTTCGTCGTCCCCGACGCGCGCGGGCGCGGCCTGGCCAGGGCCGTGCTGCGCCGCCTGGAGCGGACCGCCGTCGAGGCCGGGCGCACCCGCTTCATCCTGGAGACCGGCACCGAGCAGCCCGAGGCCGTCGCGCTGTACCGGTCCGAGGGGTACGAGGCGATCCAGAAGTTCGGGATCTACCGCGAGCACCCGCAGAGCATCTGCCTCGGCAAGGAGTTCACCTCCGCTTCCGTCTGACCGGCCGTCCGCCGGGTAGGCTTCGGGCGGGACGGGTTCGGGGCACCTTCAGGGGGACGGACGGATGAGTCGGCAACCGCCTGCACCCGACCGGCTCCCCGCATTGGCCGCGCCCGGCGGGGAACTGGACCGGCTGGTCCGCGGCGGTGCGCGCGGGGCCGGGACGGGGGCCGTCTGGGCCGTCGGCGACGCCGGGGGAGCGGTCGGGCAGGGCGGCCACGGGCCGCTCGGGCAGGGCTCGTACGCGTGGCTGTCGCCCGGGCCGGACACCCGGTACGACCTCGCCAGCCTCACCAAGATCGTCGCACTCTGGCCGTGTGCCGGGGGGCTGTGGCAGGCCGGCCGGCTTCCGCTCGACGAACCCCTCGGGCGCTACTGGCCGGCCACCTCCGGACACCCCGCCGGCGAGGTGACGGCTCGTCAACTCCTCACCCACACCGCCGGATTGCTGCCGAGGACGAACTTCGAGCGGCTCTACGGCCGCAGCCTCGCGGCGATCCGGGCGGGCGTGATCGCCGCCCCGCTGCACCGCGCACCCGGCACGGCCGTCGAGTACACCGACCGCGCCGCCGTCCTCCTCGGCCACCTCGTCGAACACCTCGGGGGCGCCCCGCTCGACGAGCTCGCCGCGCGCTGGATCTGGCGGCCGCTGCGCATGGCCGACACCCGCTACGGCCCGCTCGGCCCCGGCGACACCGCCCACACCGCGCCCACCGAGTACGACGAGGCCCTCGGCGCCCACCTGCGCGGAGTCGTCCACGACCCCTCCGCCCGCCTCCTCGGCGGCGTCTGCGGCAACGCGGGCGCCTTCTCCACCGCCCGCGACCTCGCCCGCTTCCTCACCGCCCTGCTCGACCCACCGCCCGGACTCTCCTGGGGCGACCCGTGGATCGTCGAGTCCCTGCGCGAACAGACCGGCGGCCTCGCCCCCGCCCGCGGCCTGTCGTGGCTCTGCGCCCCCGGCACCGACCCGGCCGACGGCACCTTCGTCCACTACGGGTTCACCGGCACCGGCATCTGGATCTCCCGCCGGCTCGGCCGCTGGGCGCTGCTGCTCACCAACAAGGTCCACTACGGCCGCGAGGTCCAGCCGCTCACCGACCTGCGCAACGCCTTCCGGCGGGCCGTCTTCGGCTGAGGGCCCCGGGACACCCGATCGCTTCCCGGCGGCGCGATGGACCCCGGTGAGGGCCCGGCCGAGGAGATCGCCGAGTGCGGCGTCCTCACCCCGGCCCGGGCGACCGCGCCGCTCCACTCGACGGGGTGCCTCGGCCGACGAGTGGCGAGTCGTCAGATCAGGGTGCTCCAGTAGTACCAGAACCGGTTGAGGATCAGCAGCGCGATCACCGCCGCCCACAGCGCCGGCAGCGCCCAGTGGTAGCGCGCCGCCTCCCGCACGACCGTCCGCAGCCGCGGGCCGACCGGGATCACGCCCGACCGCAGGTTGTGCAGCGTCGTGTACCAGAACAGCGCCACCACCGTCGCCCACACCACCATGCAGTACGGGCACAGCGCGCCGATCTCGTACAGCGCCTGGTCGATCAGCCAGTGCACGAACACCAGGCCCAGGAACGTCCCCGCCTGGAGGCCCAGCCAGAACCAGCGGCGGTACGCGGCGCCGGCCAGCAGGCCCGCGCCGATCGCCGCCAGCGCGCCGAAGGCGGCCAGTCCGATCAGCGGGTTCGGGAAGCCGAACACCCCCGCCTGCTCGGTGCGCATCACCGAACCGCAGCTGATCACCGGGTTGATGTTGCACGTCGGGACGTACGACGGGTTCTCCAGGATGCGGAGCTTGTCGAAGGTCAGGACGGCGGAGGCCGCCAGCCCGATCAGCCCGCCGAGGAACAGGAGCAGCGAGAACGCCCGGCCGGCGCCGATCGGGGCGGAGCCCGGGGCGGGACCGGCGGCGGGACGGGGGACGTGCACGGAGGCAGGGGCGGTCACGGCAGCACACTCCGGTGGCTGGGAGGGGAGCCGGCCCGGCCGGGATTCGGCCGGGCCGGTGGAGCTCACTACAGGCCGGCGGCCTGCTTGACCTGCGCGGTGAACTGCTCCGGCGTCGCCGGGCTCTGGCCGGCGAACAGCGTGATCGCCTTGCCGTCCACCTTGACCGTCGGCGTGCCCTGCACCCCGCTGTCGTTGAACGCGTCCGCGACCTTCGCCGCCCACGGCGCGTAGGTCTTCTCGTTGACCGCCTTGACGAACGCGTCCGTCTTCAGCCCGGGCACCTGGTCGGCCAGTTCGAGGATCTTGTCCGTGTCGCCGAAGCCGTCGACCCGCTCGTCCGGCTGGTTCTTGTAGAGCACGTCGTGGAACGCCTTGAACTTGTCCACGCCCTCGTTCAGCGCGGCGCCGGCCGCGGCCAGCGCGGTGCGCGAGCCCTTGCCGCCCAGCGCCTTGTCCAGGAACGCGGCCAGGTGGAACTCGACCTTGATCTGGCCGTCCGCGGTGAGCTGCTTGACCGTGTCGCCGTCGGCCGCCTCGAAGTGCTTGCACACCGGGCAGCGGAAGTCCTCGTACACCTCCATGGTGTGCGGGGCGTCGGCCTTGCCGTAGGTGATCACGGTGCCGTCCGGGCCGGAGGCGTTCGCCGGCACGACCAGCGCCGTCGACGCGGCGGCCCCGGCGGACGTCTCCTTGTCCTTCTTGGCCGAGCTGACCGCGATCGCCCCGCCGCCCGCGAGGGCGAGCACGGCGACGGCCGCGACGCTGACGACGATGCGCTGACGGCGCTTGGCGGCCGTCTGCTCGCGGCGCTGCGCCTCCTGGATCCGCTCGCGGGCGCTGATGCGCTGGGACTGCTTGCTGTTGGCCTGGGCCATGGGAGTCAACTCCTGTACGCGGCGCGCGGGTGCGCGCGGGATGCCTCGCTCGGGCATGCCGAGGGGCGGGGCGGGTGAACGCGGGAGTTGTGCGCCGTGCCTGCGGTGCCCCCGGGCCTTCCGCGGCCGGGGACGTCCGTGGGAATTCGGGGGGAATCCGGAATTCAGCAGGCGGGCGCGAAGGCCGGCGGGCCGCGCCGGGGCGCGGGGCTGAGGACCACGTCCTCGCGACGGGGACGTTCCGGGCCGGACACCGGCAGCGGCACCCGCAGCACCGGGCGTACCGGCGCCGGGACCAGCAGCAGGAGCAGCGCCCGCAGCGGCACCGCCACCGACTGGCGCAGCGCGCGCAGCGCCCGGGCCAGCCCGGTCAGGGCGGCGTCGCCCAGCCGCAGCCAGGCGGAGGCGGCCAGCGCGATCAGCAGGTGCACCAGCAGGACCAGCAGTTGGGCAGCGGCGGGCGCGACCGGCCCGTCGTGCCCGAACGGCCCGGACAGCAGCGACCCGTCCACCGAACCGCCCCCGCACACCAGCAGGTTCATGCCGTGCGCGGGCACGTGCTCGCTCAGGATCGGACCACAGCCGGTCTGGCCGAGGTTGAACGTCGTGTTGAGCAGCAGCTCCACCGGCACCATCACGGCGGAGATGTGCAGCAGCCGCCGCTCCCCGCCGGCCAGCGCGGCCGACACCAGGAAGACGACGGCGGTCGCGGCGACCACGAGCGTGAGCGGCAGCGGGCGACCCGTGATGACCACCTGGCCCAGCGCGGACAGCGGCACGGCGAGCGCGGTGAACACCGCGGCCCGCAGGGCCCTGGTCGCACGGGTGTACGTCATCACGTTCGGGAGTATGCCACGATCTTTACACCCGGCACGAGGGCGCGTGGGGGACGGACCGGTGCGCCTGCCCGTCGGTGGTCCTGCGGCCATGTGGATGACGGGCTGTCAGCGGACCGCGTGGCGGGGCTGCGCACGGTGTACGGGCGGTGGACGCCCGGTGGACAACGGGGGCCGGCGGACTAGCCTGGAAGGCGCTCCGACGACTCCGACTCCGGACACCCCGACCTCGGTGAGGGGGTGAACGCTCATGGCCCGGCCCGACGCCACGGTGGGGCAGGTCCTGCTCGCCCGCATCGAGGCCCAGGCGGTCGTGCTCGCGGGGCTCGACGACGCCGTCCGCGCGGACGAACAGGACGCGGTCCACCGGATGCGGGTCGCCTGCCGGCGGTTGCGCAGTGCGCTGTGGACGTACCGGCGCCTCTTCGCGGCCGGCGCCACCGACGAGCTGGTGGCCGAGCTGAGGTGGCTGGCCGCCGCCCTCGGCCGCGCCCGGGACCGTGAGGTCCTGGCCGAACGGCTCGCGGCGCGCGCCCGGGAACTGCCCGCCGAGTGCGGCCCGGAACGGGTGGCCGCGGCGCTGGAGCGGTGGGGCGGGGCCGAGTACCGGCGGGTCTGGCCCGAGGTGGTGGCAGCCCTGGACAGCCCCCGACGCCGGGCCCTCGCCGCCGGACTGGCCGGTCTGCTGGCCGACCCGCCCCTGCGGGGCCGGGCGGGCCGACCGGCCGTCCCCGAGCTGTCGCGCGTCGCCGCCCGGGAGCAGCGGCGCACGGGCCGGCGGGTGCAAGCCGCCCTGGCCGCGGAGGCCGGGGACCGCGACCGCGCCCTGCACGAGGCCCGCAAGGCCGCCAAGCGCGCCCGCTACGCCGGCGAGACCGCCGCCCCGGCGGTGGACGGGGCGGCGGAACGGTACGTCGAGCGGATGAAGGCCGTGCAGGAGGTGCTGGGCGAACACCAGGACGCGGTCGTGGCCGCCGGGGCGCTGGCCGGCCAGGCCGCGGCGAGCGGCGAGCCGTTCGGGTACGGGGTGCTGTACGGCGGACAGCTGGCGGCGGCGGAGACGGCCAGGGAACGGCTGCCGGAGGTGTGGGCGCGGGCGTCGGGGAAGCGGCTGGCGCGCTTCGGGTAGGCCTGGCGGGGTCCGAGCGCCGGGCAGCTCTAGGACGCGTATTCGGTCGTGATCAATGGGTTCGGGTGAGGTCCTTGATCCAGATCATTGCGCCGCGAAGGTGAAGGCCGGCGAGGTAGCTTTCC
>NZ_JBSFGU010000032.1:0-84463 GCF_053596725.1 Kitasatospora sp. NPDC001660 | reverse complement strand
TGCGAGGTCGTCCCCGAGCAACGGGGTGCACAGACAGGCGACGAACCACCCGAGATCGTGGCGTTCGAGATCGCTCAGCAGCGTGCCCGTGCTGACCAGACCTCTTGCATGCCATGCAAGCGCTCTACCAACTGAGCTATAGCCCCGCGACACGCGCGGACCGGGGCGAACCGGACCACTGGTGCGGAGTGGAGCTATGGGGAATTGAACCCCAGACCTCTTGCATGCCATGCAAGCGCTCTACCAACTGAGCTATAGCCCCGCACTCACCGGATCTCCCGCTTCCCTTCCGGGCCGCGTTCCCTCCGTGCGAACGAGGAAGACTCTAGCTGGTCAGGCCCGGAACTGCGAAATCCGCCCCTTCGGGCCCCTCCGGGGCCCGTGCTCCCGCTCCGCACCCCGCCGCCGACACTCAGGTGTCGTCGCCGATGACCGGCTGCGGGAGCGTGCCCGCGTTGTGCTCCAGCAGGCGCCAGCCGCGCGCCCCCCGGCCCAGCACCGACCAGCAGCAGTTGGACAGCCCGCCGAAGCACTCCCAGAGCGCCGGCTCCAGGCCGAGCAGGCGCCCGAGCATGGTGCGGATCGTCCCGCCGTGGCTGACCACGACCAGCGTCCCGTCCTCCGGCAGCTTGTCCACGGCGTCCAGCACCACGGGCACCGAGCGGTCCGCGACCTCGCTGGACAGCTCGCCGCCGCCGCGCCGCACCGGCTCACCGGCCGCCCAGGCCGCGTACTCCTCGGGGTAGCGGGCCCGGATCTCGGCGTTGGTCAGGCCCTGCCAGGAGCCCGCGTACGTCTCCCGCAGGCCCTCGTGGTGCTGCACGTCGAGCCCGATGATCTTCGCCAGCTCGTCGGCGGTGCGCTTGGCGCGCTTGAGGTCCGAGGAGATCAGCAGGTCGGGACGGAGCCCGGAGAGCAGCCGGGCGGCCCGCTGCGCCTGCAGCACACCCTGCCCGGTCAGCTCGATGTCGGTGGTGCCCTGGAAGCGCGATTCGAGGTTCCAGGAGGTCTGCCCGTGGCGCCAGAAGACGATGCGCGGGCCCCGCGCGCCCCGGCTCAGTGCAGGTCCTCGGGCTTGCCGAAGTCGTCGGCCGGGGCGACGGCGTTGCCGGCCTCGTCGGTGTGCGCGTCCGGACGGTTGCGCGAGGCGAGCGCGTCCTCGGGCAGCGGCAGCTCGGGGCAGTCCTTCCAGAGCCGGTCCAGCGAGTAGAAGGAGCGCTCCTCGGAGTGCTGGACGTGCACGACGATGTCCAGGTAGTCGAGCAGGATCCAGCGGCCCTCGCGCTCGCCCTCGCGGCGCACCGGCTTGATGTCCAGCTGCTCGCGCAGCTGGTCCTCGATCTCCTCGGCGATCGAGCGGACCTGGCGGTCGTTGTTCGCGGACGCGATCAGGAAGGCGTCGGTGATCGACAGCACCTCGCTGACGTCGAACGCGATGATGTTGTGCGCCAGCTTGTCGGCCGCCGCCTGCGCGGCGACGGTGATGAGCTGCTGGCTGTGGTCGGTGACGGTCACGGTGTTCTTCCGGCTCGGAGGCTTGGGACTGCCCCGACGCACCGCCGGGACCGCCTTCCAGGATCTCACGCCGCCCGGGTGGCCCCGGAACCGTTTTCCGGGGCCGCCCGGCCCGCGAGCGCCGCCTACTGGTTCTTCGGCGGCTGGTAGTCCTTGCCGAGGACGACGACCAGGTCGGCGTTCTGGGCGTCGCCGGCCTTCTTCACCGCCGTGTCCGGCAGTCCGAGGCTGGTCGCCAGCGACTTCGCGGCGGCCTGCTTGGCGTCGTCGGTGTAGCGGATCTCACTGGTCGCCTGCGGCGCGGTCTTCGTACCGCCGGGGATGAAGGTCAGACCCGCGTTCACGATCTGGACCTGCGCGGCGGCTGCCGCCTGGTCGTTCCCGGAGGCGTCCTGGATCGACACGCGGGCCGGGGCGTCGCCCGACACGGCGGACTTCACGGTGCCGCCGAGGACGTCCTTGACCTGCTTGCCCGCGGTGGCCTCGTCC
The DNA here is from genome assembly GCF_053596725.1 of Kitasatospora sp. NPDC001660. Classification (NCBI taxonomy): domain Bacteria; kingdom Bacillati; phylum Actinomycetota; class Actinomycetes; order Kitasatosporales; family Streptomycetaceae; genus Kitasatospora; species Kitasatospora sp. NPDC001660. The sequence goes on along the minus strand of NZ_JBSFGU010000032.1, from coordinate 82,459 downwards.
AGCGAGCCGTCCGGCTTGACGGTCAGCGCCGTGGTGCCGAAGTGGCCGCCCTTGGCCTGCTGGGCGAGCTGGGCGAGCACCCCGGCGAGGGCGTCCTCGGGCAGCGACGGGTCGAGCACCGCGTTCATCCGGTGCACGTCGTCCTTGGCCTCGTTGAAGTCGGTCGGCATGGTGCGCACGACCGCGTCCATGACCTGCCCGAAGCGGGCGAGCTGGGCGTCACGGTTCTCCCCCGCCGCCTGCAGGGTGGCGTAGGCGACCGCGGCCTTGCCGTTGAGCAGGGTGTTCTTGCCGGCCGCGCTGAGCTGGGCGCCGTCCGGCTTGCCGCCGTCGTGGGTCTCGGCGTTGGTGTCCACCCGGACGCCGCCGAGCTGGTTGACCAGCAGCTCCAGGTAGGGGGTGTCCAGCCGCCAGGTGCCGGCCACCGGGGCGCCGAGCACGGTGGCCAGGCCGTCGCGGGTGGCGGCGGCGCCCATGGAGGGGTCCAGGGCCTGGCTGACGGAGGCGACCGCAGGGTCCCCGGGGCCGGGCAGCCGCAGGTTGTCGGGGAGCAGCAGCACGGTGCCCTTGCCCCCGGCCGCGTCGTTGACGAGCAGCGCGCTGGAGACCTTGCCCTGCAGGTCGCGCAGGTGCACGACGTTGACCTGGCGCTTGCCGGCCGCCTTGGCGGCGGTCTGCTTGTCGCCGGTGAAGAACAGGTAGCCGCCGACGCCGCCCGCGGCGAGCGCGACGACGACCCCGAGGCCGATCAGCCGGTTGCGCAGCCGCCGGCGGCGCTCGGCGCGCACCTCGGTGCGGGACTCGGCGAACTTCAGCCAGTCGATGACGTCCTCGGTCTCCTCCGCCTCTTCTTCGACGAAGGTGAACTGGCCGGTGGCGTAGGCGTCCTTGGGCTCCTTGGCGCCGCCCTTGGGGGTGCGGCTGCCACCGACCATCTCGGAAGGCGGCTCGGGCTTGGCCGGTGCGGCCTCGGCGGGCCGGGGCGTGCGCGGGCGCGGCGGCGCGGGCGCGGCGGCAGGGGCGGGGGCCGCGGGAGCCGCGGCCTCGGGCTGCGGTTCGACCACCGGGTACGCCTGCTGCTGGTATGCGTCGTAGGCGTACGGCTGCGGCTCCTGGTACCCGTAGCCGCCCTGCTGGTACGCCTGCACGGGCTGCCCGTACTGGTCGTACTGCTGGCCGTACTGCTGGTCGTACTGCTGCGGGGCCTGCACTGGCTGCTGCTGGTAGGCCTGGTACGGCTGCTGCTGGTACTGCTCCTGGTAGCCGCCGTACGGGTCCTGGCCGTACACCGGCGACGGCACCGGCTGCCCGTACTGGTCGTACTGCTGCACCGGCTGCTGCCGGTACGGCTGGTACTGCGAGTACTGTCCGGTCGACCAGTCCTCCGGGCGCTGCCCCGCGTCGCCGCCGCTGCGATCAGTCACGCATACGCTCCTGGTCAGGTCCGGTGCGGCGCGTACAGCGCCCGCTTGTCGATGTAGCGGACCACGCCGTCCGGGACGAGGTACCAGACCGGCTCGCCCTTGGCGACCCGGTTGCGGCAGTCCGTGGAGGAGATGGCCAGCGCCGGGACCTCCACCAGGGAGACCCCGCCCACCGGGAGTCCGGCGTCCGACAGAGTGTGCCCCGGCCGGGTGCACCCGATGAAGTGGGCGAGCGAGAAGAGCTCGTCGGAGTCGCGCCAGGACAGGATCTGGGCGAGCGCGTCGGCGCCGGTGATGAAGAAGAGGTCGGCGTCGGGGTGCAGCGCGTGCAGGTCGCGCAGGGTGTCGACGGTGTACGTCGGGCCGTCGCGGTCGATGTCGATCCGGCTCACCGAGAACTGCGGGTTCTCGGCGGTGGCGATGACCGTCATCAGGTAGCGGTCCTCGGCCGGGGTGACCTGACGGTCGCTCTTCTGCCACGGCTGCCCGGTTGGCACGAAGATCACCTCGTCCAGGTGGAACGCGCTCGCCACCTCACTGGCGGCGACCAGGTGGCCGTGGTGAATCGGGTCGAAGGTGCCGCCCATCACGCCGAGGCGCTTCTTCACCGGTTCCGGTCCGCCGGGAATCCCGGCCTGCTCTCCCATGCCGCCACACCTTACGCGACGCCCGTTACGGTGCGGGAACACCCGTGTGGGAGTTGGTCGGACATCCGGTCCGGACATGCGTGAGGGAGCGGCCGACGGGTGTGCCGGGCGCTCCCCGAGCGGCCTCGGGCCTGCCTCAGCGGTCCCGGTTGAAGCGGGTCGTCACGAAGAGCAGGAGCAGCAGGACGAACAGTGCGGCGCCACCCGTCAGGTACGGGTTGAGGCTGTCGTGGTTGCCCCCCTCGCCGTCGGCGAGCAGGTTCAGGACGGGCAGTGCGGCGGCAGTGTTCATGGTCGGCGGGACCTTCTCGGCTCGGAGGACGGACCTGGGGGTGCTTCCGGGCCGGTGAGGGCCCACCCGTCATCGTACGGGGGGTCGCACGGCAACCGCTCGGCGGCCCACCACCGCTGACCGGGCGTGAGCGAGCGGAGCGGGCTCACCGTCGAGAAGCGCGCGTTTCGCGGAGCGGCTGCCGAGCCCGGGCGAAGCGAGGCGGGCGCAGTCGCCTGCCGGGGCCGCGGCGGGTCCTAGTTGCCGCGGAAGGCGCGGGCCATGATCCAGACCAGCAGGCCGACGCCGACGAACGAGGCGATCAGGATGGCCCGCAGGAACCAGCCCGGGCCGGCCTGGTCCGAGATCGGTGCGGCCAGGGTGACAAGGGCGTCGGTGGACATCTGCGGGGCTCCTCGGACTGCTCGGGTACCGCGGCCGGGTCCGGTCTCGGTTCTCCAGGGCACTCAGGGTAAACCGGCCTCACACCCGCGCCCGCCACCGGCCCCTCCGGCGCGGCCGGGCCCCGCGTAGGCTGGCCCCGGGGACGAGTACGCAACCACGGACGTTGCACAGGCAGTCGTTGCAGGCGAAGACCAGCGGGGGGCCGGCCACCGGCCGGGGCCGCCGTCGACCAGGAGGGTACTCAGACCATGACCGACACCACCGCGAAGACCCCGAGCCGGCGCCGCCAGCGGTTCCCGGAGATCTCCACCCGGGCCTGGGAGCACCCCGCCGACCGCTCCGCCCTCGTCGCGCTGCGCAAGCTGACCGGCTTCGACGACATCCTCAAGAAGCTCGCCGGCCTGGTGTCGGAGCGGGCGATCCGGCTGATGTTCCTGGCCACCGCGGTGAAGACCTCCGAGCGGCAGTTCCCCGAACTGCACGACATGGTGCGCGACGCCGCCTACGTGCTCGACCTGGAGAAGGTCCCGGACCTCTACGTCACCCAGGACCCGACGGTCAACGCCTACACCATCGGCATCGACACCCCGATCATCGTGATCACCAGCGGCCTCGTCGAGCTGCTCGACGAGGAGGAGCTGCGCGCGGTCATCGGCCACGAGGTCGGCCACGCGATGTCCGGCCACGCCGTGTACCGGACGATGCTGCTGATCCTCACCAACATCGCCACCCGGATCGCCTGGGTGCCGCTCGGCAACCTGGCGATCATGGCGATCGTCACGGCGCTCAAGGAGTGGTTCCGCAAGGCCGAGCTGTCCAGCGACCGGGCCGGCCTGCTGGCCGGGCAGGACCTCCAGGCGTCCATGCGGGCCCTGATGAAGCTGGCCGGCGGGCACAACCTGGCCGAGATGAACGTGGACGCCTTCCTGGAGCAGGCCGAGGAGTACGAGAAGGCCGGCGACCTGCGCGACGGCGTGCTGAAGCTGCTCCAGGTGCTGCCGCAGAGCCACCCGTTCGCCGTGGTCCGGGTCGCCGCGCTGAAGAAGTGGGCCGAGAGCGACGAGTACCGCTCGATCCTGGCCGGCGCCTACCCGCGCCGCACCGACGACCCGGACACGTCGGTCACCGAGCAGTGGAAGGCCGCCGCCGACCACTACACGACGTCCGTCAAGGAGAGCAAGGACCCGCTGATGGGCCTGATCCGCGACGTGGCCGGCGGCGCGGCGACCGTGGGCGGCAGGATCCGCGACACCTTCGCGGGCGCCGGCCCGCGCACCGGCTCCTCGGCCAAGGACGCCGACGAGTCGTAACCGTCCCACCGCCGACGGCCGGTGAGCCCCGCCCGGGGCCGCCGGCCGTCCGCCGTTCCCGGCCGACCGGTTCTCCGCCGGCCGGCTCCCGTCCGGCTCCAGGCCGGTCAGTTCCAGGCCGGTCAGCTTCCTGCCAGCACCCCGCACACCTGCCACGCCGGGTGCGCGTGGTTGCCCGGGTCGATCGCCGCCGGGCCCGGGACCTGGGCGCCCTGCGGGGTCGCGAGCACCGGCTGCAGGAAGCCGGCCATGGACGTCGTGCACGGCTGCGGTCCGGCCTGCACCACCGCGTCGACCAGCCGCAGCTGCGCCGCGCCGAGGTCGATCCGGTCGAACTGGAAGGTCAGCTCCCGCCGCACGGTCTCCAGCGTGACCGGCGCGCCGCTCGGGGCTCCGGCCGGCTTGAGCGCGTAGACGAAGGTGTGGTCGGTGGTGATCTGCAGGGTGGCGCTGTCCACCTCGTCGACCCGCATCGCACCGGTCACCTTCACGGTGTCGGTCGCCAGCGCCACCTGCGCCGGGTCGAAGCGCACCATCCAGCCGGTCACCGCGTGGTGCCGGTCGTCGACGGGCTGTGTCACGCTCGCGTCGAACTGGGCCTGCTCGCCGGGCGTGACGAAGGCCCGCACGTCGGCGGTGGCGCCCTGGACGAGCGCGACCGGCGCCAGCGAGGAGGCGACCAGGTAGCGCTGCACGGTGTCGAGCGCCTTGGTCACCTCGACCCGGCTGAAGTGCTCGGTGGAGGTCCCGGCCGGGGTGTTCAGCCCCATCGTCCCGTCCCCGTACCCGACCGGCAGCGAGGCGAACGGGTTCGCCGGGTCGGCCACCGGCCGCACCGCCGAAGCCGGGCTCAACGCGACCAGACTGACGGACAGTTGGCTGCCCTCGGGGCGCGCGGCGGTGCCCTTGGGCGAGCTGACCCCGAAGTACACGGCGGCCGCGAAGGCCAGCAGGATGAGCAACAGCAGTGCGAGCGCCTGGCGGGGCACGGAGCCGAGCGGCCCGAGCCGCACCTTGGGCCGGGTGGCCCTGCCGAAGGAGCCGGCCAGCCGCTCCCGGGCGGACAGCTCCTGGATCCGGGCAGCACGCACGAACGATTCGTCGAAGACGACGGACCGGTACTCGTCCTCGCTTCCGGACCCACCGTCGGGCGTACCCTCCGGAGGCTCTCGCGGGTCACCCACACCACCAGGGTAGGCGCACCCCCGCTCCGCCACGAGGGTGCTCACGCAGATTCCCGGGAACGCTCCGTGACCGCCCGTCCCGGGCGCACGACCCCCGCGGGGTCAGCCGGCCGGCGCGGTGACCACCAGCGGCGGCGCGGCGGGCGGGGCCGGTGCGGGCGTCGGGTCGACCCCGGCGCTGCTGCTGCCGGACTCCGGCCGCCGGGGCGCGCCGGAGGCGCCGCCCACGCCCTGGTAGATCGCCGCGACGGCGACCGCCACCAGGCTCACGCCCATGATCACCGCGAGCACCCACGCGACCGGCCGGTGCCAGCGCTGCTGGGCGACGTAGCGCCCCCGCGCGCGGACCGGGACGTACCCGCGCCGGCCCCGGCGACGGCCCGAACGGCCGACCGCCCGGCCCGGGCCTGACCAGGGGTCAGGGTAGAGGTGGTCGTCGTCGAGCCGGCTCGGGTACGGCCGCAGCTCCAGCGGCAGCCCGTCCCCGGCCGGGACGTCATAGCCCCAGCCCGGGCCCGCGGTGTCCGGCTCGAACCTGGCCTCGGCGGCGGCGAGCTGCCGCTCCTTGGCCGTCGGCTCGTGCACGGCGGCGGACCGGACGAAGGCCTCGTCGAAGACCACGGTGGCGAACTCGTCGTCCGCACCACCGTGGTCGGCGCCGTCGGGGTACGGCAAGCCCCCCACATCGTCTGCCACGGATTCAGCGTATTACCGGGCGGGCGATTTGTCTGTGGCTCCCGACAGTTGGTCCGTCACACGTGTGACTCGGGCCCCCGTGCGCCCCGCTCAGACGGCGTCCCCGCCCACGGTCTGCGCGGCCTCGCCGCGGACGTGTCCGTCGCCGGTGACGATGTACTTGGTGCTGGTCAGCTCCGGCAGGCCCATCGGGCCGCGGGCGTGCAGCTTCTGGGTGGAGATCCCGATCTCGGCGCCGAAGCCGAACTCACCGCCGTCGGTGAACCGGGTGGAGGCGTTGACGGCGACGGTGGTCGAGTCGACCAGCCGGGTGAAGCGGCGGGCGGCGGCCTGCGAGGTCGTCACGATCGCCTCGGTGTGGCCGGAGGACCAGCGGCGGATGTGCTCGACGGCGGCGTCCAGCGAGGGCACCACGGCGGCGGCGATGTCGTACGACAGGTACTCGGCGCCCCAGTCCTCGTCGGTGGCCGGCACGACGGTGGCACCGGTGCCCTCGGCGGCCTTGAGCACCGCGTCGTCGCCGTGCACGGTCACCCCGGCGCCGGCCAGGGCGACGAGGGCGAGCGGCAGGAAGGCGTCCGCGACGTCCTGGTGGACGAGCAGCGTCTCGGCCGCGTTGCAGACGCTGACCCGCTGCGCCTTGGAGTTCAGCAGGATGCCGACGGCCATCGCCAGGTCGGTCTGCGCGTCCACGTAGACGTGGCAGTTGCCGGTGCCGGTCTCGATCACCGGCACGGTCGAGCCCTCGACGACGGCGCGGATCAGCGAGGCACCGCCGCGCGGGATGAGCACGTCCACGAGGCCACGGGCGCGCATCAGCTCCTGGACGGAGTCGCGGCTCTCGCCCGGGACGAGCTGGATCACGTCGGCGGGCAGCCCGGCCGCGACGACGGCGTCCCGCAGGACGGCGACCAGCGCGGTGTTGGAGCGGTAGGCCGAAGCCGAGCCGCGCAGCAGCACCGCGTTGCCGGACTTGAGGCAGAGCGCGGCGGCGTCGACGGTGACGTTCGGCCGTGCCTCGTAGATGATGCCGACCACGCCGAGCGGCACCCGCACCTGGCGCACGTCCAGGCCGTTCGGCAGCGTGTAGCCGCGCACGACCTCGCCGACCGGGTCGGGCAGGCCGGTCACGCTCCGCACGTCGGAGGCGATCGCCGCGATCCGCTCGTCGGTCAGCGTCAGGCGGTCGATCACCGACTCGGCGGTGCCGGCCTCGCGGGCCCGGGCCACGTCCTCGGCGTTGGCCGCGACGACCTCGGCGCTGCGGGCGAGCAGCGCGTCCGCGATCGCGGACAGCGCGGCGTCCTTCGCCTTGCGCGGCAGCGGGGCGAGCGCGGCGGCGGCCTCCCGGGCACGGCGCGCTACGGCGAGGACGGGGCTGGCGGCGGTGGCGAGGTCGCTGGTCATGCGCCAAGGGTAGCGACTGCGCCACATCCGACGGGCCGCCGTTTCGCCATCCGAACGGTCAGTACGGGTGCACCCCGCCCAGGTGCGGCGGCGGATCGCCGAAGCCCTCCGCCACCCGCTTGTGGTACGTCGCCCGGTCGACCACCTCCAGCCCGACGATCTCCCACGGCGGCAGGCTCGCGGTCACCTTGTGCTCGCCCCACAGCCGCAGCGCGATCGCCGCCGCGTCGTGCAGGTCCCGGGCCTGCTCCCAGTAGCGGATCTCCGCGTGGTCGGCGGCGTACCGGGCGGTCAGGAAGAACGAGTGGTCGTGCGCGAGCCGCTCCAGCGAGGCGCGCAGCGAGGACAGCGGGGTGACCTGCCCGGCCACGCTCAGCACCACGTGCCACAGCCGCGCCTGCTCGGGCACGCCGGGCGGCTCCCCCGTGTCCCGGCGCTCCGGCCGCAGGCCGCGCACCCCGCCGGGCCCCTGCGGCGGCGGACCGGACGGCTCGGCGGGGCCGTCCCCGCGTCCGCCGTCGATGCTGGTCAGCCGCCGGCCCGCCGTTCCTCCGGTCAGCGCTGCCTCGCGCCTGCGTTCCACCGGCGGCCTCCTGTTCGGCGATGTCCTGTCGTCCCCACCCGTCCCGCCGGCGCTCGGCCGACGCGTACGGCTGCGCCCCTCCTCGCCCGCGGCCGGGCCCCGCTCCCCGTGCGGAGCGGCCCCCGCCGGCACCAGCCCCGCGCCGGCCGGTCAGCCGCGCAGGACGACCAGGTCGTCGCGGTGGACGACCTCCCGCTCGTACGCGGCGCCGAGCTCCTGGGCCAGGTCACGGGTGGACCGGCCGAGCAGGCGGGGCAACTCCCTCGCATCAAAGTTGACCAGCCCGCGCGCCACGATGTGGCCGTTTTCGGCAATCAGGTCCACCGGATCACCCGCGGCGAACTCCCCGTCGACCTTGACGACCCCGGCCGGCAGCAGCGACGCGCCCCCCGAGACGACCGCCGAGACGGCCCCCGCGTCGAGGTGCAGGGCGCCGCGCGGGCTGCTCGCGTGGGCCAGCCAGAGCATCCGGTCGGAGGTGCGGCTGCCGGTGCGCAGGAACAGGGTGCCGGTGGGCCGGCCGGCCAGCGCGTCGGCGGCGTGGCTGGCCGCGGTGAGCACCACCGGGATGCCCGCGCCGGTGGCGATCCGGGCCGCCTCGACCTTGGTGACCATGCCGCCGGTGCCGACGCCGGCCTTGCCCGCGCTGCCGATCTGGATGCCGTCGAGGTCGTGCGGGCCGTGCACCTCGGCGATCCGGCTGGTGCCCGGGCGGGACGGGTCGCCGTCGTAGAGGCCGTCCACGTCGGACAGCAGCACCAGCAGGTCGGCCCGGACGAGGTGGGCGACCAGCGCGGCCAGCCGGTCGTTGTCACCGAACTTGATTTCGGCGGTGGCGACGGTGTCGTTCTCGTTGACGATCGGCATCGCGCCCATCGCCAGCAGCTGGTCGAGGGTGCGGTAGGCGTTGCGGTAGTGGGCGCGCCGACTGGCGTCCTCGGCGGTGAGCAGCACCTGGCCGACCCGGATGCCGTACCGGGCGAAGGAGGCGGTGTAGCGGGCGACGAGCAGGCCCTGCCCGACACTGGCGGCGGCCTGCTGGCGGGCCAGGTCCTTGGGCCGCTGCTCCAGTCCGAGCGGGGCGAGGCCGGCGGCGATGGCGCCGGAGGAGACCAGGACGACCTCCGGCGCTTCCGCGCGGGCGCGCACCTTGGCGAGCGCGTCCACGAGGGCGTCGACGCGGTCGGCGTCCAGGCCGCCGGCCGCCGTGGTGAGTGAGGAGGAGCCGACCTTGACGACGATCCGTCGCGCGGTCAGCACCTCCTCCCGCAGTGAGTCCTCGCTCATCTCGCTGTACGCCCTTCCGGTGTGGTGCGGGTGCGGCGGGCCCGGCCCGGCCGTCACCCCCGAAATCTACGCGATCCGTGCAGGTGGGCCGCAGGGTGTTTCACCGGCTGGACCCGGCCCTGTCACGGCCTCGCCACAGCCCGGCCGCCAATCCGGATGGCTGGTATGGTCCCTGACCGAAAGCCAGATCGGGGGACGGCTTCTTGCCCGCTGGACCCACTCGTCTTCGACCTCCCTGTCATCGGGCGGCGCCGCACTGGGCAAAGGCCGGCAACGGTTCGCGGCCGCGCGCCCAGGAGAAAAGCGCATCATGCGTTCGTACACCACGAAGCTGACCGTCGCCGCCCTGGCGGCGGCCACCGCACTCTCGCTCGCGGCCTGCGGCCCGGACAACAACGACCCGGCCGCGACGGGCGGCGCCACCGGCGCCGCTCCGGTACAGACCTCGGGCGCCCCGGGCGCCACCGCGGGCGGGGCCGGCACGGCCGGTACGACCGGCGGTTCGACCGCCGCCCCGACCGGCGGGGCCACCGCCGGCGCCACGGGCGGCGCCGCGACGGGCGGCGCCGCGACGGGCGGCGCCGCGACGGGCGGCGCCGCCACCGGCGGCGCCGCCACCGGCGGTGCCGACGCGACCGGCGGCGGGTCCGGCGGCGGCCAGGGCGTGCCGCAGGCCCCCACCGCGGTGAAGTTCGGCCAGCCGGCCAGCGTGGACTTCTCGGACAAGGACTTCAAGGCCGCCGCCAAGCTGGAGATCAACGTCACCGGCATCGCCCCGGGGTCCATCAAGGACCTCCAGGACGCCAAGGCCTCCACCGTCGGCCTGGACGGCCGCTCGCTCTTCTACGTCAGCTGGACGATGAAGAACCTCGGTGACTCCAAGCTGACCTTCGCCGCCCCGAACTCCCTGTTCCGGCTCTACTCCGCGGACGGCAAGTCGGCCACCCCCGCCGGTTCGGCCGGCACTCCGGTCGCCAAGTGCAACACCCCGAGCTTCTCGGGTGCCACCAAGGGCGTGGAGTTCAAGGGTTGTGACATCTACAGCTTCCCGGCGGGCGTCACCCCGGCGGCGGTCGGCTACGGGGACCCGAACGACATCAGCAAGATCCAGGCCTCCTGGGCGAAGTGACGCCCCGTCGGACCTGAGCGACGCGAACGGCCCCCGCCACCTCGACAGGTGGCGGGGGCCGTCGGCGTCAGCGGACTCAGTGGTCCTCGTCGTCGCCCTCGATGGCGGCCTGGCGGCCGCTGGAGAGCGCCTCGAACTCCAGGAACTCCTGCTCGGCCGCGTCCCGGCCCTTCTGCTTGTCGCGACGCCGGTCGACCGCCGGGCGCTGGGTCTCCAAGCGGTGGTCCTCACCACGACGGCCCAGCATCTCGGCGCCGGCGGCCATGGTCGGCTCCCAGTCGAAGACGACGGCGTTCTCGTCCGGGCCGATGATGACGGTGTCGCCCTCGTGCGCGCCGACCTTCCACAGCTGCTCCTCGACGCCGAGGCGGGCCAGCCGGTCGGCGAGGTAGCCGACGGCCTCGTCGTTGGCGAAGTCGGTCTGACGGACCCAGCGCTCCGGCTTGACGCCGCGGATGCGGTAGGCGCCGTCCTCCTCGGTGATGGTGAAGCCGGCGTCGTCCACGGCCTGGGGCCGCAGCACGATCCGGGTCGACTCCTGGACCGGCTTGGCGGCGCGCGCCTCGGCGACGATCTTCGCCACCGCGAAGCTCAGCTCGCGCAGGCCCTTGCGGGAGGCGGCGGAGACCTCGAACACCTGGTAGCCGCGCTCCTCCAGCGAGGCCCGGGTGAGGTCGGCGATGTCCTGGCCGTCCGGGACGTCCACCTTGTTGAGCGCGACCAGGCGCGGACGGTCGTCCAGGCCGCCGTACTCGGCGAGCTCCGCCTCGATGGTCTCCAGGTCGCTCAGCGGGTCGCGGCCGGGCTCCAGGGTGGCGCAGTCCAGCACGTGCACGAGCACCGAGCAGCGCTCGACGTGGCGCAGGAACTCCAGGCCCAGGCCGCGGCCCTGGCTGGCGCCGGGGATCAGGCCGGGCACGTCGGCGATGGTGTAGACGGTGTCGCCCGCGGTGACCACGCCGAGGTTCGGGACGAGCGTGGTGAACGGGTAGTCCGCGATCTTCGGCTTGGCGGCGGAGAGCACCGAGATCAGCGAGGACTTGCCGGCGCTCGGGTATCCCACCAGGGCCACGTCCGCGACGGACTTGAGCTCCATGAGGATGTCGCGGGCCTCGCCGGGCTCGCCGAGCAGCGCGAAGCCGGGCGCCTTGCGGCGGGCCGAGGCGAGCGCCGCGTTGCCGAGGCCGCCGCGGCCGCCCTGGGCGGCGACGAAGCTGGTGCCGTGCCCGACCAGGTCGGCCAGCACGTTGCCCTGGCGGTCGAGCACGACGGTGCCGTCCGGCACCAGCAGGACGAGGTCCTGGCCGTCGGCGCCGGTGCGGTGGCCGCCCGCGCCGGGCTTGCCGTTGGTCGCCTTGCGCTTGGGCGAGTGGTGGTACTCGAGCAGGGTGGTGATCTGCGCGTCGACGGTGAGGATCACGCTGCCGCCCTCGCCGCCGTTGCCGCCGTCCGGCCCGCCGAGCGGCTTGAACTTCTCCCGGTGCACGGAGGCGCAGCCGTGGCCCCCGTTACCCGCGGCGACGTGAAGTTCGACGCGGTCCACGAAGGTGGTCATGGGTGTGCCTCCAGTACGGATGAGTCTGTTGCTACCTGCGGTAAAGCAAGAAGGGTGGACCGGATCATTCCGGCCCACCCCTCATTGTGAGTCAGTTGCGACTCGTGAGTCCGCGGGGACTCAGGCCTCGACGGCCACGATGTTGACGACCTTGCGGCCGCGGCGGTTGCCGAACTGCACGGCACCGGCGGTCAGCGCGAACAGGGTGTCGTCGCCACCGCGACCGACGCCCGCACCCGGGTGGAAGTGGGTGCCGCGCTGGCGGACGAGGATCTCGCCGGCGGAGACGACCTGGCCGCCGAAGCGCTTCACGCCGAGGCGCTGGGCGTTCGAGTCACGGCCGTTGCGGGTAGAGCTTGCGCCCTTCTTGTGTGCCATTTTTGGCTATCCCCTTACTTGCTGACCGAGTCGATGCTGGTGATGCGCACCGCGGTGTGCTTCTGACGGTGACCCTGGCGACGGCGGTAGCCGGTCTTGTTCTTGTAGCGCAGGATGACGATCTTGTCACCCTTGGTCTGGTCGACCACCTCGGCGTGAGCCTTCACGCCGGCGAGGACCCACGGGTCGGAGGTGACGGCGTCACCGTCGACGACGAGGATGGTCGAGAGCTCGACCGAGTCACCCGGCTTGGCCTCGATACGGTCGATCTCCAGCACGTCGCCCACGGCGACCTTGTGCTGGCGGCCGCCTGCGCGAACGATCGCGTACATGCGGTACCTGCTTTCCTTGCTCGGTCGGAACCCCCGACGCCAGCCACCTGGGTACGGACACAGGGGCCTCTTCCCCGCCCTCCGCGCGGACGCGGCGAACCCGGGAAGGTGATGTGCTCGGGAGCGTGGCGTAGACACGCCGATGGTCAAGAATACGGACCGGCCGCCCCGTGGGCAAACCGGCCCGTACGGCCCGGGGCGGGAGGGGTCCCGCCCCGGGCGTGGGCACTACTCGGCCGCCGTATCACCTTCGGCGGCCGCCGCCTTCTTGGCCGCCGCGCTCGTCCGCTTGGTCGCGGTCTTGCGGGCGGTGGTCTTCTTGGCCGCCGTCGTCGTCTTCTTGGCGGCGGTCTTCTTCGCGGCGGTCTTGCGCGCGGCCCGCTTCTTCGGCGCCGGCGCCTCCTCGACGGGGGCCTCGGCAGCGGCCTCCTCGGCGGGGGCCTCCACGACCACGGCCTCCGCAGCAGCCTCCACCGGGGCCTCCTCGGCGACCGGCTCGGCCGGAGCCGCGGCGGCCACGGCGGCGGCCTCCAGGGCCGCCTCCAGCGCCGCGTCGGCCTTCGCCTGCAGCACCACGATCTCGGCGCCCTGCGGCGACCCGGCCGGAGCCGTCGCCTTGCGCACCGCGCGGCGGCGGGTCCGGCCCGCCGGAGCGGCGGCCGGAGCCTCCTCCACGGCCGGGGCCTCGCCGACCGGAGCCTCGGCCACCGGCGCCTCGACGCCCGGGACCTCCAGGGCCAGCTGGCCCTCGATCTCCTCGCGCACCGGCTCGGCGGGGGCCTCGACGACCTCCACGGCCTCGACGACCTCGACGGCCGCCTCGGCAACCGGCGCGGCCTCGACGGCCTGCGGCTCCTCGTGGCCCGCCCCGCCCTTGCCCCGGCGACGGCGCTTGCCGCCACCCGGGCCCGCCTCGACGGCGGCGGCCGCCGGGGCGTGGACGTGGACGCTCGGCTGCTCCATGTGCACGATCACGCCGCGGCCGTTGCAGTGCACGCAGGACTCGGAGAAGGACTCCAGCAGGCCCTGGCCGACCCGCTTGCGGGTCATCTGGACCAGGCCCAGCGAGGTGACCTCGGCCACCTGGTGCTTGGTCCGGTCCCGGCCCAAGCACTCCAGCAGGCGGCGCAGCACCAGGTCCCGGTTGGACTCCAGCACCATGTCGATGAAGTCGATCACGATGATGCCGCCGAGGTCGCGCAGCCGCAGCTGGCGCACGATCTCCTCGGCCGCCTCGATGTTGTTCCGGGTGACCGTCTCCTCCAGGTTGCCGCCCTGGCCGACGAACTTCCCGGTGTTGACGTCGATGACGACCATCGCCTCGGTGCGGTCGATCACCAGCGAACCGCCGCTGGGCAGCCAGACCTTGCGGTCCAGCGCCTTCATCAGCTGCTCGTCGATCCGGTAGGTGGCGAACACGTCCACCTCGGAGGTCCAGCGCTGGAGCCGCTCGGCGAGGTCCGGGGCCACGTTGGAGACGTACTCGTGGATGGTCTGCCACGCCTCGTCGCCGGAGACGATGACCTTGGTGAAGTCCTCGTTGAAGATGTCGCGCACGACCCGGACGGTCATGTCCGGCTCGCCGTACAGCAGCGCGGGGGCGTTGCCGGTCGCGGCCTTCTTCCGGATGTCCTCCCACTGCTGCTGGAGGCGCTGGACGTCGCGGGTCAGCTCCTCCTCGGAGGCACCCTCGGCCGCGGTGCGCACGATGACGCCCGCGTCGTCCGGGACGATCTTCTTGAGGATCTGCTTCAGGCGGGCGCGCTCGTTCTCGGGGAGCTTGCGCGAGATGCCGGTCATCGAGCCCTCGGGCACGTAGACCAGGTAGCGGCCGGGCAGCGAGATCTGGCTGGTCAGGCGGGCGCCCTTGTGGCCGATCGGGTCCTTGGAGACCTGCACGAGCACGGACTGGCCGGACTTCAGCACCGACTCGATCCGGCGAGGGCCGCCGTGGCCGCCGAGCGCACCGAAGTTGACCTCGCCGGCGTACAGCACCGCGTTGCGGCCCTTGCCGATGTCGACGAAGGCGGCCTCCATCGACGGCAGCACGTTCTGGACCTTGCCCAGGTAGACGTTGCCGACGTACGAGGTGGCCTGCTCCTTGTTGACGTAGTGCTCGACGAGCACGCCGTCCTCGAGGACGCCGATCTGGGTGCGCTGGCCGTTCTGGCGCACCACCATGACGCGCTCGACCGACTCGCGGCGGGCCAGGAACTCGGCCTCGGTGATGATCGGCACGCGGCGGCGGCCCAGCTCGCGGCCCTCGCGGCGGCGCTGCTTCTTGGCCTCCAGACGGGTCGAGCCCTTGATGGACTGCACCTCGTCGGGGTCGAAGGACGGCTCGGTGGAGCGGCGGCGCGGCTCGCGCACCTTCACGACCGTGCGGACGCCGTCCTCGGTGGTCTCGGCGGTCTCGACCGCGCCGGCCTCACCGCTGCGGCGGCGACGACGGCGGCGACGGCGCGACGAGGACAGGCCGGCGGCGAGGTCGTCGTCCTCTTCGCCCTCCTCCTCGGCGGCGGCCGGCTCCTCGGCGGGCTGCTCGACCTCGTGGGCCTCGGCCTCGAACTCCTCGGCCTCGCCACGGCGGCGGCGACGGCCACCCCGGCGGCGACGGCGCGACGGACGGCCGTCGTCCTCCCACTCCCCCTCGGTCTCCGGACCGGCGACGGGGGCCTCCACCGCGGCGGGCTCCTCGACCGGGGCCTCGACGGCCTTCGGGGCGGCCTTCGCGACGGTCTTCGCGGCAGCCTTCGCGGCGGCCTTCGCGCGGGCCGGCTCGACCCGGGTGCGCACCCGGCGGCGACGGCCGACGCCGCTGTACTCGTACTCGTCGTCCTCGCGCTCGGCGGCCGGCGGGGCCTCGACCGGCGCCGGCTCCGCAACGGGCTGCTGCGGCGCGGCCGGGGCGGTGTAGGGGGCCGGCTCCTGGAACACCGGGGGCTGGAAGATCGCGGTGGACGGGCGCACCGCGCGGCGGCGCACCCGGTGCGAGGGCTCGGCCGCGACGGCCGGGGCGGGCTCGGCGACCGGCGCGGGCGCGGCCTCGGCCACCTCGGCGGCCTCCTCCTCGGCAGCCTCCTCCGCGACCTCAGGTCCCTCGGCCACCGGCTCCTCGACCGGGGCCTCGACGACCGGCGCGGCCTCGACCACGCGACGGCGGCGGGTGCGGCGGGCCGGGGCGGCGGGCGCCTCCTCGGCGGCGGGCTGCTCGGCCTTCTCGGCCACCGGCTCGGCGGCCGGGGCCTCCACGGCCACGCTCTCGGCGGCGGGGGCCTCGGCGCGCTTGCGGGTCCGGCGGGCGCGGGCCGGCTTCTCGGCCGCGGGGGCCTCCTCGACCGGGGCCTCGACGGCGTCCGGCGCGGTGACCACGATCGGGGTCGCCTCCGGCGCCCCGGCGGGGGCCTCGGCGCGCTTGCGGGCCCGGCGGGCCCGGACGGGCTTCTCGGCCACCGGCTCGGCGGCCGGGGCCTGATCGGCGGCGGCCGGGGCGGCCTGTGCCTCGGCCGGGATCACGGTCTCGGCGGCCTCGGCCGCCGCGCCCTGCGGAGCACCCGCGGGGCGGGACACCGCGCGGCGACGGCGGCGCGGCGGCGCGGTGGACGCGCCCTCGCCACCGGTCGCACCGGTGTCGTTCTGTTCCGTCGCAGACTGCTGCGGATCGGTGTTATCGAGCATGCGGGTGGATCTCCCGTCAGGCCCCCGGGCTCCGCATCCGGGCACGGCGCGGCACCTGTGGCCGGCCGGCATCGTTCACGATGCGCGGGCCGGACCTTCTCACGGTGCCGCCGCGCGGACGCGAGGCCGCACAGGGGCTCGTAGTCTCGCTCGGCGCCCCACGCTCGGCGGGGTGTCGAAAGTCTTCTGGTCTGACCAGTCTTCTGAGGTTTTCCCAAGCTGCGCCGTCCCCCAACCCCGGGTGGCTCCCGGACGGGGTCCTCGGGCCCACCGACCGTCCTGGTCGGCGGGCCGCAAGAGGCCGGCCTGTGCTGCGACGACGCTCGCTCCCCTGGGGAGCCGCGGGAACCCTGGAGGGCCGTCGGGCCCAGTGAGGCACTGGACCCGGCCTCCGCCCGCTAGGCGGACGCGGTAGCGCGCGGCCCGGCAACCGGATCTGAGCCGGCCGTGGCCGCGGCGCGGTCGAGCGCCAGCGGGTCGGTCACCGTGCCGGACTCCTCGTCGAGCGGCCCCTGCGCCAGCCTGGTCACCTCTGCGGGGACCGGCGGCGCCAGGTCGGCCGTCGCACGGAGACCGGACAACACGTCGTCGGGTCGTACGGCGGGTGTGGCGTGTCGTACTACCAGGCGCAGTATCGCACAGGGACGGCCGGTCCGAACATCGTGGTCCGCTCCGGCCCCCGTGTCCGTACCACCGTCGACCTGCGGCGCGAGGACTTCGAGCGCCGCCACCGCGCCGCGCGCGTCGAAGACGCGCACGCCGTTCTTGGTCTGGCGCTGGACCTCGACCCGCTCCTCGGCGAGGAACACCGCGACCGCGCGGGCCGCCTCCTGCGGCTCGACGCCGTCCAGCCGCACCTGCCACTCGGAGGCCTCCAGGCGCTCCACGAAGTTCGGCGTCCGGACCTCGACCGCGTCGATGACGTCCAGGCCGACGGGCAGCGACCCGTCCAGCTGGGCCCGCAGCGACTCCGGGTCACGGGTCGCGGCGAGACCGATCTCCAGGTACTCCGCCTCGCTGGCCACCCCGGTCGGGGCGGCGTTGGCGTAGGACACCTTGGGGTGCGGGGTGAAGCCGGCCGAATACGCCATCGGCACGGCGGACCGGCGCAGGGCGCGCTCGAAAGCGCGCTGGAAGTCGCGGTGGCTGGTGAAGCGGAGCCGGCCGCGCTTGGTGTAGCGGAGACGGATCCGCTGCACCGTCGGCGCGGGCGGCGGACCGTCGGGCGTACGGCGTGCCAGGGTCGCTCAGTCCTTAGTCAGTTGTCCCCGTCCGGCGCGGCGGATTCCCGCCACTGTCCGGACTCTGTCACCTCAAAGGGTACGCGCCCCGCCGCACCCCTCGCTCCGCCCCTGGTCAGCCGCACACCGACGACCCCCGGCCGGAGCGCTCCGGCCGGGGGTCGAGGAGGTTCCGAGGGCCTACTTGTTGACGACCGTCAGCGGCAGCAGCTTCTTGCCGGTGGGGCCGATCTGGATGTGCGTGTCCATCTGCGGGCACACGCCGCAGTCGAAGCACGGGGTCCAGCGGCAGTCGTCGACCTCGACCTCCTCGAGGGCGTCCTGCCAGTCCTCCCAGAGCCAGTCCTTGTCGAGGCCGCTGTCCAGGTGGTCCCAGGGCAGCACCTCCTCGTAGGTGCGCTCGCGGGTGGTGTACCAGTCGACGTCGACCCCGGTGCCGGCCAGGGCCTTCTCGGCGCAGGCCATCCAGCGGTCGTACGAGAAGTGCTCGCGCCAGCCGTCGAAGCGGCCGCCGTCCTCGTAGACGGCGCGGATGATCCCGCCGACCCGGCGGTCGCCGCGCGAGAGCAGGCCCTCGATGATGCCCGGCTTGCCGTCGTGGTAGCGGTAGCCGATGTTCTTGCCGTACTTGCGGTCGCCGCGGATCGAGTCGCGCAGCTTGGCCAGGCGGGCGTCGGTGGCCTCGGCGGACAGCTGCGGGGCCCACTGGAACGGGGTGTGCGGCTTGGGCACGAACCCGCCGATGGAGACGGTGCAGCGGATGTCGTTCTGGCCGGTGACCTCGCGGCCCTTCTGGATGACGTTCTTCGCCATCTCGCCGATCTGGAGGACGTCCTCGTCGGTCTCGGTCGGCAGGCCGCACATGAAGTACAGCTTCACCTGGCGCCAGCCGTTGCCGTACGCGGTGGCGACGGTGCGGATGAGGTCCTCCTCCGACACCATCTTGTTGATCACCTTGCGCATGCGCTCGCTGCCGCCCTCGGGGGCGAAGGTGAGGCCCGAGCGGCGCCCGTTGCGGGACAGCTCGTTGGCGAGGTCGATGTTGAAGGCGTCGACGCGGGTGGACGGCAGCGACAGGCCGATCTTGTCCTCGGTGTAGCGGTCGGCCAGGCCCTTGGCGATCTCGCCGATCTCGGTGTGGTCGGCGCTGGACAGCGACAGCAGGCCGACCTCCTCGAAGCCGGTCGCCTTCAGCCCGCGCTCGACCATCTCGCCGATGCCGGTGATGCTTCGCTCCCGCACGGGGCGCGTGATCATGCCGGCCTGGCAGAAGCGGCAGCCGCGGGTGCAGCCGCGGAAGATCTCGACGGACATCCGCTCGTGCACGGTCTCGGCGAGCGGGACGAGCGGCTGCTTCGGGTAGGGCCACTCGTCGAGGTCCATGACGGTGTGCTTGGACACCCGCCACGGCACGCCCGGGGCGTTCGGCACGACGCGCCCGATCCGGCCGTCGGCCAGGTACTCCACGTCGTAGAACTTCGGGACGTACACGCCACCGGTGCGCGCCAGGCGCAGCAGCAGTTCGTCGCGCCCGCCCGGGCGGCCCTCGGCCTTCCAGGCCCGGACGATGTCGGTGATGTCGAGCACGGCCTGCTCGCCGTCGCCGACCACGGCCGCGTCCAGGAAGTCCGCGATCGGCTCGGGGTTGAACGCGGCGTGACCGCCGGCCAGGACGATCGGGTCGTCCTCGCCGCGGTCCTTGGCCTCCAGCGGGATGCCGGCCAGGTCGAGCGCGGTCAGCATGTTGGTGTAGCCGAGCTCGGTGGAGAACGACAGGCCGAACACGTCGAAGGCCTTCACCGGCCGGTGGGCGTCCACCGTGAACTGCGGGACGCCGTGCTCGCGCATCAGCGCCTCCAGGTCCGGCCAGACGCTGTAGGTGCGCTCGGCCAGCACGCCCTCCCGCTCGTTGAGCACCTCGTAGAGGATCATGACGCCCTGGTTGGGCAGGCCGACCTCGTAGGCGTCGGGGTACATCAGCGCCCAGCGGACGTCGCAGGCGTCCCAGTCCTTGACGGTCGAGTTGAGCTCGCCGCCGACGTACTGGATCGGCTTCTGGACGTGCGGGAGGAGGGCCTCCAGGCGTGGGAAGACCGATTCGACAGTCATGTACTAGGAACCCTTACGACGTTGATCCGGTGCCGCGCGCATCAGCAGGCGACGGCTGGGAGGGGTGACCCTCAAGGGTAGCCCAATCCGGGGAACCACCCGGCGGGCCTGGTCTGCGGCCCCGGCCCGCCGGGCCGCCCTCGGCGCGCACCGGCGCGACCGGGGTCGTTCGCACCCGCCCCGGTACGCGCGGTGCGCGCCCGCCGTTCCCGGACCGTCCGCCGTTGACGCCCCCGGACGGCCCGTGCGCTACTGGCAGGGCTCCGCCACAGACCCCTGAACCCCTTCCGGAGAGGGGGGTTGGGCCGTACGCTCGGCCCGCGCCGACTCTCCCACCGGCGAACCGTCCCCGGCCCGCAAGGCCCCGACCCCGGCCCCGCGGGCCGCGTCGGCGGCGCACCCGTCCGCGCCCCCGGCAGCCCCGCGCCCGGGGGCAAGGAGAAGCATGACCGACACCGGCCGGCGGGTCCGTCCGCCCCGGCCCATCGACACGACCCCGGCCCGCTACCCGACGGTCGCCGGCGCCGAGGCCGCGGCCCGGCGGCTGGCCCGCAGCCACCCCGACCGCTGCCGCCTGCGCGAGGTGGGCCGCTCCCGGGCCGGCCGGCCCCTGCTGCTGCTCTCCGTCGACCGGGGCCCGCACGCCGTGCTGGCCGTCGGCGGCCCGCACCCCAACGAGCCGGTGGGCGTCGCCGCCGCCGTGCGGCTCGCCGAACTGCTGCTGGCCGCCCCCGCCCGACCCGGCGTCTCCTGGCACCTGCTGCTCTGCCTGGACCCGGACGGCGCCGCCCTCAACGCCGGCTGGCTGGACGGCCCGCTCACCATGCGCCGGCACTACCAGCACTTCTTCCGCCCCTCCTTCGAGGAGCAGCCCGAGCTGCTGCCGGCCCCCGGCGCCGGCCGCCGCCCGATGCCCGAGAGCGTCGCCCTGACCGGGCTCATCGACGAGCTGCGCCCGTTCCTCCAGTGCTCGCTGCACGGTGTCGACTTCGGCGGCGCCTTCGTCCAGCTCACCCGCCCCGTCCCGGGCCTGTCCGAGCGCTTCGCCCGCTCCGCCGCCCGGGCCGGCGTCCCGCTCGACATCGACTCCTTCGACGCGATCGGCTGGGCCAGCCCCGCCCCGGGCACCTACCTGATGCCCACCCCCGGCAGCACCGGCGCCTCCCGGGCCCTGCCGGACGAGCCGGAACTGTCCACCTGGTCGTACGCGGCCCGGTACGGCGGGGTGACGGCCGTCCTGGAGGTGCCGATGTGGTCCGTCGACGCGGTCGGCGACGCCCGCCCGCACCCGGCCGTCGGGCCTGCCGTCGCCGCCGCGGCCCGCACGCTGGGCGACCGCGCCGAGGAGCTGGCCGCACTGCTCGCCCGCGTCCCCGCGCACGCCCGTGCCGTGCACGGCCCGCTGGTGCGCGCCGCCGAGTTCAACCTGGCGGTCTGCCCATCGGTCGCGGACGAGTGGCTGGAGCACTGGTGCGCCGAGCCGCTCACGGTCTCCCGGGTGACCACCGCCGCGATCGTCGCGGCCCGCGTGCCGCTGCGCGTCGCGTCGATGCTGCTGCGGCTGCTGGCCGATGTCCGCGGCCCGGGCGCGGAGGCCGGCCGGGAGCGCGCCCGGGCCGTCGTCACCGAGAGCCTGAACCAGCTGCGCCACCGCTTCGGCGCCCGCTGGGTGCCGGTCGAGGAGCAGGTGGCCCACCAGGCCCGTGCCGCCCTCGCCGCGGCGGAGTGCCTGCTCGGCTAGCCATCAACATCCGAGCCCTGCACAGCAGTTGAGGGCCGACCCGGGATCCCTCCCAAGTCGGCCCTCAACCCGGGCACAAAGACCCGGGCCCGAGAACCCGGGCCCGAGAACCCGGGCCCGTCGCCTCACGCCGCTATCGGCCGCTGGCTGCGCACCGCCTGGAGCAGCCCGATCGCCATCCACACCGCGAACATCGACGAACCGCCGTAGGACACGAACGGCAGCGGAATACCCGCCACCGGCATGATGCCCAGGCACATCCCGATGTTCTCGAACGCCTGGAACGACAACCACGCGATGATCCCCGCCGACACGATCGTCCCGTACAGGTCGGTCGCCTGCCGCGCGATCCGGCAGGCCCGCCACAGCACCACGCCGACCAGCAGGATGATCGCCAGCGCCCCGACGAAGCCCAGCTCCTCGCCGGCCACCGTGAAGACGAAGTCGGTCTGCTGCTCCGGCACGAACTGCCCTATGGTCTGCGTCCCGTGGAACAGCCCCTTGCCGGTCAGCCCGCCCGAGCCGATCGCGATCCGGGCCTGCGCGGTGTTGTAGCCGACGCCGGACGGGTCGAGCTGCGGGTTGGCGAACGCGGCGAAGCGGTCGATCTGGTACTTGCTCAGCAGCCCGAACTTCCAGACCGCGACGGACCCCGCGGTGCCCGCCACCAGCAGCCCGAGGACCCAGCGGTTGGCCGCGCCCGAGCCGAGCAGGATGCCCAGCACGATCGCGGACATCACCATGGTCGAACCGGCGTCCGGCATCAGCAGCACCAGGCCCATCGGCAGGCAGGCCCAGACCAGGCCCCGGAAGACCACCCGGTGCGAGGGGAACTCCCGCTCCCCCGCGTCCACCTGGTCCGACAGCACGACCGCCATCGCCAGCACGATCCCGAGCTTCGCGAACTCGGCGGGCTGGATGGAGAACCCACCGCCCAGCTGGATCCACGAGTGCGCGCCGTTGATCGTCGAGCCGAGCGGGCTGAGCGTGGCCAACAGCAGCAGGATCACGGCGACGTAGACGAAGGGCACGAGCGTCCGGAAGCGACGGCTCCCTATCCCTATCACCACGGCGCACAGCACGAGCCCCACCACCACGTTGGTGAGGTGACGGTAGAGAAAGTACTGCGGGTCCCCGTGGGTCAGCGAGTCCCGCCCACGGGTGGCCGACCACACCAGCAGCGAGCTGCCCAGCGAGAGGGTCAGCGCGGCCAGCAGCAGTATCCAGTCCAGCCGCCACAGCGGCGAGTCCTTGGCGAGGGCCTTGGACACCCCGGTGCGCTGCGGCCTGAGCCGCACCTGCCGGTAAGAACCGTACGAGCTCACGCGCCGACCCCGCCTCGCTCGGCAGGGGCGTTCGCCCACACGCGCCTCTTGATGATCCGCTCTCCCCAGCAGGCCGGGGGCGGGTACCCTCGCCGCTCGCTCATGCCCGTCCCCTTCCCGCGCCGCGCGTCGGTTCGAGCGCGGCGTCGGCCGCGGTGAGCAGGGTCGTCGCCGGGCCGGCCGGCGACGCCGGGTCGAGGAAGACCCGCGGGGAGCCGCCGGTCACGCCCGGGTCGGCGAGGCCGGACGGGTCCTCGACGGTGTACGCGGCCGGCTTGATGATCGCGGTGCCGTCCGGGTTGAACTTCGGCAGCTCGGCCTGCGGGGTGGGCAGCAGCGCCTTGCCGTTGTCGACGTTGCCCTTGTCGTCCACGCCGTACAGCGCCTGGTAGATCCGGCGGACCGCGTCACCGGAACCGCCGGAGCCGGTGCCGCCCTGGCTGATCGTCATGATGACCGCGTAGTCCTTGCTGTACGTGTCCATCCACGAGGTGGTCTGCTTGCCCTCGACCTCGGCGGTGCCGGTCTTGGCGTGCAGCTCGATCTTGTTCTGCGGCCAGCCGGCCCCGACGAACTTCCAGGCGGCGGTGCCGCTGGTGATGACGCCCGCGGTGGCCTGGTCGATGTAGCTGAGCAGCTTCTGGTCGCCGGGGAACTTGGCGTCCTCGTGCGGGGCGATCTCGCGAACGAGGTCCCCGCTCGGGCTTATCACCGCCTTGGCGACGGTCGGCCGGTAGAAGGTGCCGCCGTTGGCCAGCGCCGAGTAGATGCGGGCCATCTGGACCGGGGTGACGAGGGTGTCGCCCTGGCCGATCGCGTAGTTGACGGCGTCACCGGCGCGCATCTGGTAGCCGTCGACGCAGTTCTCCCGGGCGATCTGGTCGGAGAAGCTGTTGCCGCCCTTCTGCGCCTGCGCGCACCAGGCGTCCTTGTTGTTGTCGTAGAAGGACTGCTTCCACTGCCGGTCCGGCACCCGGCCGGGGACCTCGGCCGGCAGGTCGATGCCGGTCTTGGCACCGAGACCGAACTGGTGGGCGGTCTTGAAGAACCAGTCGCCCGGGTCCTTCTTCGGCTTGATGCCGCCGTCCTTCATCCACTGGTCGTACGCCAGGCCGTAGAAGACGGTGTCGCAGGAGACCTCCAGCGCCCTCTCCAGGGAGATGGACCCGAAGCTCTCGCTCTCGAAGTTCTTGAACTCGCGGCCGCCGATGGTCATGGCCTTCGGGCACGAGTAGGTCCCGTCCAGCGAGTAGCCGGCCTGCACGGCGGCAGTGGTGGAGATGACCTTGAAGGTCGAGCCGGGGGCGGACTGACCCTGTATGGCCCGGTTCAGCAGCGGGAAGTTGGAGTCCTTGCTGGTCAGCGCCTGGTAGTCCTTGCCGCTGATGCCGCCCACCCAGAGGTTGGGGTCGTAGGTCGGCGCGCTGGCCATCGCGATGATCCGCCCGGTGTGCACGTCCATCACGACGGCGGCGCCGGAGTCGGCCTCGTAGTTGCGGTTGGTGACCTTGTCGAAGGTGTTCCGGGCGTCGTTCATGGCCTGCGCCAGGTTGTCCTCGACCACCTTCTGCACCCGGGCGTCGATGCTGGTGACCAGGTTGTTGCCGGTCTGCGGGGCGACGGTGCCGGCGGTGCCGATCACCCGGCCGAGGTTGTCCACCTCCAGCTTGGTGATGCCCGCGGTGCCGCGCAGGTCGCGGTCGTACACCGACTCCAGGCCGGCCCGGCCGATCTGGTCGGCCGGCAGGTAGCGGTCCAGGCCGGTCTTGTCGGCGGTCTTGCTGACCTCGTCGTCGGTGACGGGCGAGAGGTAGCCGAGCACCTGGGCCATGTTGGCGCCCTCGGCGCCGGTGTAGCGGCGCACGGCGGTGGGCTGCGCGGTGATCCCGGGGAAGTCCTCGCGGCGCTCCATTATCTGCATCGCCTGCTGGGTGGTCGCCTCCTTGGTGACCGGGATCGGCTGGTAGGGCGAGCCGTTCCAGCAGGGCTGCGGCGTCTTGGCGTCGCAGAGCCGGACCTTCTCCTGCACGTCCTTGGCCGGCATGCCGAGCACGCCTGCCAGCCGGGCCAGCACCGCCTTGCCGCCGTCCTTCTGCTGGAGCAGCGAGGTGCGGCTGACGGAGACCACCAGGCGGGCCTCGTTGCCGGCCAGGATCCGCCCGGAGGCGTCCAGGATCTCACCGCGGACGGCCGGCTCGACCACCTCGCGGATGTGGTTGCCGGTCGCTTTGGCGGTGTAGACGCTGGCGTTGCGGATCTGCAGGTACCACAGCCGCCCGCCGAGGGTGGCGAGCAGCGACAGCACCAGGATCTGCAGCACCACCAGACGGATCGTCACCCGCCGGGTTCGGCCGGTCTCGGGGATGTTGCTCACGTCTCGTGCGCTCCAGGGTGCGGGAAGGAGTTCAGGGGCTAGGGGCGCTTGGTGAAGCCGGGCGCGCGCCGCTTCTTGTAGTTCGGGCCCGTGGAGACCTCACGGGTGGTGCGGTAGCGGGCCAGCGTGCCCAGGCCGGCGCCGCCCTCGTCGCCGTCGCTGGCGGCGGCCACCGGGTCGCGGCCGAAGCGGCGGCCGAGCAGCATCACGAGTGGCACGACGAACGGCGCCAGCAGCAGGTCGTACAGCAGTGCGCTGATCACCAGGCCGCCGAGCCCGACGTGCCGGGCCGCGGTGTCGCCGACCAGTGCGCCGACCATCGCGTACAGGAGGGTGGAGGCGACGGCGGCGGCCGCGACGACGAGCAGCGCGCCGGAGACGGACCGCTGGCGGCCGTGCTCCGGGCGCAGCAGCCCGGCGGCGTAGCCCATCAGGCAGAGCACGAGCGCGTAGCGGCCGATCGCGTGGTCGGACGGCGGCGCGAGGTCGGCGAGCAGTCCGGCCGAGAAGCCGACGATGCAGCCGCCGGTCGGCCCGTAGACCATGGCGAGGCCGACCACGACGAGCAGCAGCATGTCCGGGGTGGCGCCGGGGAGCTGGAGCCGTCCGAAGACGCTGACCTGGAGGATCAGGCCGAAGAGGATCAGGACGGCGGAGACGGGGATGCGGGCGAGGCGCATGGCTCAGTTCCCCCCAGTGGGCTTGGCGGGCGGTGCGGAGGGAGCCGTGGTGGCGGGCGCCGCCGGTGCGGCGGGAGCGCCCGGGGCCTGGCTCTGGGCGGGCGCGGGCGCGGGCGGCAGCACGCCGTCGCGCGGGTCCGTGCGCGGCGGCACGACCACGACGCCGACCAGGTCCAGCCGGGTGAACTGGACGAACGGCTCGACCAGGACGGTCTTGGTCAGCTGGCCCGCGTTGGCCTGGACCTCGACGACCTTGCCGACCGGGACGCCGGGCACGAACGGGCGGCCGCTCTGCGAGCCGAAACTGACCAGCCGGTCGCCGGTCTTGACCTGCGCCTTGCCGTTGAGCAGGGAGACCTTCATCGGGCTGTCGCCGCCGCCGGAGGCGAAGCCGATCTCCCCGGTGCCCTCCAGCCGGGCGCCGGCGGTGAAGCCGGGGTCGGAGGCGAGCAGGACGGTGGCGGTGGTGGGGGCGACGGTGGTGATCCGGCCGACCAGCCCCTGGCCGTTGATGACGGTCATGTCGCGGGTGAGGCCGTCGTCGCTGCCGGCGTCGATGGTGATGGTCCAGGAGAAGCCCTGGGCCGGGCCGATCGCGATGACCTGGGCGGCCTTGACGGTGTATCCGCCGGCGCCGGCGGTGCGCAGCAGGTCGTCGAGCTGCTTGGTGCGGCCGGCGGCCATGTCGGAGGAGGCGAGCTTCTGCCGCAGTTCGGTGTTCTCGCGGGCGAGTTGGTCGGTGCGGCCGCTGTTGGTGGCGGTGTCGCGGAAGGCCCGGACGGTGTTGGCGACCGGGTCGACGACGGTGGCGGCGCCACGCTCGACCGGGCCGAGGATGCGCGCGGCGGCGCGCCGGGCACCGCCGAGCGGGGAGCTCTCACCGCCCTTGATGTCCACGGTGATGAGCGCGAAGGCGACGGCCACCAGCAGGATGAGCAGCAGCCGGCTCTCTCGTGTGTCCCTCACGGTGCTGGTACTGCCCCTTCGTACCTGGCCGGCCGCCGGGGCTGTGGGGCCCGGGCGGCGGCGGCCCGTTCAGTTGAGTGTCGGATGTGTCGTCGGTACTAACGGCGCGGCTGCGCGTCGAGTACCTGCTGGAGCGCCTCGAACTCCTCGACGCACTTGCCGGAGCCGAGCGCGACCGAGTCGAGCGGGTTCTCCGCGATGTGGATCGGCATGCCGGTCTCGCGGCGCAGCCGCTCGTCGAGGCCGCGCAGCAGGGCGCCGCCACCGGTGAGCACGATGCCGCGGTCCATGACGTCGCCGGCGAGCTCGGGCGGGCACTGGTCGAGGGTGGTCTTGACGGCGTCGATGATCGAGTTGACCGGCTCGTCGATGGCCTCGCGGACCTCGGCGGCGGAGATGACGACGGTCTTGGGCAGGCCGCTGACCAGGTCGCGGCCGCGGATCTCGGCGTGCTCGTCCTTCTCGCCCTCGAGGCCGAAGGCGCTGCCGATGCTCATCTTGATCTGCTCGGCGCTGCGCTCGCCGAGGAGCAGCGAGTACTCCTTCTTGATGTGCTGGACGATCGCGTTGTCCAGCTCGTCGCCGGCGACCCGGATGGACTGGGCCGTGACGATGCCGCCGAGGGAGATGACCGCGACCTCGGTGGTGCCGCCGCCGATGTCGACGACCATGTTGCCGGTGGCCTCGTGGACGGGCAGCCCGGCGCCGATGGCGGCGGCCATCGGTTCCTCGATGATGTGCACCTGGCGGGCGCCGGCCTGCGAGGAGGCCTCGATGACGGCGCGGCGCTCGACCCCGGTGATGCCGGAGGGCACGCAGACGACCACGCGGGGGCGGGCGAGGTAGCGACGGCGGTGGATCTTGAGGATGAAGTAGCGGAGCATCCGCTCGGTGATCTCGAAGTCGGCGATCACGCCGTCCTTGAGCGGGCGGATGGCGACGATGTTGCCCGGGGTTCGGCCGATCATCTTCTTGGCCTCGGCGCCGACCGCGAGGATGCCGCCGGTGTTGGTGTTCACCGCGACGACGGACGGCTCGTTGAGCACGATCCCCTTGCCCCTGACGTACACCAGCGTGTTGGCAGTTCCGAGGTCGATCGCCAAGTCGCGGCCGATGAACGACAGGTTGCTCGCCATGGGGTGTGGGTGCCTTCCCGGGCTCGGAGTTCTGGGGGTGGACGAATGCGCACGCCCACGCTTGGGCGGAGACCAGCTGAGCTGCCTTACCGGGCCCTTGAGTCGCGTCCATCGTAGTCACGCCCCGCGGCACGGACGTCGACGTGGGGGCATACCGTCCATTGTCCGGAGCGTGATCGCTTCTCCGAGGATTGGGACGCCGTGTCGGCATCGCCAGTTCCCTATTTCCCGATAAGAATGCCCCGGCCGGGCCAATGGTCCCGACCGGGGCAGTCCCCGGGTCCTGCGGGCGTGTCGCCCGGGCCGGATCAGGCGTGCGCCGGGAAGAAGATCTTGATCTCGCGCTCGGCGGACTCGGGCGAGTCGGAGGCGTGGATCAGGTTCTCGCGGGTGATCGTCGCGTAGTCGCCGCGGATGGTGCCGGCCCCGGCCTCCAGCGGGTTGGTGGCGCCGGCCAGCATGCGGATGCCCGGGACGACCTCCTCGCCCTCGACGATCATGGCGATCGACGGGCCGGAGGTCATGAACTCCAGCAGCGGCTCGTAGAACGGGCGGCCGACGTGCTCCGCGTAGTGCTGCTCCAGCGTCGCCCGGTCGAAGGTGCGCAGCTCGACGGCGGCGAGCCGCCAGCCGGCCTTGCGCTCGATGCGGCTGATGATCTCGCCCGCCAGGCCGCGGCGGACGGCGTCGGGCTTGAGCAGGACGAGAGTGCGCTGGGACACGGTGCGTCTCCTGGGGATTCGGTCCGGCAGATGGTATGCGGTACGGCAGAGATTACCTTGCGTGAACGACCTGCCGGTTCCGCCGGTCTAGGCCTTCGCTGCTGCCACGGCGGCGGCGCGGGCGGCCTTGAACTCGTCCACCTTGCGGCCGTAGTGGACCGAGCACCACCACAGGGCGGCGAAGACCGCCCCGAGCCCGAACATCGTCGGCAGGATGAAGCCGCTGACGATCAGGCCGATCTGCAGTGCCCAGCCGAGCGCCACCGCGCCGGGGCGGTTGATCATGCCGCAGAGTGCGATGCACAGCGCCATGGCGATGCCGCTGACGATCCAGACCGAGGCCGTCGAAACGCTGGAGAGCCGCATCGCGACCAGCGCCGCGAACATGATCAGGAGAGCCTCGCCGATCAAGGTCGAGGAGCAGAGCGTCCTCATCTCACTTCCTCCCGAGCAGCAGGCGGGCCTCGCCCACCGTGATGACCGAACCGGTGACCAGCACCCCGGCGCCGCCGAGGTCGCCCTCCTCCTCGGCGAGGGTGACGGCGGCGGCGATGGCGTCGTCGAGGCGGGGCTCGACCTGGACGCGGTCCTCGCCGAAGATCTCGACGGCGAGCGCCGCGAGGGCGTCGACGTCCATCGCGCGGTGGGTGGAGTTCTGGGTGATGACGACCTCGGCGAGGATCGGCTCGAACGCCTCCAGCAGGCCGGCCACGTCCTTGTCCCCGGAGGTGCCGATCACACCGACCAGGCGGGTGAAGCCGAAGGACTCGCTGATCGCGGAGACCGTGGCCCGGGCGCCGTGCGGGTTGTGGGCGGCGTCCAGGAGGATCGTGGGGCTGCGGCGGACGACCTCCAGGCGGCCCGGCGAGGAGACGCCGGAGAAGGCCTGGCGGATCTTGTCCGGGTCGAGCTGCCCGCCGCGGGCGCCGCCGACGCCGAAGAAGGCCTCGACCGCGGCCAGCGCGAGCGCCGCGTTGTGCGCCTGGTGCTCGCCGTGCAGCGGGATGAAGACGTCCTCGTACTCCTCGCCGCCGATCCCGCGCAGCGTCACCAGCTGGCCGCCGACGGCGAGTTCACGGTGGATCACGCCGAACTCCATGCCTTCGCGGGCGACGGTCGCGTCCACCTCGACGGCGCGCCGCAGGATGACCTCGGCGGCGTCCAGCTGCTGCTGGGCGACCACGGCGACCGCGCCGGACTTGATGATGCCGGACTTCTCGACCGCGATCTCACCGGTGGTCCCGCCGAGCTTGTCGGTGTGGTCCAGCCCGATCGGGGTGATCACCGCGACGACGGCGTCGATGACGTTGGTGGCGTCCCAGGAGCCGCCCATGCCGACCTCGACCACGGCGACGTCCACCGGGGCGTCGGCGAAGGCGGCGTAAGCCATGCCGGTCAGCACCTCGAAGAAGGACATCGGCACCGGCTGCTGCGCGTCG
Organism: Kitasatospora sp. NPDC001660; assembly: GCF_053596725.1. Classification (NCBI taxonomy): domain Bacteria; kingdom Bacillati; phylum Actinomycetota; class Actinomycetes; order Kitasatosporales; family Streptomycetaceae; genus Kitasatospora; species Kitasatospora sp. NPDC001660. The sequence goes on along the minus strand of NZ_JBSFGU010000032.1, from coordinate 52,440 downwards.
ACCATCTCGACGTAGGGCGCGATGTCGCGGTAGACCTCGACGAAGCGCTCGGGGGTGATCGGGGCGCCGTCCAGGCTGATGCGCTCGGTGACGGTCTCCACGTGCGGGCTGGTGTAGCGGCCGGTGCGCAGCTCGAAGGTGTTGAGCAGCTGCTCGATCATCCGGGCGGTGGAGGTCTTGCCGTTGGTGCCGGTGATGTGGATGGACGGGAAGGACCGCTGGGGCTGGCCCAGGATGTCCATCAGCGCCTCGATCCGGTCGAGCGAGGGCTCCAGCTTGTTCTCCGGCCAGCGCTTGGCCAGTTCCAGCTCGACGTCCCGCAGGGCGTCGCCGGTGCCGCCGTCGGCGGGGCGGAGGGTGTACGGGTTCGGGTCGGCCTTGTCGCTCACGACCACAGTCTACGGAGGGTCGGCGGCGCGTCCTCACGGGGTGAGAGCGACCACTTTGCCCGTTCTCGACCCATCCCCTCCAGTTTCCTCCCTTTACTATTGATTTAGCGAGTTCGAGCTGCAAGAAGCATCGATTCACATCTCCGAGGAGTCATCAACCTTTGATCACTAGGGACGCCGCGCCATGCCTGCCGTCCTGCACAACTGAATCGTCCTCCGACAGGACGCGGTCGTCCGGTTCGCCGGGCTGATCTCGCCGACGCTCGTCGCCCACATGCTCCGGGCGTTCAGCCGCTTCCTCGCCCACTGGGCCGGCTCCCGGCACGCCTTCAAGTGCCTCGTCGGGCAGTCCGGTCGCGAACACCATCGGCACGCACCCGCACCTCATGTCGTGACGCACCCCGGCAGCCCGACCCCGGCGAGGTCTCAGACCCCGGCCCGGGCCTCCGGCACGTGCGGCGCGCCACCGTGCCGGCGGCGCAACTCGGCGGTGATCTCGGCGAGTTCGCCCTCCGACAGGAACGGCAACATCATCGCGACGCCCTGCAGCAGGCCGCCCAGCAGGAAGGTGGTGTCGGAGGTCGAGGCGACCAGGGCGCGAACCCCGGCCACGTCCCCGACGGCCACGGCCTCGATCAGCCGGGCGGCGTCGGCGGTCTCCTCGTCCACGGCGACCGCGCCGGTGTCGGCCGGGGCGCGCCGGGCCATCGCGCGCAGCACCTTGTCGCCGACCGCGGGGGCGTAGGCCTTGCGGACCGCCTCCGCGGCGATCCAGACGAGCAGGGTCGTCACCTCGCGCTCGGCGTGCTCGGCGAACAGCACGTCGAGCTCGTGGTCGAACGCGAGCTGGTTCCCGTGCCGGAACGCGAGCAGCAGGGTCGCCGCCCTGGCCTTGGCCTCCTCGACCGCCTCGGCAGGAAGTTCGTCGACCAACTCTTCGGTCACCACCACGCCATGCCCTCCCGTTTGTCGGCTCAGCAGAACGCCCAGCAGAAACGCCCGCAGGAGCGCCCGCAGGAACGCTCCGCGCAAACTCAGAGCACACCGTACACATCCGACCTGCAAACTTCCGCGAACCCGCGCAGGCAAGACCGGAATGAATTCGAGCGGAATAGGACCTCACCCGGTCCAGGATGAATATTCGCCGGAAGGGAGCAATGTTGCTGGGCTATTCGGTGCAAACGGCGAGGGGCCGTACTCCGCTCCTCGCGGAATACGGCCCCTCGTTGGACCGGTGGGGCGGCTCAGCCCTGCGGCAGCGCCGCGAGCTGGGCGGTGATCCGGGCGATGTCGGCCTCGGCGGCCTCCTGGCGGGTCCGGATCTTGGCGACCACGTCGTCCGGCGCCTTGGCGAGGAACGCCTCGTTGCCGAGCTTGGCGGTGGTCTGGGCCTTCTCCTTCTCGGCGGCCGCGAGGTCCTTGGCGAGGCGCTTGCGCTCCGCCGCGACGTCGATGGTGCCGGAGAGGTCCAGCGACACGGTGGCGCCGGCGACCGGGAGCGAGGCGGTGGCCGCGAAGCCCTCCTCGGGGACGGTCAGCCGCAGCAGCGAGCGGATCGCGTCCTCGTGGGCGGCCAGCGCGGTGCCGTCCAGCTCCAGGGCGGCGGGAACGCGCTGGCCCGGCTTGAGGCCCTGGTCCGTACGGAACCGGCGGACCTCGGTGACGACCTGCTGCAGCGTCGCGATCTCGGCCTCGGCCCCGGCGTCGCGGTAGCCGCTGTCCTTCGGCCAGTCGGCGATGACGACGGACTCGGCGCCGGTCAGCGTGGTCCACAGGGTCTCGGTGACGAACGGCACGACCGGGTGCAGCAGGCGCAGCGTGACGTCAAGGACCTCGCCGAGCACCCGGCGGGCGGCGTCGGCCTGCGGGCCGCCCTTGGCCAGGGTGGTCTTGGAGAGCTCGACGTACCAGTCGAAGACCTCGTCCCAGGCGAAGTGGTACAGCGCCTCGGAGAGCTTGGAGAACTGGTAGTCCTCGTACAGCCCGTCCACCTCGGCGACGGTGCTGCCCAGGCGCGACAGGATCCAGCGGTCGGTGGCGGTCAGCTCCTCCGGCGCGGGCAGCGGGCCCTCGACGGTGGCGCCGTTCATCAGCGCGAAGCGGGTGGCGTTCCAGATCTTGTTGGCGAAGTTGCGGGCCGCCTGGACCCAGTCCTCGCCGATCGGCACGTCGACGCCCGGGTTGGCACCGCGCGCGAGCGTGAAGCGCAGCGCGTCGGAGCCGTACTTGTCCATCCAGTCCAGCGGGTTGACCACGTTGCCGAAGGACTTCGACATCTTCTTGCCGTTCTGGTCACGGACCATGCCGTGCAGCGCGATGGTGTGGAACGGCGGGGTGCCGTCCATCGCGTAGAGGCCGAACATCATCATCCGGGCGACCCAGAAGAACAGGATGTCGTAGCCGGTGACCAGGACGGAGTTCGGGTAGAACTTCGCGAGGCTCTCGGTCTGCTCCGGCCAGCCGAGCGTGGAGAACGGCCACAGGCCGGAGGAGAACCAGGTGTCCAGGACGTCGGTGTCCTGGTGCCAGCCCTCGCCGGCGGGCGGCTGCTCGTCCGGGCCGACGCAGACGACCTCGCCGTTCGGGCCGTACCAGACCGGAATGCGGTGGCCCCACCACAGCTGGCGCGAGATGCACCAGTCGTGCAGGTTGTCGACCCAGTCGAAGTACCGCTTCTCCATCTCCTGCGGGTGGATCTTGACCTTGCCGTCGCGGACCGCGTCGCCGGCGGCCTTCGCGAGCGGGCCGACCTTGACCCACCACTGCATGGACAGCCGCGGCTCGATGGTGGTCTTGCAGCGCGAGCAGTGGCCCACCGAGTGGACGTACGGACGCTTCTCGGTGACGATCCGGCCCTCGGCGCGCAGCGCGGCGACGATCGCCGAGCGGGCCTCCAGCCGGTCCAGGCCGAGGAACGGGCCGTGCGCGGTGATGACGGCGTGCTCGTCCATCACGGCGATGTTCGGCAGGCCGTGCCGCTGGCCGATCTCGAAGTCGTTCGGGTCGTGCGCGGGCGTCACCTTGACGGCGCCGGTGCCGAACTCCGGGTCGACGTGCGCGTCGGCGACGATCGGGATCCGGCGGCCGGTGAGCGGCAGCTCGATCTCGGTGCCGACCAGGTGCCGGTAGCGCTCGTCCTCCGGGTGGACGGCGACCGCGGTGTCGCCCAGCATCGTCTCGGCGCGGGTGGTGGCCACGACGATCGAGTTCTCGCCCTCGCCGTAGCGGATCGAGACGAGCTCGCCGTCGTCGTCCTGGTACTCCACCTCGATGTCCGAGATGGCGGTCAGGCAGCGCGGGCACCAGTTGATGATGCGCTCGGCGCGGTAGATCAGCTCGTCGTCGAAGAGCTTCTTGAAGATGGTCTGGACGGCCTGGGAGAGGCCCTCGTCCATGGTGAAGCGCTCGCGCGACCAGTCCACGCCGTCGCCGAGGCGGCGCATCTGGCCGGAGATCTGGCCGCCGGACTCCGCCTTCCACTTCCAGACCCGCTCCACGAAGGCCTCGCGGCCCAGGTCGTGGCGGGACTTGCCCTCCTTGGCGAGCTCGCGCTCGACCACGTTCTGGGTGGCGATGCCGGCGTGGTCCATGCCGGGCTGCCAGAGCGCCTCGTAGCCCTGCATCCGCTTGCGGCGGACCAGCGCGTCGATCAGCGTGTGCTCGAAGGCGTGGCCCAGGTGCAGGCTGCCGGTGACGTTCGGCGGGGGGATGACGATGGTGAACGGGGGCTTGTCGCTCTTGGCGTCCGCGGTGAAGTAGCCACGCTCTACCCAGCGCTCGTACAGCTCGCCCTCTACGTCCGCGGGGGTGTAGGTCGTCGGGAGGGTTGCCGCATCGTCCCCGGTGGTGCTCACGGGGCGCTGGTTCGTCGTGTCGGTCACGACGCACAGTTTACGTAACCGCGGGCGCGGGTCACGAACCGCTTTCGGTCCGGGCACTGCGCGCTCCCGGCCGGGTCCGCCGTGGGCGGGGTGCGGTAGCGTGCCCGGACAATCGTCCGGATTTCCGGACGTACACGGGAACAACTCCACACCAGAGACAGGCCGCGGGTGCGGCGGGGGAGCACAGACAGATGTACGGCCAGGGTCAGCAGTATCCGCAGGGACAGCCGCAGCCCTACGGGGGACAGCCCCCGTACGGCGCACCGCAGCCGCAGCCGCCGTACGGGGCACCGCAGCCGCAGTACGGGTACCCGCCGCAGGGGCAGCAGCCCTACGGCCCGCCCCAGCAGCCCTACGGCGTGCCGCCGCAGGCCCCGTACGGCCAGCCCGGGTACCCGGCGCCGCCGAAGAAGGGCAAGGGCGGCCTGGTGGTCGGCCTCGTGATCGGCGCGCTCGTGCTCGGCGGCGGCGGCTTCGCCGCCTGGAAGTACCTCGGCAAGGACGCCGCGGGCGGCAACTACAAGATCTCCGCCCCGCAATCGCTGCCGGACGGCTACGTCAAGAAGTCCTCCGAGGAGAAGCCCGCCGACAACAGCAAGCCCGAGACGGCGAAGTACGGCTCGAACCTCACCGGTGTGATCGCCAGCTACACCAAGGGTTCCGACCCGCTCGACACGATCTCGGTGATCGGCATCTACGGACAGCTGAACAACCCCGACCAGATCATCCAGGAGTCGAAGCAGGACAGCGGCGGGCTCACCTGGTCCTCGCCGATGGCGGACTTCCCCGCCCAGGACAGCACGAGTTCCTCGGCGAAGCTCGCCTGCGGCGCGTCCAGCATCATCGGCAAGCCCGGGCCGGTGATCTGCGTGTGGGCCGACAAGTCCACCTACGGCCGCGTCAGCTTCAACCACGTCAGCCTCGGCGGCAACGCCCCGGCCCAGCTCACCCCGGCCCAGGCCGCGGACAAGACCCGCGCCATCCGCGACGCGATGAAGGTTGCCAAGTGACCGACCAGAGCCCTTACGGCGCCCCGCCGCCGCCCAACCAGCCGTACGGTGCCCCACCCCCGCCGCCCAACCAGCCCTACGGAGCCCCGCCCCCACCGCCCAACCAGCCCTACGGAGCGCCCCCGCCGCCCGTCGGCCAGCCGTACGGCGCGGTTCCGCCGCAGGCGCCGCCGCCCGGGTACCCCGCACCCGACCAGGCCGGCTACCCCGGGTACGGCATGTACCCGCCCCCGCCGCCCCGCAAGTCGCGCAAGACGCTGTGGATCGTCCTCGGCGCCGTCTTCGGCGTGCTGCTCCTCGGCGGCGGCGCACTCGCGTACTTCGTCTTCGACCTGACGAGCAACGCGGGCACCCAGAAGATCGTGATGCCGACGGCCTTCAAGGACCTGAAGGCCAACGACGACCCGTCGGTGACTCAAAAGATCCAGGACGAGATCACGTCCAAGATCGGCAACGGCGACGGCAACTGGAAGCCCACCGGGGTGGCCGCCGTCTACCAGGACGCGAACTCCGACCCGCAGTTGGTCGCCGTCGGCGTCTACGGCAAGGTGCTGCTGCCGAAGCAGGAGCTGGACCAGATGTTCCAGGGGTTCTCCGGTGCGGGTGGGACGGTCAACGACCGGCACGCGGTGGACCCCGGCCCCAAGGGCGGCACCATGGAGTGCGGGACGTCCGTGGACGGCGACACCAAGATGGCCCTGTGCGCCTGGGCCGACAGCAGCAGCCTCGTCATGGTGATGAAGGGCGCCGACGACGGCACCCAGCCCGACGTGGAAAAGCTCGCCGCCGACACCCGCGACCTGCGCGCGGTCGCCGAGATGCCGAAGTAAGCCGGTAAGCCGAAGCAATCCACTGGTGGACACGCGAGAGGGCCCCGCACCATCGTGGTGCGGGGCCCTCTCGCGCTGAACTGCCGGGCTCAGGCGCTCTTCTCGCGCCGCTCGCGCTTGATCATGTCGCGCGGGACGAGCGTCGGGATCGCGTGCTTGGAGACCACGTCCCCGGTGACCACCACGCGGGCGACGTCCTGGCGCGAGGGAACCTCGTACATCACCGACATCAGCACCTCCTCCATGATGGCCCGCAGACCACGCGCGCCGGTGCCGCGCAGGATCGCCTGGTCGGCGATCGCCTCCAGCGCGTCCCGCGAGAACTCCAGTTCCACGCCGTCCAGTTCGAAGAGCTTGCGGTACTGCTTGACCAGCGCGTTCTTCGGCTCGGTGAGGATCTGCAGGAGCGCCTCGCGGTCCAGGTTGTGCACGCTGGTGATCACCGGCAGACGGCCGATGAACTCCGGGATCATGCCGAACTTCACCAGGTCCTCGGGCATCACCTGGCGGAAGTGGTCGCTCGCGTCCGACTCCCGCTTGGAGCGGATGTTGGCGCCGAAGCCGATGCCCTTGGCACCCGCGCGGCCCTCGATGATCCGCTCCAGACCGGCGAACGCGCCGCCGACGATGAACAGGACGTTGGTGGTGTCGATCTGGATGAACTCCTGGTGCGGGTGCTTGCGCCCGCCCTGCGGCGGCACCGAGGCGGTGGTGCCCTCCAGGATCTTCAGCAGCGCCTGCTGCACGCCCTCGCCGGAGACGTCCCGGGTGATCGACGGGTTCTCGCTCTTGCGCGCGACCTTGTCGATCTCGTCGATGTAGATGATCCCGGTCTCGGCCTTCTTGACGTCGTAGTCGGCCGCCTGGATCAGCTTGAGCAGGATGTTCTCGACGTCCTCGCCGACGTACCCGGCCTCGGTCAGCGCCGTGGCGTCCGCGATCGCGAACGGCACGTTGAGCATCCGGGCCAGGGTCTGCGCCAGCAGGGTCTTGCCGGAGCCGGTGGGGCCCAGCAGCAGGATGTTGGACTTGGCCAGCTCGATCGCGTCATCGCGGCCGTTGCCGCCGCTGCGGCCCGCCTCGCCCGCCTGGACGCGCTTGTAGTGGTTGTAGACGGCCACCGACAGCGCCTTCTTGGCGAGGTCCTGGCCGACCACGTACTGGTCCAGGAACTCGTAGATCTCGCGCGGCTTCGGGAGTTCCTCGAAGCGCACCTCGGAGGTCTCGGCGAGTTCCTCCTCGATGATCTCGTTGCACAGGTCGATGCACTCGTCGCAGATGTACACGCCTGGGCCGGCGATCAGCTTCTTCACCTGCTTCTGCGACTTGCCGCAGAACGAGCACTTGAGCAGGTCGCCACCGTCTCCGATGCGTGCCACGAGGTGCTTCCCCTTCGCCAGGGGCCCCGCAGGGGTTCCGGGGCCTGGTGCTGTGGACCGTCAACGCCGACGGCGATCGGTCTCGCTATCCGACGGTACTCTGCCGGGCCCCTGATTCCGTCCTCTTCGCCGGGTCTGCCCTACGCCCTGGGCGAATTGATACCGAACAGATGCCGTTGCGGAGGCCGCCGACGGGTCCGGGGCGGGGCGCGCAACCCGTGCGCGCCCCGCCCCGGACTGGGCCCCTCTCCCCCCCGCCTGACGGCTGGGCGGTGCCCCCAGCCCGCCGGCGGGCAAGAGGAGGGGGATGCCGGCCTCAGGAGGTCAGCGAGGTCTTGCGGGTGGAGATGATCTGGTCGATCAGGCCGTACTCGACGGCCTCCTCGGCGGTCAGGATCTTGTCGCGCTCGATGTCATCGCGCACCTGCTCCACCGACTTGTTGGAGTGCTTGGAGAGCATCTCCTCCAGCTGCTCGCGCATCCGGAAGATCTCCTTGGCCTGGATCTCCAGGTCGGACACCTGGCCGCGGCCGGTCTCGGTGTACGGCTGGTGGATCAGGATCCGGGCGTTCGGCAGCGCCATGCGCTTGCCGGAGGTGCCGGCCGCGAGCAGCACGGCCGCGGCGGAGGCCGCCTGGCCCATGCAGACCGTGGTGATGTCCGGCTTCACGTACTGCATGGTGTCGTAGATGGCCGTGAGGGCCGTGAACGAGCCGCCGGGCGAGTTGATGTACATCTGGATCTCGCGGTCCGGGTCCATCGACTCCAGGCACAGCAGCTGCGCCATGATGTCGTTCGCCGAGACGTCGTCGACCTGCGAGCCGAGGAAGATGATGCGCTCCTCGAACAGCTTGGCGTACGGGTCGTACTCGCGGATGCCCTGCGTGGTGCGCTCGACGAAGCGCGGGACGATGTAGCGGCCCTCGGCGCGCATGTCCTCGACGCGGGCCTGGGCGGCCGACAGGCTGGGGATGTTCATGGGGGTTCTTGTCCTCCGGGGCGTTGGGGCTGTGGTCTCGTGGGCCGGGCCGAGGCTCAGGCGCCCGTGCCGCCGCCGCCGGGAACGTCCGCGGCGCTGTGCATGATCGCGTCGATCAGGCCGTACTCCAGGGCCTCCTCCGGCGTGAACCACCGGTCGCGGTCGGAGTCCCTGGTGATCTGCTCGAAGGACTGGCCGCTGTGGAAGGCGATCAGCTCGGACATCCGCTTCTTGGTGCGCAGCAGCTGCTCGGCCTGGATGCGGATGTCCGTGGCGGAGCCGCCGAGGCCGGCGGACGGCTGGTGCATCAGGATGTTGGCGTTCGGCAGCGAGAAGCGCTTGCCCTTGGCGCCGGCGGTCAGCAGGAACTGGCCCATCGAGGCCGCCATGCCCATCGCGATGGTGACGACGTCGTTCTTGATGTACTGCATGGTGTCGTAGATCGCCATGCCGGCCGAGATCGAGCCGCCCGGGGAGTTGATGTAGAGGAAGATGTCCTTTTCCGGGTCCGCGGCCAGCAGCAGCAGCTGCGCGGTGATCTTGTTGGCGATGTCGTCGTCGACCTGCTGGCCGAGGAAGATGATCCGCTCGTTGAGCAGCCGGTTGTAGACCTGGTCGCCCAGGCCGCCGAGCACGTCACCAGAGGCGGCGTGCGGCGCCATCGGGCCCATCTGCATCTGCGGGAACGTCACTTAGCCACCTGCTCAGTCGATTTGGACGGTCGCGTGGCGGCCGTCACGGTGTCGCACAGCTTCCGGGTATCACGTCGTGATTGTTGCTGTCCAAGGACCCTAACGCGCAGGCCGGGCCGCAGAATCCCCCACGCAGAACTGTTCGCTGTGAGCGCAGGGTCGCACGCGCCGGACCGGGCTCCTCCGCTTGGGACGGCTCCCGGGCGGGCCGAATCCGGGTGGGACGGCTGCGGGCCCGGACGCCTTGACGGCGTCCGGGCCCGCTGCGTGCCTCAGGGGCTACCGGGGCGATCAGGCCTCGGTCTTCTCCTCGGCAGCGGCCTCGGTGGCCTCGACGGTCTCGCCCGACTCGTCCTCGTCGTCGAAGTTGACCTCGTTGCCCTCGGTGTCGACGACCTTGGCGGCCTCGACCACGGTGGCCAGCGCCTTGCCGCGGGCGACCTCGCCGACCAGCAGCGGCACCTGGCCGCCCTGGACGACCTGCTGGGCGAACTGGTCCGGGGTGAGGCCGGAGCCGGCGGCGCGACGGATGAGGTGCTCGGTGAGCTCCTCCTGGTTAACACCCAGCTCCTCGTCGGCGACGATCTGGTCCAGGACGAACTGGGTCTTGATGCCCTTCTTCGCCTGCTCCTCGATCTCCGCGTCCCACTCCTCGCGGGACTTGCCCTGGGTCTCCAGGTAGGCGTCCAGGGTCAGGCCCATGGGCTCCAGCTGGTGGTGCTCCAGGTTGTGCTTGCGGGTCTGGATCTCGTCCGCGAGCAGCTTCTCCGGGTACTCGATGTCAACCAGCGCGAGGAGGGCGTCCAGCACCTTCTCCTGGGCCTGGGTGGCCTGGTCGTACTCCTTCATGCGCTCCAGGCGCTTGCGGGAGTCGGCGCGCAGGTCCTCCAGGGTGTCGAACTCGCTGGCCAGCTGGGCGAACTCGTCGTCCAGCTCGGGCAGCTCCTTCTCCTGGACGGCGGTGACGGTGACGGTGACCTCGGAGGTCTTGCCCGCCTGGGTGCCACCCTTGAGCTCGGTGCTGAAGGTCGCGGTGCCACCGGCCTCCAGGCCCGTGACGGCGTCGTCGATGCCGTCGATCAGGCGGCCGGAGCCGATCTCGTAGCTCACGCCGTTGGCGGTGCCGTCCTCCGGCACCTCGCCGTCGACCTTGGCGACCAGGTCGACGACCACGATGTCACCCGCGGCGGCGGCGCGCTCGACGTCCTTGACCGAGGAGAAGCGCTCGCGCAGCTGCTCCAGGGACTTCTCGACGTCCTCGTCGGCGACGACGATCGGGTCGACGGTCACCTCGATGGAGGAGTACTCCGGCAGGGTGATCTCCGGACGGACGTCCACCTCGGCGGTGAACTTCAGGTCGCCGCCGTCGGCGATCTTCTCGACACCCTCGATGTTGGTGATGTCGGGCTGGCCGAGGACCTCGATCTTGCCCTCGTCGACGGCCTGCGTGTAGAAGCGCGGCAGGGCGTCGTTGACGGCCTCCTCCAGCACGGCGCCACGGCCGAAACGCTGGTCGATGACGCGAGCCGGGATCTTGCCCTTGCGGAAGCCCGGAACCGTGACCTGCTGGTTGATCTTCTTGTACGCCGCGTCGAGGCTGGGCTTGAGCTCCTCGAAGGGCACCTCGACGGTGAGTCGAACCCGGGTCGGGTTCAGAGTCTCGACGGCGCTCTTCACGGTTAGGTCTCCTATGGGCTTGCGGTCAGGTTGCCTCCGCCATCCCCGGTTCCGCCGGCCGGGGCCGGTACGGGTGGGTCTGGCGAGACGGGCGATGGGCGGTTGGAGCTGCATCTCCCGTGGGGGGTGGACGGTGAGCGTGACTCCTCGCCCTCGTGCGGTTGACCTGGGTGGACGCCGCAGGGACTACCGCCAGCGCCCCATCCTACCGGTACCACGAAAGGCGGACGCCAGACGCCACCGTACCCGGGAAACAGAACAGGGCCCCGCCCGGTGGGCGAGACCCTGCCGCACGTCGGGGTGACCGGATTCGAACCGACGGCCTTCCGCTCCCAAAGCGGACGCGCTACCAAACTGCGCCACACCCCGTGGTGCCGAGAGGAAGCGTACACGCCGGGCCCCGGCGGTTCGCCGACTTATTTCGGGGCCGCCGGACGGGGTTTCGGGAGACCGCCGGGGGCGTGCGCGGAAATGCGGTGTGCACGGGAGCGACCGGACCAGGTAGTCTGTTCCCCGAACTTCCGGCTCCGCCCGGAGGATCGTGCGGGCGTAGCTCAATGGTAGAGCCCTAGTCTTCCAAACTAGTCACGCGAGTTCGATTCTCGTCGCCCGCTCTCCGGCCCGGCCCCGGTGCGTCCTCGCACCGGGGCCGTCGGCGTTGTGGCGGCGGACCGCGGGGTCGTCGCGGGTCACAGCGCCAGGCGGGCGGCGCGGGCCGCGGCGCGGTCGAGCAGCAGGTGGACGTCGGCCTCCCGGGTGGTCGGACGGTCGTTGTACTCGTCCGGGGAGCTCGCCGGGCGGCCGGTCGCGTGCAGGACCTCCATCAGCTGGACGCGCGCGGCGCGGACGGTGCGCGGGGTGCCGTAGCCGTGCGCGAGGACGGCGGCCTGGGCGCCGAGCAGGCAGACCCGGCCGCGCGTGTCCCACATCGCCCCCTGGAGCCAGCCGAACGCGCCGATGTAGCGCGAGGCGAGCCGCAGGTGGTCGGCGGCGGTGACCGGCACCGGGCGGGCGGGGCGGCGCAGCACCCGGTCCAGCAGGGTGGCCCGGGGCTGCGGGTGGCCTGCGTGCCAGGGGCGGAGGGCGGCGCCGTACGGGCAGACGTACGGCACGGGGGTGCGCGCGGGGGCGGGCAGGGAGGCGAGGTAGGCCTCGACCTCGGCGGCCAGGCCGGAGCCGTCCGCGCCCCTCAGGATCGGTGAGGAGAGGGGCACGAGCGGCGGAGGGGGTGTCAGGTCGGTGCGGGGCATGCGGGTTCTCCGGGCGGACGGCCTTCAGGTTCCGCTCCCCAAAATGGTGCATTCAGGGCATTTCCGCGACCGGAGGACCGGGCGGTCCGGGCGGTTTCCCGGCAGGCTGTCGGGCCGATAGCCTCGGCGGCGTTCGAGCGCAGTTCGAGCGCGCGTCCGGAGCGGCACGCGGAACAGGGCATCACGCAGATCGCTGCGGTCCCGAGGTGGAGGAGTCCCGGTGCGTCCGGAGGAGCGGCTTGCCGTCATACAGCGCTGCGTGGTGCGGGAGATGGCGCAACTCGGGCAGGTGTTCACCGTGGACGGCGAGGTGGTGCGCGGCCCGGGCACGACGGCGGTGGCCGTGCGCGAGCACCCGGGGGGCGACGGGGGCGGCCACGTCGACCTCGGCTTCGCGCTCCACCTGGGCCGGGCGGACGCGCCGGTGGTGTGGGATTGCGCTGCGGGCCTCGGCAAGACCGAGGAGGAGAAGCTCGCCAACGCGGTGAAGATGTGGGCGACCACCACCGCCTCGGTACTGGTCGAGCTGACGGACGGCCGGGGCGTCTTCGCCGACCACGCCGACCACCCCGAACTGCCCGGCCGGCACGCCGTGCAGGGGCCGGCGGCGGTGTTCGGCTTCGGCAACGAGCGGCTGGCGGCCTGGCTCGCGGAGCACCGGGTGCTGCCCGCGCTGGCGCCGGCGCTGCGGCCGGAGCTGACCGGGACGGGCCCGGTCGGGGTGAAGCTCTTCCTGGGCGGGAAGGCGGGCGACGACGTCGCCGAGGTCCGGGTCAACGGCGAGGTGTCGGAGGCGGCTTCGGCGGCGCTGCGCGCGCTGGACTGGCCGCGCGGCGAACGGCTGTGCTGGGCAAGGCTGTTCGTCCTGCTGACGACGGTGGAGCCGGCCCGGCCGACGGTGGCACCGACGGGTGCCGGGGCACCCGCGCCGCTGCGCACGTCGGCCCCGGCGGCGGTGCGCCCCCGGGGACTGTTCGCTCGTTGGCGGCAGGCCAGACGGGCCGGCCGGTGACCTCGCGCGGGTGCCGCCGGCTCTCCCGGCGGCCGGTCAGCCGCCGGTGATGCCGGAGATGCTGTGGGCCAGGTTGGCGAGCAGGGAGTTGATCGAGCCGGCGACGGTGGTCTCGTGGAGCATGAAGCCGAACAGGGCGGCGATGATCGCGTGCGGGATCTTCAGCTGCTTGTTGCGGATGAAGATGATGCACAGGATCGCGAACAGGACCAGCGCGGAGACGGAGAGTGCCACCCGGACTCACTTCCTCGTTTCATAGCGGGGCGCCACCGGCCGGCGGCACCTGCGAAGCCGGACCCCGGCCTGTCCGACGGTCCCGAGGCGGAATCGCGGACCGTCCGGCACACCCCGGCCGGGCAGGGAGCACACAGCGATCGCACAAGGTCTGCCGTGCCGCACGTGACGCCCCCCATCCCCCGAATCCTGACCAGTCCCGCCCGGACTCAGTGTGGTCGAACGTGCCGATTGCGTAAAGGTCTGACAGTCAGCCCAACGCCGATATCCTGCGATGCGAGACGAGTTTCCGCCGTCCGAGACGATAGCCGAGCCGCTCCGACGAATCGTCGGCGGGGCCTCGCTGAGCGGCCGGGAAACGTGCGGGGGCGGGGAACGGAAGGCTCAGGTCCGCTCCGCTGACGGGGCGCCCGATTTGGCCGAAGATCGGCACCCGAACTTGACAGTTCATGCCGACGGCACGTGCCACCAGCGGGCGCTTGGCGCCGGCCGACGGCCCGCCGGACGGCCCGTCAGCCGCTCAGTCGCGCCAGAGGAGCAGCACCGCGCGGTCGTCGTTGATGTCCCGGGCGACCGTCTCGATCAGCGCGGCCGCGGCGCCGGCGCCCGCGCCCGGACCGCTGCCGGGTACCAGCCGGTCGGCCTCCCCCATCAGCCGGTCCATGCCCTCGGCGAGGTCCCGGCCGGGCTCCTCGACCATGCCGTCGGTGCACAGCAGCAGGACGTCGCCGCGGTCCAACCGCCCGCGCACGCCCTCGAACTTGGCGCCGTCGTAGATGCCGAGCAGCGGGCCCTCGGCGGCCTCCTTGACCTCCCAGCGCCCGGCGCCGGCGAGGCGCTGCATGCCCGGCAGGTGCCCGGCGGACAGCAGTTCGTACTCGCCGGTGTCCAGGTCCAGCACCAGGTGGACGGCGGTCGCGAAGCCCTCGTCCCAGGACTGGCGCAGCAGGTAGCCGTTGGCGGCGGGCAGGAAGTCGTGCGCGGGCAGCGAGCCCACCAGGCCGCCGAAGGCGCCGGACAGCAGCAGCGCCCGGGATCCGGCGTCCATGCCCTTGCCGGAGACGTCCGCGAGGACCACCTCCAGCACGCGCTGGCCCGGGCCGGTGCGGGCGGCGACGACGAAGTCCCCCGAGAACGACTGCCCGCCGGCCGGGCGCAGTGCCATGTCGGCGTGCCAGCCGTCCGGCAGCGCGGGGACGCGGCTCTGCACCCGCAGCCGCTCGCGCAGGTCGAACAGCATGGTCGATCCGCCCCACCAGGGCACGCCGACCCGGGCCCGGAACTGGGCCAGCAGCAGGCCGCCGACCCCGGCGGCGCCGACCACGAGGGCCGCGCCCGGGGTGACGCCGTAGACGTAGGCCTCGGGGTTCAGGCTGGCGACCCGCTCGCCGGTGTGGATCACGGACTCGGCGGACAGGCCGAGCGCGGCGAGCGCGTACAGCACCACCAGGCTGCCGGGACGCAGCAGCAGGGCGCCGGCCAGGATCGGCAGGACGAGAGCGGTGGGCGGGGCCCAGGCGGGGATCCAGATGTTGAGCAGGATCAGCAGGGGGACGAGCAGGGCGAGCGCGCAGAGCACCGGCCAGTCGGCGGCACCGCCGCGGAAGTAGTCGACTCCGGCGGTGCGCAGCCTTCGGCGGACCCGGCGGAGCATCCTGCGCAACCGAGCCGTCACGGGCTCGGGCGCCGGGGCGGCGCCGGGCCTCGTCGCAGTCGTCTGGGGCGGTGCGCCCGGCGGTCTGCCAGCCATGGGCTCCGACCTTATCCACGGGCACCGCCCGGCGTCGACGGCCCGGCCTGGCGCGGTCGCGCCGAGACGCGGGCGCGTCAGCGGGTTTCGGCCGATCGGTGCGGTGGCGGGCGCGGCGTCAGGAGGCGTACGCCGGTTGGGCGTACGAACCAGGCGGACGGCGCATGCTCCCCGCGTGCGGGGGTGTCCGCGCGCTGGTGGGTTGTGGCCGATGCCACAGGGTGCACCGGGCTCGGAACGACGGCGGCCGGCCGCGCCGGGGTGCGCGGCCGGCCGCCGAGGGGGTCGGTGGGGAATTCGGGGGAGGAGCGTCTCAGCCCTGGGGGTGGTGGGCCGGGATGGGCGGGAGCTCGCCGGTGGTCTCGTACTCGCTCAGCATCTCGATCCGGCGGGTGTGCCGGGGCTCGCCGCTGTAGGGGGTGTCGAGGAAGACCTCGACGAACCTGGTGGCCTCCTCGACGGTGTGCATGCGGCCGCCGATGGAGATCACGTTGGCGTTGTTGTGCTGGCGGCCGAGCTCGGCGGTCTGCACGCTCCAGGCCAGCGCGGCCCGCACGCCCTTGACCTTGTTGGCGGCGATCGCCTCGCCGTTGCCGGAGCCGCCGATCACGACGCCGAGGGCCTCGGCGTCGGCGGCGGTGCGCTCGGCGGCGCGCAGGCAGAACGGCGGGTAGTCGTCCTCGGCGTCGTAGATGTGAGGCCCGCAGTCGACCGGCTCGTGGCCGGCCTCCTTCAGCCACTCCACGAGGTGGTTCTTCAGTTCGTATCCGGCATGGTCGGAGCCCAGGTACACGCGCATGCCCATGAGTGTGGCATGCGCGGGCACCCGGGCTCCGCAGGGGGCGCTCGGCGTGGGTCAGCGCCGGCCGAGGAGCTTCCAGACCAGCGGGAGGGCGCCGGCGGCGAACGCGGCCTTGATGGCGTCACCGACGAGGTACGGGTAGAGGCCGAGCTCGGCGGCGCGGGCGAGCGGCACGTGCAGCGAGAACGCCAGGTACGGGACGCCGACGGCGTAGATGGCGAGGGTGCCGAGGACCATCGTCACGGCGGTGTTGACCGGGGTCCGGTCGGCGCCGCGGCGGGCCAGGGCGCCGGTCAGGCCGGCCGCCAGGACGAAGCCGAGCACGTAGCCCAGCGACGGCATCGCCCAGCCCGAGGTGCCCTCGGCGAACCAGGGCAGGCCCGCCATGCCGGCCAGCAGGTAGAGCGCGAGCGAGGCGACGCCGCGGCGGGCGCCGAGCGCGGTGCCGACCAGCAGGGCGGCGAAGGTCTGGCCGGTGACGGGCACCGGCGAGCCCGGGACGTTGACCGACAGCTGGGCGGCGACGCCGGTCAGCGCGGCGCCGCCGGCGACCAGGGCGAGGTCGCGGGCCTGGGCGCCGAGGCGGGTGGTGGCGGCGGGCAGCAGGTCGGCGAGGACGGCGCGGGTCGGTATCGACGTGCCGGCAGTGGCCATGGGGGTCTCCTCGTGGGGGTCCAGGTGAGTGAACACCTGTGAACCTACGTGGTGATCGACTCCGTCACCGGCACGGTTTCGGACAAACCGCCACCGGAGGCGTTGTCGGAACCGCCCGATCGACGGAGCGTGACCGCATTCCCGACCCAGCGTCACGGCGGGGTCCGCATGGTGGGCCCGCCTCCCCCGCCCTTGGCATGGACAGCGGTGTCCCCGGATATTGGACAACCCATGCCGCATTCCGCACAGTCTGGATCCACCTCCATGGCCCCAACCTCCGCGCCCCCGGCGCCCGGGAGCAGCGACACCGCTCCCCCGGCCGCCGGCCAGCAGCTCTCGCACGGGCTGAAGCAGCGCCACCTGTCGATGATCGCGCTCGGCGGGGTGATCGGCGCCGGCCTCTTCGTCGGCTCCGGCGCGGGCATCGCGGCGGCCGGGCCCGCCATCATCCTCGCGTTCACGCTCTCCGGCCTGCTGGTCATGCTGATCATGCGGATGCTCGGCGAGATGTCCGCCGCCCGCCCGGCCTCCGGCTCGTTCTCCGTCCACGCCGAGAAGGAGATCGGCCCCTGGGCCGGCATCACCGCCGGCTGGATGTACTGGGTGATGCTGTGCTGCGGCGTCGCCGCCGAGGCCACCGCGGCCGGGAAGATCGTCAACGGCTGGATACCCGGCGTCTCGGCGTGGGTCTGGGTCGGCCTGTTCATGGTCTTCTTCTGCGCCAGCAATCTCACCGCCGTGAAGAACTTCGGCGAGTTCGAGTTCTGGTTCGCCACCATCAAGGTCGCCGCGATCGTCACGTTCCTGGTCCTCGGCGGGCTCGGCATCGCCGGCGTGATCGGCCCCGGCACCCCCGGCACCACCAACCTGACCGGCCAGGGCGGCTTCCTGCCCAACGGCGTCAGCGGACTGATCGTCGGCCTGCTCGCGTCGGTGTTCGCGTACGGCGGCCTGGAGACGGTCACCATCGCCGCCGCCGAGTCCGACGACCCGAAGAAGAACGTCGCCAACGCGGTGCGGACGGCGGTCTGGCGGATCGCGATCTTCTACATCGGCTCGATGGCCCTGGTCGTCACCCTGGTGTCCTGGAAGGACCCGGCGGTCGTCCAGGACGGCCCGTACGTCACCGTGCTGCGCCACCTCGGGGTGCCCGCCGCCGGGACGATCATGGAGGCGGTGGTGCTGATCGCACTGCTGTCCGCGATGAACGCCAACATCTACGGCGCCTCCCGGATGGCGTACTCGCTGGTCGGCCGCGGGCAGGGCCCCAAGGCGCTGGCCAAGGTCGGCGGGGGCGTGCCGCGCCGGGCGGTGCTGGCTTCCTGCCTGTTCGGCTTCGGCGCCGTGCTGGCCGCCAAGTTCTGGCCGGCGACCGTGTTCACCTGGCTGATGAACACCACCGGCGTCGCGATCCTCGTGGTCTGGCTGTTCATCTGCGCCGTCCAGCTGCGGATGCGCCGCCGGCTGGAGCGCGAGGCGCCCGAACTGCTCACCGTGAAGATGTGGGGCTACCCGTACCTGACCTGGGTGGCGATGGCCGCCGTGGCCGGCATCCTCGCGCTGATGACCACCACCGAGGGCGACCGGCAGCAGCTGTACGCGGCCGGCGTGCTGGTCGCCGCGCTGACGGCCGCCGGGCTGCTCAAGCAGCGCCGGGACGCGGCCGCGCGGTAGCCGCACGTACCCGAAGGGGCCCGGTACCACCTGGTACCGGGCCCCTTCGCACGACTCACGTGCACGACTTCACGTGTGCGACTTCACGTGTGCGACGCGAACCTCACTCGAAGGACGGGCCCGCCGTCCGGGTGCGCTTGATCTCGTAGAAGCCCGGGGTGGAGGCCACCAGCAGGGTGCCGTCCCACAGCCGGGCCGCCGCCTCGCCGCGCGGGGTCGGGGTGACCACCGGGCCGAAGAAGGCGACCCGGTCGCCGTCCGCGCCCTCCACCGCGATCACCGGGGTGCCGACGTCCTCGCCGACCAGCGAGATGCCCTCCTTGTGGGAGGCGCGCAGGGCCTCGTCGTACGCGTCCGTGTCGGCCGCGTCCGCCAGCTCGGCCGGCAGGCCCGCGGCCACCAGCGCCGCCTCGACCGTCGCCCGCTCCAGCGGCATCGCCTGGTTGTGCAGGCGCAGGCCCAGCTCGGTGTAGAGGCGGCCGAGCACCTCCTCGCCGTACTGCTGCGCGGCCGCGATGCACACCCGCACCGGGCCCCAGCCCTTGTCCATCAGGTCGCGGTACTGCTGCGGGAGGTCGCGGTCCTCGTTGAGCACCGACAGGCTCATCACGTGCCAGTTCACGTCCACCGGACGAAGCTGCTGGACCTCGATCAGCCAACGGGACGTCATCCACGCCCACGGGCAGATCGGGTCGAACCAGAAGTCGGCGGTCTTGCGCTCGGCGGCGGTCGTCACTGCGGTCGTCCTTCGTGAGGTGTCCGAGGAATGGGGGAAAGGCTTTCCCCCCATCCGAGGGCCAACGCCCGCCCGGCCCCGCTGATTCCGCCCCGGCCCACCGGCCTGTGCAATGGTACCGGCGCGGGACGGCGTGAAAGGATGCCCCTGATGCGCCGAACCCCGCGCAGGACCGCACAGACAGAAGCGCACCACCGTGCGAGCCGGACAAAGGAGTACCGCCGTGCCGGGCAAGAACCTGAGCCGCGACGAAGCCCAGCAGCGGGCCAGCATCCTGACCGTGGACGGCTACCAGGTCCGGCTGGACGTGACCTCCGCCCCCGACCCCGCGGCCGCGACCTTCCGCTCCACCACCACCGTCGCCTTCCGCTGCACCCGGCCCGGCACCGGCACCTTCCTCGACCTGCTCGCCCCCGCCGTCCGCTCGATCACCCTGAACGGCCGCGCGATCGACCCGGCCACCGCCTTCGACGGTGCCCGTGTCCACGTCGACGGGCTCGCCGCCGACAACGTCCTCACCGTCGAGGCCGACTGCGCCTACAGCCGCACCGGCGAGGGCCTGCACCGCTTCGTCGACCCGGCCGACGGCGAGACCTACCTCTACACCCACTACGAGCCGGCCGACGCCCGCCGGGTCTTCGCCAACTTCGAACAGCCCGACCTGAAGGCCCCGTTCACCTTCACCGTGACCGCCCCGGCCGCATGGGACGTGTGGTCCAACGCCGTCTCCGAGAACGTCGGCACCGAAGGCGCGGCCCGCACCTGGGAGTTCGCGCCGACCAAGCCGATCTCCACCTACCTCACCGCCGTCGTCGCCGGCCCGTACCACGTCGCCCGCGACCACTACAGCCGCGAACTGGCCGACGGCACCACGCTGGAGATCCCGCTCTCCGCGATGTGCCGCAAGTCGCTCGCGCGCTACTTCGACGCGGACGAGATCCTCGGCGTCACCAAGCTCGGACTCGACTTCTTCCACGAGGAGTTCGACTACCCGTACCCGTTCGGCAAGTACGACCAGGCCTTCGTGCCCGAGTACAACATCGGCGCCATGGAGAACCCCGGCTGCGTCACCTTCAAGGAGGACTTCGTCTTCCGCTCGAAGGTCACCGACGCCGCCTACGAGGGCCGCGCCAACGTCATCCTGCACGAGATGGCGCACATGTGGTTCGGCGACCTCGTCACCATGCGCTGGTGGGACGACCTGTGGCTCAAGGAGTCCTTCGCCGACTTCATGGGCTCCTACGGACTGATCGGCGCCCGCACCCGCTACAGCTCCGCCTGGATCACCTTCGCCAACCAGCGCAAGGCCTGGGCCTACCGGCAGGACCAGTTCCCCACCACCCACCCCATCACCGCCGACATCCGCGACCTCGAGGCCGCCAAGCTCAACTTCGACGGCATCACCTACGCCAAGGGCGCCTCCGTCCTCAAGCAGCTCGTCGCGTACGCCGGTTCGGAGGCCTTCTTCGAGGGCGCCCGCCGCTACTTCGAGCGCCACGCCTTCGGCAACACCGAACTCGCCGACCTGCTGAACATCCTGGAGGAGACCAGCGGCCGCGACCTCAAGTCCTGGGCCGCCGCCTGGCTGCAGACCGCCGGCGTCAACTCGCTCACCCCCCAGGTCACCCCCGACGCCGAGGGCCGGATCACCGAACTCGCCGTCCTCCAGGACGGCACCGTGCTGCGCCCGCACCGGATCGCCGTCGGCCTCTACGACCGCGACTGCGACGGCGCCCTCGTGCGCACCGCCCGGATCGAGCTCGACGTCACCGGCGCCCGCACCGTCGTCGCCGAGGCCGCCGGCCGCCCCCGCCCGGCGCTCGTCCTGCTCAACGACGACGACCTCACCTACTGCAAGATCCGCTTCGACGCCGACTCGCTGGAGACCCTGCGCACCGGCCTCGGCGAGATCCGCGACGACCTCGCCCGCGCCCTCGCCTGGTCCGCCGTCTGGAACCTCACCCGCGACGGCCTCATGCCCGCCCGCGACTACGTCGCCCTGGTGCTGCGCTTCGCCGGCCAGGAGGGCAACATCGGCGTCCTGCAGTCCCTGCACACCCAGGCCAAGGCCGCCGTCGACCTCTACGCCGACCCGGCCTGGCGCGCCGAGGGCGGCCGGCTGCTCGCCGACGGCGCCCTGCGCGAACTGCGCGAGGCCGTCCCCGGCAGCGACCACCAGCTGGCCTGGGCCCGTTTCCTCGCCCAGACCGCGGGCGGCGCCGAGCACCTCGGCCTGGTCCGCGGCCTGCTCGCCGGCAGCGCCCGGATCGACGGCCTGGAGGTCGACCAGGAGCTGCGCTGGTCGCTGTGGCTCGCCCTGGCCGCCGCCGGGCACGCCGCCGACGAGGAGCTCGCCGGGGAGCTGGCCGCCGACAACACGGCCAGCGGCAAGCGCCAGTACACCCAGTGCCTGGCCGCCCGCCCCACCCCCGAGGCCAAGGCTGCCGCCTGGTCGGCCGTCGTCGACTCGGACGAACTGCCCAACGCCCTGGTCGAGGCGAACATCGCGGGCTTCGCCCTGCCCACCCACCGCGACCTGACCGCCCTCTACGCGGCGCCCTACTTCAAGCTGCTGGAGAAGATCTGGGCCGAGCGGACCATCGAGATCGCGATGCGTTTCGTCGGCGGCTTCTTCCCGAGCGCCCAGATCAGCGAGCAGACCCTCGCCGAGGCCGACGCCTGGCTGGACGGCCACCCGGGCGCGGCGCCCGCGCTGCGCCGCCTGGTGATCGAGCGCCGGGACGACCTGGCCCGGGCCCTGCGCGCGCAG
Source organism: Kitasatospora sp. NPDC001660 (assembly GCF_053596725.1). Classification (NCBI taxonomy): domain Bacteria; kingdom Bacillati; phylum Actinomycetota; class Actinomycetes; order Kitasatosporales; family Streptomycetaceae; genus Kitasatospora; species Kitasatospora sp. NPDC001660. The sequence continues at coordinate 30,721 of NZ_JBSFGU010000032.1, read as the reverse complement.
GCCTGCGACCGGGCCTGACGGCCGCCGCGTGAAGGGGCCCGCCGCAGTGGCGGGCCCCTTCTGCGTGCGGCGTCACCCGCCGGGCTGCGCGTCGTCGCCGTCGACCGGAGCTGTAGAAGGTGCTGCCGCCGTACTTCCAGGTCGCCGGCACTGAGGTTCGGTCCGTCGGCCGCACAACGCACAAGGGGGCGGGCCCGGTTGGCGCAGCATGCGAAAGAGGCCGGACCGCGAGGTGCGGTCCGGCCTCTCAGCCACTAGCGCGGTGCTCAGCCGATGAGCGAGCGCAGCACGTACTGCAGGATGCCGCCGTTGCGGTAGTAGTCCGCCTCACCGGGGGTGTCGATGCGGACGACCGCGTCGAACTCGTTGCTGGTCCCGTTCGGGCCAACGGCAACGACCTTGACGGTCTTCGGGGTGCGGCCCTCGTTGAGCTCGGTCACGCCGGCGATGGAGAAGGTCTCCTCGCCGGTCAGGCCGAGGGAGTCGGCGTTCTGGCCCTCGGGGAACTGCAGCGGCAGGACGCCCATGCCGATCAGGTTCGAGCGGTGGATGCGCTCGTACGACTCGGCGATGACGGCCTTGACGCCCAGCAGCGCGGTGCCCTTGGCGGCCCAGTCGCGGGACGAGCCGGAGCCGTACTCCTTGCCGGCCAGGACGACCAGCGGGATGCCGGCGGCCTGGTAGTTCTGCGAGGCGTCGTAGATGAACGACACCGGCGCGTCGGCCTGGGTGAAGTCGCGGGTGTAGCCGCCCTCGGTGCCCGGCGCGATCTGGTTGCGCAGGCGGATGTTGGCGAAGGTGCCGCGGATCATGACCTCGTGGTTGCCGCGGCGCGAGCCGTAGGAGTTGAAGTCGCGCTTCTCGACACCGTTGGCGGTCAGGTACTGCGCCGCCGGGGTGCCCGGCTTGATGTTGCCGGCCGGGGAGATGTGGTCGGTGGTGACCGAGTCGCCCAGCTTGGCCAGGACGCGGGCGCCGGCGATGTCGGTCACCGGGCTCGGGGTCTTGGCCATGCCCTCGAAGTACGGGGGCTTGCGGACGTAGGTGGACTCGGCGTCCCACTCGAAGGTGTTGCCGGTCGGGACCGGGAGCGACTGCCAGCGGTGGTCGCCGGCGAAGACGTCCTGGTAGCCCTTGTCGAACATGTCCTGGTCGATGGAGCCGGCGACGACGTCGGCGACCTCCTGCTCGGACGGCCAGATGTCGGCGAGGAAGACGTCGTTGCCGTCGGCGTCCTGGCCCAGGGCGTCCTTGGTGATGTCGACGTTCATGTTGCCGGCGAGGGCGTAGGCGACCACCAGCGGCGGGGAGGCCAGGTAGTTCATCTTGACGTCGGGGTTGATCCGGCCCTCGAAGTTGCGGTTGCCGGAGAGCACCGAGACGACGGCGAGGTCGGCCTCGTTGACGGCGGCCGAGACCTCCTCGGGCAGCGGGCCCGAGTTGCCGATGCAGGTGACGCAGCCGTAGCCGACCAGGTTGAAGCCCAGCTTCTCCATGTACGGGAGCAGGCCGGCCTTCTCGTAGTAGTCCATGACGACCTTGGAGCCGGGCGCCAGGGTGGTCTTGACCCAGGGCTTGACCGTCAGGCCCCTCTCCACGGCCTTCTTCGCCAGCAGGGCGGCGCCCAGCATGACGGAGGGGTTGGAGGTGTTGGTGCAGGAGGTGATCGAGGCGATCACGACCGCGCCGTTGTCGATCTCGTACTTCGAGCCGTCGGGGGCGGTGACGGTGGTCGGCTTGGAGGCCTCGGCCGAGTAGGCCGGCAGCGCCTCGGCGAACTTCTGCGCGGCCTCGGCCAGGATGACGCGGTCCTGCGGACGCTTCGGGCCGGAGATCGACGGGACGACGGTGGAGACGTCCAGCTCCAGGTACTCGGAGTAGACCGGCTCGACCGACGGGTCGTGCCAGAGGCCCTGCTCCTTGGCGTACGCCTCGACCAGGGCGAGCTGCTGCTCGTCGCGGCCGGTGAGCTTCAGGTAGTTGATGGTCTCGGCGTCGATCGGGAAGATCGCGCAGGTGGAGCCGAACTCCGGCGACATGTTGCCGATGGTGGCGCGGTTGGCCAGCGGGATGGCGCCGATGCCGTCGCCGTAGAACTCGACGAACTTGCCGACCACACCGTGCTTGCGCAGCATCTCGGTGATGGTGAGGACCAGGTCGGTGGCGGTGGTGCCGGCCGGCAGCTGGCCGGTCAGCTTGAAGCCGACGACGCGCGGGATCAGCATGGAGACCGGCTGGCCCAGCATGGCGGCCTCGGCCTCGATGCCGCCGACGCCCCAGCCGAGCACGCCCAGGCCGTTGACCATGGTGGTGTGCGAGTCGGTGCCGACGCAGGTGTCCGGGTAGGCCTGGCCGCCCCGGACCATGACGGTACGGGCCAGGTGCTCGATGTTCACCTGGTGGACGATGCCGGTGCCCGGCGGGACGACCTTGAACTCGTCGAAGGCGGTCTGGCCCCAGCGCAGGAACTGGTAGCGCTCCTTGTTGCGGCCGTACTCGATCTCGACGTTCTGGACGAAGGCGTCCGGGGTGCCGAACTTGTCGGCGATGACGGAGTGGTCGATGACCAGCTCGGCCGGCGCCAGCGGGTTGATCTTGGCCGGGTCGCCGCCCAGCTCCTTGACGGCCTCGCGCATGGTGGCGAGGTCGACCACGCACGGCACACCGGTGAAGTCCTGCATGATCACGCGGGCCGGGGTGAACTGGATCTCCTGGCTCGGCTGGGCGGTGGCGTCCCAGTTGCCGAGTGCGCGGATGTGGTCGGCGGTGATGTTCGCGCCGTCCTCGGTGCGGAGCAGGTTCTCCAGCAGCACCTTGAGGCTGTACGGCAGCCGCTCGGAACCCTCGACGGCGGAGAGCTTGAAGATCTCGTACGACTCGTCGCCCACCTGCAGCGAGCTGCGGGCGTCGAAGCTGTTCGCGGACACGACTGACTCCTTCTGTGTGCTTCACGCGATATCCGGCCACCACGGTGGTAAGGTCAGCCTTAGTTAGGCTTACCTTGCCGCATCGCCGGCGAGCGCCTCTCGGCAAGTATCTTGATGTCGAGATATACGGTAATGGGCAGTTATCTCGATGTCGAGATAAACCATAGTGCATGCCGCCGCGTTCACCACCGCAGGCATGCCCGGATCGACGTCCGCCCAGTTCAGCGGCCGTCCGGGCCGCGCCGCTTGCGCTCCAGCCGAATCAGCCACACCGCCCCCGCCACCACCCCGCCGAGCAGCAGCAGGACCAGCAGCATCCCGCCTCCGGCGGCGACCGGCCCAGGGGCGACATCGGCCAGCAGGGTCGTCGTCATGCGTCCTCCTCGATTCGCGCGGGGGCGCCCCGGTGGGCGGCCCCCAGGACCAGCATCAGCAGCACCGGGAACTCCAGGTAGGCGTGGTAGCTCGCCACCGCCGCGTACAGCGCACGGCCCTGCGCGTAGTCCGCCGCGAACAGCACCGCCAGCACCCCGCCGGCCGCCGCACCCAGCGCCCAGGCGCGAGCACCCCGCAGAGCCGGCACCCGGGCCTCGAAACCCTCCGTGGCCTCCGCCGCGTAACGCGGCAGGAACCACACCCACACCACGTAGTGCATCGTCTGCAGGAACGCGAACACCGCCAGGAAGCGCAGGCCGAGGTTGGAGGCGAGCCAGGCGGGCGGGGTGTAGGCGGCTTCCAGGCGGGCCGTCCAGCCGCCCGCCGCGCCCGCCAGCAGGCCGTCCAGCAGCCCGCTCAGCAGCAGCGCCGGCACCAGCAGCACCCACGTGAACTGCAGCGCGAGAAACAGCGCGCGCCCCCGCGCCAGCCGTCGCGACCACTCCCACAGGAACAGCAGCGGCACCACGTTGTGCAGGTGCGCCAGCACCACGAAGTGGTACGCCGGGAAGGACAGCGACCCCGCCGCCGCTACCGCCAGCACCACCGCGGCACCCGCCAGCAGCAGCGGACGGCCGCGCAGCCCGTACCAACAGGCCGCCGCCAGCAGCCCGTACGCCAGCAGGATCTCCGCCGACCGGGAGAACGCGGACGGCGGCAGGAGCCGGCACACGACGATGCCGGTGACCAGGATGAGCAGCAGCCGCAGCAGCGGACCGGCCAGCACCACCGCGAACCGGCCCGCCACGTACCGCAGTTCCAGCACGTTGTGGAGCAGCCCGAAGGCCGCCAGCCCCAGCACCGCCAGCCCGGTCGGCGTTCGCAGCGCCAGCACGAGGGCCAGCACCACCGCCACCACGAAACCCGCCTGCGGGCCCACGCCCAGCCGCAGCCCCGGCCCGGCCGCGGGCCAGGCGCCGGAGGCCGTCCCCGTATCCGTGATCGCCGTACCCGTGATCGCCACGCTCCCCCTCCCCATGGCACGATTCCCTGCCGTGCGCTACCCGGTGGCCCTCGCCCTCACCCTGCTGACCGAGACGCCCGTCTACACCGCCGCCCTGGCCCTCGCCGGGCGGGTCCGCCCGGGACGGGCCGTGGCCGCGGCCGTGCTGGTCAACCTGGCGACGCACCCGGTGCTCTGGTGGACCCTCCGGCACTGGACCGGCGGGCCCGCCGCAGCGTACTGGACGGCCTTCGGGCTCAGCGAGGCGGCGGTCTGCGCGGTCGAGGCGCTCCTGCTCTGTCCGGTCACCGGCCTGCGCCCGCGCGACCCGCTCCCCTGGATCGCCTCCGGCACCGCCAACGCCGCCTCCATGCTCGCCGGACTGCTCGCCGGACTGCTCGCCGCACCGCTCCTCGGCGGCTGACGCGTCCGCCGCCGCTCCCCGCCGCGGCGCCCGTCCGGCGTCCGTCCGGCACCCGGCCCGAATCCCGCCGCCACCGGCCGGGGCACGGGCGGGTACGGTGGCCGTGAAGTGACGTTTCGGGAAGGACCGGGGCCGACCGATGATCGTGGTGGACGCGTCCGCGCTGGTGCTCGCGCTGGCCGACGAGGGCCCGCGCGGTGCTGCGGCCCGGGCCGAACTCGCCTCCGACGGCGAGTGGTTGGCGCCCGAGCACATCGTCGTCGAGGTGATGCAGTCGCTGCGCGGCCTCTACCTGGCCAAGGAGCTGACCGCCGAACGGGTCGCCGAACTCACCACCGAGCTCGCCGCGGTGGCGATCCGCAAGGTCGAGGTGGCGCCGCTGCTCGGCCGGATCTGGGAACTCAAGGACAACCTCACCCCGGACGACGCCGCGTACGTCGCCGTCGCCGAGCGGTACGGGGTGCCGCTGATCACGGCGGACCTGCGGCTGATGCGGGCCAGCGGGCCGCGCTGCGAGATCCGGGGCATCCACCGCCCGCCGCAGTGAGCCGGCCGGGGGTGTCCCGAGCGGCCCGGCGGCGTTGAGCAGGGCGACCGTCGCCCTGCCCGTGGAAGGCCCGCCGATGCCCGTCCCGTTCGCCAGCGCCCTGCTGCCGCTCGCCCTGCTCGCCCCCGCCGCCTCGCCGGTGTCCGTCATCGAGGCCGACTTCGACCCGGCGTCGGCCTTCGTCCCGCCCTCCGCCATCAGCTACGCGAGCGACCTCGTGCCGTACGGCTCGCACGCCACCGTCGTCACCGACCGCTCGGCGCCCGGGCGGACGGTGCTCACGCTCACGGTCGCCGGGCTCGCGCCCGGGCACGAGTTCCCGGTGCACCTGCACACCGGCACCTGCGGGGCCGACCCGGCCGCGTCCGGGCCGCACTACCAGCACGCCGTCGACCCGGTGCAGCCGTCCACCGACCCGGCGTTCGCCAACGACCGGAACGAGCTGCGGCTCGTGCTGCGCACCGACGAGCGGGGCGGCGGCAGCACCTCGGCCGCGGTGGACTGGCAGGCGCGGCCGGGCGAGGCGCGCTCGCTGGTGCTGCACGCGGGCACTCCGGCCGGCCCGCACGCGGCGGGCGACCGGGTGGCCTGCGTCAAACTGGACGGCTGACGGTCAGGATCCGAGGGTCGCGACCAGGACCGCCTTGATGGTGTGCAGGCGGTTCTCCGCCTGGTCGAACACGATGGAGTGCGCCGACTCGAACAGCTCGTCGGTGCACTCCAGCTCGGTCATCCCGGTGGCCTCGTGCATCTGCCGCCCGACCTCGGTGCCGAGGTCGTGGAAGGCGGGCAGGCAGTGCAGGAACTTGACGTCCGGATTGCCGGTGGCCCGGACGGTGTCCATCGACACCTGGTACGGCCGGAGCAGCTCGATCCGCTCGGCCCAGACCTCCTTGGGCTCGCCCATCGAGACCCAGACGTCGGTGTAGAGGAAGTCGGCGCCGGCCACGCCCTCCGCCACGTCCTCGGTGAGGGTGATCCGGGCGCCGGTGGTCTCGGCGAGCGCCTGCGCCGCCTTCTGCACGTCCTCGGCCGGCCACACCGCGCGGGGCGCGACGATCCGGACGTCCATGCCGAGCAGCGCGCCGGTGACCAGCAGCGAGTTTCCCATGTTGGAGCGGGCGTCGCCGAGGTAGGCGAGGGCGACGTCGGTGAGCGGCTTGGTGGTGTGCTCGGTGATGGTGAGCACGTCGGCCAGCATCTGGGTCGGGTGCCACTCGTCGGTCAGGCCGTTCCAGACCGGCACGCCCGCGTGCGCGGCGAGCTCCTCGACGACCGCCTGGCCGTGCCCGCGGTACTCGATGCCGTCGAACATCCGGCCCAGCACCCGGGCGGTGTCCTTGACGGACTCCTTGTGGCCGATCTGCGAACCGGCCGGGTCCAGGTAGGTGGTGCTCGCGCCCTGGTCGTGCGCGGCGACCTCGAAGGCGCAGCGGGTCCGGGTGGAGGTCTTCTCGAAGATCAGCGCGATGTTCCTGCCGCGCAGCCGGGGCTGCTCGGTGCCCGCGTACTTCGCCGCCTTGAGCTGGGCCGCGAGGTCCACCAGGAAGCGGAACTCCTGGGGAGTGAAGTCGAGCTCCTTGAGGAAGTGCCTGTTCCGGAGGTTGAAGGCCATGCCGGGCTCCTGGGGTGACGGGACGAACGGGAAAGCGGCAAGTGTATACGATATGTGGAATTAGTATGCAGCGCGCGGGTGAACGAGGGGGAGCCCGGGGCGGACTCCCCCTCGGTTCCCGGTCGGCTAGAGGCGCGGGTCGACCGGCTCGGACTCCAGCGCGAGCACGGCGAACACCGCCTCGTGCACCCGCCACAGCGGCTCGCCGGCCGCCAGCCGGTCCAGCGCCTCCAGACCCAGTGCGTACTCGCGCAGCGCCAGCGAGCGCTTGTGCCCGAGCGCGCGCTCGCGCAGCCGGTCCAGGTGCTCGGTGTAGTCCGGGCCGTAGATGATCCGCAGGTACTCCCGGCCGCGCACCTTGACGCCCGGCTGCACCAGCCCGCCCGGACGGCCCTCGCCCCGCTCCGTCCGCACCAGCGAGCCCAGCGGCTTGACCACCATGCCCTCGCCGCCGGCCCCGGTCAGCTCCTCCCACCAGGCGACGGCGGCCGCCACGGACGCCTCGTCGGCGGTGTCCACCACGAGTCGGCCGGTGCGGTGCAGCAGCGGCGCGTCGGGGTCCTCCGCGTCCGCCATGCGGTCGATCCAGGCCAGGTGCTCGTCGTGCGGGCGCACCGCGAGGTTCGCCCCCTCGGCGGCCAGCACCTGGAACGGCGCGAGCCGGATGCCGGAGAGCCCCTCGGTCGGCCAGCAGTAGCGCCGATACGCCTCGGTGAACGCCCGCGCGTCGGCCGCGCGCTGCTGCTGCCGGGCCGTCAGCCCCTCGACGTCCAGACCACGCCCGGCCGCCCGCTCCAGTGCCGACAGCGCCACCGGCAGGGCGGCGCCCGCCGCCGCGCCGACCGCCGCGTACTGGCGGCGCAGCAGGTCGACGGCCTTCAGCGACCACGGCATCAGCTCGGCGTCCAGCAGCAGCCAGCCGGTGCCCAGCTCCTCGAACAGCCCGGCCCGCTCGGCGGCGGCCCGGACCCGGCCGAGCACGGCGGCCGTCAGTCCGCCGTCGGCGAGGAACGCGCGGCCCGTCCTGGTCCAGATCGCGCCGGGGCCGGCCACGCCGAAGCGCTTCTCCAGCGCCGCGTCGTCCCGGGCCACCAGCACCACGGCGCGCGAGCCCATGTGCTTCTCCTCGCACACGACCTGCCGGACGCCGTCCGCGCGGTAGGCGGCGAACGCCTCCTCGGGGTGCTCCAGGAAGCCGTCCCGGCGGGACGTGGCCGTCGGGGCCATCGTCGGCGGCAGGTAGGCGAGCAGCCGCGGGTCCAGCGCGAAGCGGCTCATCACCTCCAGTGCCGCCGCCGCGTTCTCCTCCCGGACGGCGACCCGCCCGTGCAGCCCGGTCTCGACGATCCGCCGGCCCGCCACGTCGGCGAGGTCCAGCGGGCGGCCCTCGCGGGCGCCCGGCGCGTCGGTGAGCACCGGACGCACCGGCGCGTACCACTCGCGCTCGGCCGCCACGCTGACCAGCTCGCGCTCCGGGTAGCGCAGTGCCGTCAGGCTGCCGCCGAACACGCAGCCGGTGTCCAGGCAGATGGTGTGGTTGACGAAGCTCGCGGTCGGCACCGGCGTGTGGCCGTAGACCACCAGCGCCCGGCCCCGGTACTCCTCCGCCCACGGGTAGCGCACCGGCAGGCCGTACTCGTCGGTCTCGCCGGTGGTCTCCCCGTACAGCGCGTGCGAGCGCACCCGGCCGGAGGCGCGGCCGTGGTACTTCTCCGGCAGACCGGCGTGGCACACCACCAGCGCGCCGCCGTCCAGCAGGTAGTGGCTGACCAGGCCGCGCATGAACGCGCGCACCTCGGCCTTGAACTCCTCGCTCTCGCCGGCCAGCTGGTCGAGCGACTCCTGGAGTCCGTGCGAGACGGTGACCTTCCGGCCGTCCATCGCGCGGCCCAGCTTGTTCTCGTGGTTGCCCGGCACGCACAGCGCGTGGCCGGCCGCCACCATGCCCATCACCAGGCGCAGCACGCCGGGGGTGTCCGGGCCGCGGTCGACCAGGTCGCCGACGAAGACGGCGGTGCGGCCGGCCGGGTGCGCGGCGTCCACCGGGCGGCCCTCGGCGTCCCGGGCGAGGGTGTAGCCGAGGCGGGTCAGCAGGGTCTCCAGCTCGGAGCGGCAGCCGTGGATGTCGCCGACGACGTCGAACGGGCCGGTGAGGTGGCGCAGGTCGTTGTAGCGCTTCTCCAGCTCGATCTCGGCCGCCGCCACCTCGGCCTCGCCGTGCAGGATGTGCACCTTGCGGAAGCCCTCGCGCTCCAATCCGCGCAGGGAGCGCCGCAGTTCGCGGTTCTGGCGGGGGATCACGTGGGCCGGCAGCTGGCGGTCCGGTCGGGTGCGGTTGCGCTCCGCGCAGACACCGGGCGGCACGTCCAGGACGATCGCGATCGGCAGCACGTCGTGGTCGCGTGCGATCCGCACCAGCTGGCGGCGGGACTCGGGCTGGACGTTGGTGGCGTCCACGACCGTCAACCGGCTGGCGGCGAGGCGCTTGCCGACGATGTAGTGCAGGACGTCGAAGGCCTCGGCGGAGGCGGACTGGTCGTTCTCGTCGTCGGCGACCAGGCCGCGGCAGAAGTCGGACGAGACGACCTGGGTGGGCAGGAAGTGACGGCGGGCGAAGGTGGACTTGCCCGAGCCGCTGGTCCCGATCAGGACGACCAGGGAGACGTCGGTGACGGGGAGGCGACGGGGGGCGCTCGGCCCTGCTGCAGAGGGCGTCGCGTCGGGCGTCGGCTCGGGCGTCGGCTCGGGCGTCGGCTCGGGCGTCGCGGTCGCTTCGTCGGTCATCGGGGTTCGCCTCCTCCGGGCGTCGTGGTGGTGATCTCGCTTGCGGTCGTCCCGGTCCCGGTGCGGAACAGGGCCAGCTGGGTGGGCGGGCCGACCTCCGGGTCCTCCGGGCCGACCGGGCACAGCTCGACGGTGTAGCCGTACGCGGAGGCCACCCGCTCCGCCCAGACCCGGAACTCGGCCCGCGACCACTCGAAGCGGTGGTCGGCGTGCCGGACGGCGCCCGTCGGGAGGCTCTCCCAGCGCACGTTGTACTCGGCGTTCGGCGTGGTGACGACGACGACGCCCGGGCGGGCGGCGCCGAACACCGCGTACTCCAGCGCGGGCAGGCGGGGCACGTCCAGGTGCTCGATCACCTCGCACAGCACCGCCGCGTCGAAGCCCTTCAACCGCGCGTCGGTGTACGTCAGCGCGCCCTGCACCAGCGTCACCCGGGCCGCCTGCCGCTCCGGCAGGCGCTCCAGGCGCAGCTTGCGGGCCGCCACCTGCAGCGCCCGCACGGACACGTCCACGCCGAGGATCCCGGTGAACCGGGGGTCCTTCAGCAGCGCGCCGATCAGCTCGCCCTGGCCGCAGCCGAGGTCGGCGACCTTCGTCGCGCCGGTCTCGCGCAGGGCGGCCAGGATCGCGGTGCGGCGCTGCTCGGCGAGGGAGGGCTGCTTCTCGGGTGCGAGCGCGGTGTCGGTGGTCCCGCTCGACGCTTCCCGGGTGCCGTCGTCGGGCTGGGGGCCCTCATCCGGCTGGTCGTCGACCGCGTTGTCGATCTCCTCGACCTCGCGGTCGTCCGCCTCCGCGAGACGGGCCAGCTCCAGGCGCTCCATCGCCGCCCGGGTCAGCGACCAGCGCCGCGACAGGTAGCGGCGGGCGATCAGGGCGCGCTCGGGGTGATCGGCCAGCCAGCCCTGCCCCGCCGCCAGCAGCTTGTCCACCTCGTCCGGGGCCACCCAGTAGTGCTTGGCACCGTCCAGCACCGGCAGCAGCACGTACAGCTGCTGCAGCGCGTCGGACAGGCGCACGGACTCCGCGGCCAGCTCGATCCGCACGTACCGGGACTCGCCCCACTCCGGGAACGCCTCGTCCAGCGGGATCGCCCCCGCCTCGACCCGCCAGCCCAGCGGCTCGAACAGCCGTGCCACCATCGCCGGGCCGCCGCCCTCGCCCGCGCCGTTCGCGGGCACCGCGGGCAGCGCGATCCGCAGCGGGCGCGCCTGCTCGGGCAGCTCGGGGCGGGCCTGGCAGACGCCCTTCATCGCCGACCGGAACACCGTCCGCAGCGCCACCGCGAGCAGCGAGGACGCGGCGTAGGGCCGGTCGTTGACGTACTGGGCGAGCGCGAAGTCCGGCGAGCCGCCGCGGCCCTTGCCACGGCCCTTGCGGACCAGCGCGATCGGATCGACGTCCAGCAGCAGCGCCGCCGTGCAGAGCTCGTCCCCCGCCTCCGGGTAGAAGACGTGGGCCTCGCCGTGCGACGTCGTGAACCGCTGGACCTTGCCGGGGTGCTTGTGCAGCAGGAACCCGAGATCCGTGGCCGGGTTCTCGGCGCTGCCGGTTGTGGAGATCGACATGAACACCCGTCCGAGTATTGCCGAGCGGTGATCCCGTCGGCACCGGGTTTTCCCAGCCCACGCCCGGTCGGCGGCGGCCCGCACCGGGCACGTCCGCACGGTGGGCGTTTTCGGCACCGGGCCCCCGCATTGGTTAACGTGCACGATGTGACTGCTGAATCCACCACGCTCCCGAACGGTGCCGTCGCCTCCGGCCTGGCCACCATCGCCGCCGACGGAACCGTCCTCGACACATGGTTCCCCGCCCCCGTCCTGACCGCCGAGCCCGGCCCCGCCGGGACCGTCCGGCTCACCGCCGAGCAGGCCGAGGCCGAGCTCGGCGCCGGCGCCGCCGAGGCGCTGCGCGCCGACGCCCGGCGCGGCGTCGAGGTGGTCGCCGTGCGCACCACCGTCGCCTCGCTGGACGAGAAGCCGCTCGACACGCACGACGTCTACCTGCGCCTGCACCTGCTCAGCCACCGGCTGGTCCAGCCGCACGGCCTGAACCTGGACGGCATCTTCGGCCTGCTCGCCAACGTCGCCTGGACCAGCATCGGCCCCGTCCCGGTGGACCGGGTCGAGTCGGCCCGCCTCGCCGTCCGCGCGCAGGGCGGCCAGCTCGCCGTGTTCGGGATCGACAAGTTCCCGCGGATGACCGACTACGTCGCCCCGTCCGGCGTTCGCATCGCCCACGCCGACCGCGTCCGCCTCGGCGCGCACCTCGCCACGGGCACCACCGTGATGCACGAGGGCTTCGTCAACTTCAACGCCGGCACCCTCGGCACCTCCATGGTCGAGGGCCGGATCAGCGCGGGCGTCGTCGTCGGCGACCACAGCGACATCGGCGGCGGCGCCTCGATCATGGGCACCCTGTCCGGTGGCGGCAAGCAGGTCGTCTCGGTGGGCGAGCGCTGCCTGCTCGGCGCCAACGCCGGCATCGGCATCTCGCTCGGCAGCGACTGCGTCGTCGAGGCCGGCCTCTACGTCACCGCCGGCACCCGGGTCACCACGCCCGACGGCAAGATCGCCAAGGCCGTCGAGCTGTCCGGCCAGGACAACCTCCTCTTCCGCCGCAACTCCCAGACCGGCGCCGTCGAGGTCATCGCCCGCTCCGGCTCCTGGGGCGGCCTCAACGCCGACCTCCACGCCCACAACTGAGCCACCCCTCTCGGTCCAGTGCCCCGGCCCCGCGCACTCGCGGCGCCGGGCGCTGTGCTGTCGGGGCCGCTTTCCCCTGGGCTGCTCGGCGCCGGGTACACCGGCGCCGAGCAGCCAATCCCAGCCCATCACCCACCTCTTCTTCGCCCGCCCTCCTCCTAGCCCAGGCCTCTTCGCGGCGGCAACCCTGGGATCACCCGGGAGGCTGATCGGCCTGCCCGCATGGACCGCATCGGGTGGTGTGCGGTGACCCGGTACCGGAGCGGGTCGTTGGACGCTGCGGCGGGAGCGTGCGCCCCGGTGGCAAGGCGTCAGCCACCCCCGCCGCGCGGGCCGAGCCACCGTCGGCCGCTTCACGTCGCACTACCGATCCGAAGAGGTCCCGTCATGTCCGAACCCTGGTCCGAGACATCCGCCGCGCCGCAGCTCCCGAGCAGCCCGGTGGACCCGGCCGCCACTCCGAAGAGCCTGCTGGAGCAGATGCAGGAACTGCTCGCCTCGGTGACCGCGGACCTCGCCGAACTCCGGTCCTCCGGCGTCCGCGTCGCCGGCACGGCCGCCTACCCCACCGGCACGGACACCTCCGAGGCTCCGGCCGCCGCGCCGGGCACCCGGTAGCCCGACGCCCGTGCCCCGTCCGTCGGCCCGCTCTCACCCGGCGGGCCGAGCCGGACCACCAGTAAGGGCGCGCCCCGGCCCGCCGGCTCGGCCTCCGCACCGCCGAGCGCCGTCTCCGCCGCTCCCAGGGGCCGTCCCGCGACCTGCCGGAGCCGCGCCACGAGGTCCTTGCACTCCGCCACCGCGTCGACGGTGTCGATGCACGTCCAGTACACGCTCTCGGTGTCGGCCCCGCAGGCCAGCACCACCAGCGTCTCGCCGAGCTCCCGCAGCAGCCCGTCGAGCGCCTCCAACATCACCTCCAGCTCGCCGAGTTCGCCGAACCGGCCGGCCCGTCCGCCGCTCAGCACGGCGGCCCTGACCATGGACCGGTCCAGGCAGACCGAGGCGTGCGCGCCCGCCTCGGACAGCTCCCTGCCCAGCCCTGCCAGCTCCTCGTCGTCCAGCTCCCCCAGCCGGGCTCCCACCGCCTCGGTGAGCAGCGCCGCCTGCCGCGCCTCCGCCAGCACGTCCGGTACGTGCCTGGCCTCCACCAGGGCGTGCCGGGCCGTCTTGATCAGTCGCAGCGCCTCCATGGCCGCCACCCCTTCCGCTCGCCGTCGCCGTCCGACCACGGCCGCCGCGGGGGCGGTTCGTGGTCACGGCGAAAGCGTGCGCCGAGGGCGGGAAGTCCGCATCGACCCTTTCCAAAGCTGTGGACAACCCCCGGGTTGTGGACAACTTCCGTCCCCCGTAAGGGTTATTCGCGCACCTCCGGCCTGACGGACGCGGTCGAACCCGGCACCGGGAAGCGCTCCTCGTTCCGCTCGATCTTGGCCGCGAGCGCCTCCAGCGGATCCACCCCCACCACCGTGCAGAACTGCACCAGGTACGCGAGGACGTCGGCCACCTCGTCCCGCACCCGGTGGGCGCGCTGCGGGTCGGACATCACCGCGGCGGCCTGCTCCGGCGTCAGCCACTGGAAGATCTCCAGCAGCTCGCCCGCCTCCACGGTCAGCGCCGCCGCCAGGTTCTTCGGTGTGTGGAAGGGCTCCCACTTCCGCACCGCCGCGAACTCCACCAGCCGCTGCCGCAGGCTCTCCAACGTCGGTGCCGCGGGGCCGGCAACGGGTTCCTCAGGTCGTTCGTTCACTCGTCCAGGTCTACCGCATCCGCGCCCGCCCCTGCCTCGCCGCCCACCGTGCCGTCCACGGGGCCGTCCACCCTGCCGTCCGCGGTTCCGGCGTCTTCACCGCGTCCGAACTGGGCCGGCACCCGCGCCGTCTCGGGCCGCAGCACCGTGTGCCCCGAGTCCGGGTCACGCCGGCACTCGACCAGCACGACCCCACCCGCAGACCCCCCGTGGCCGCCCAGCGCCTCCCGAGCCGCCGCCGGCTCCTGGAGCGCGGCGAGCACCCGCAACTGGTCGCGCCCCGACATCTCCCGCGCCAGTCGCAGCAGCGAGGCCGTCTGCTCGGTGGACAGTCCCGCGCCCAGGTCCCCCGCGAGCACCGTGAGCTGCCGGTGCGCCCACGGCACCTCGGCGGCCACGTCCAGGTCGAGCACTCCGGCGCCGGTGAGCAGCACGGCGGCGAACGCGAGGTGGCGCAGCATCCCGTCGGAGGCCTGGTCGGCCCCGGTGCGCCCGAGGACGCCCTCGTCGAAGACCGCGAGGACGCGCTGCTCGGCCCCGGTGCCGCGGTGCGCGAGGTCGAGGCCGAGCAGCGGGTGCGGCGCCGCGGACTGGACGACCCGCAGGAGCTGGCCGTACCGGCGCGGGCACTCGCCGGCGAGCCGGGCGATGAGGGCGGAGATGTTGGCGGCGTTGCTGGTCAGGCGGGCCTGCGGGTCGGGCCGGGCCCAGTCGCGCATGAGGGCCGGCACGGGGTGGACGGGGAAGACCTCGCGCAGCGCGGTGAGCGCGTGCTCGGTGGCGCCGAGGACGGTGCGCTCGCCGGGCGAGGAACCGGCGACCCGCAGCGGCAGCTGGGCGGTGATCATGGTGCCGCTGGGGAAGGGCGCCCGGATGTCGCCCTGGCGGGTGTCGTTGTGCCAGCAGACGTTGACGCGCCGGCCGCGGAGGTCCTGCTCGCCGGTCTCGACCAGGGTCCGGCCGTCGAGGCTGAGCGATTCGCGGGCGATCCGGACCGGCCCGTCGGTGCGGATGACGATGTCGAGCCGGATGCGGCCCGCGGGGGAGCGGACGGTGCAGCCGAGGATGATCGCGTCCCGCCCGTGCGGGACGCACCCGGCCAGGCCCCCGCGGACGGGCGTGGCGAGCGGACCGACCGCGCCGGGGAGTCCGTCGAGGGACTCCGCGATCTCCTCGCCGAGGGCGAGCCGGGACAGGACGGCGAGCGCGTCGAGCGCGTTGGACTTGCCGACGCCGGCCGGTCCGTGCAGGACGGTGAGCGGTGCGAGCGGCAGCACGGCGCGCCGGTAGGACTTGAAGGAGGTGAGCCGGAGCTCCTCGACGGTGGGGCGCGGCACGGGCGGCCGGTCGGGCGCCCGGGCGTCCGGTCGGGGGTGGGCCGGCGCGGCGGTGCGGGTGGCGTCGCGGTTCACCCGTCGGACCCTAGCTGCAGGCCAGGCGGCAGAAACGTGCCTGCACGGCAGATTCATCCCATCGGGGCGGCACGCGCACGGCCCGGGCATGGGAGGTGCACAGGGTGCGCACAACGCCACAGGGGGCGCACGTCGAGGGCGCGCGCGAGCGCCCTCGACGCCCGTGACCGCCCCAGACGCTCGTGACCGCCCCCGACGCCCGTGACCGCCCCCGACGCCCGTGACCGCTCTCAGCGCCGGTACGCCGCGACCGTGACCGACGCCGTGACCTCGACCGGCTCCGGCAGTCCGGCGAGCGTCGCGGCCAGCCGCTCCGGGTCGGTGTGCCAGGCGCTGGGCCCCATGCCGACCACCGTGCGCACGTCCTGCGGCCCGAGCCGCAGCGTGAACTCGACCTCCCGCCGCCCCTCGGGCGTCAGGTACGGCCCGAGCTTCTCGTCGATCCGCCGCTGCTTCTCCTCGTCGACCGACAGCAGCCCGAGCGCGGTGACGAGTTCGCGCAGGTGCCGCGAGGTCGGCGAGACCAGCAGCAGGGTGCCGCCCGGGCGCAGCACACGGCGGATCTCGGGCCCGTTGCGCGGCGCGAACACGTTGAGCATCAGCCCGGCGGACTCGTCGTGCAGCGGCAGCGGGCGCCAGGCGTCGCAGACGACCGCGCCGATCCGGGGGTGGGCCTTGGCGGCGCGGCGCAGCGCGTACTTGGAGATGTCGAGCGCGGCGCCCGGGCGGCCGGGCAGGGCGTCGAGGACGTGGGCGAGGTAGTGGCCGGTGCCGGCGCCGAGGTCGGCGACGAGGCCTTCGGGTTCGGCGGCCGCGGCGGCTTCGGCGAGGGCGTCGGCGATGGGCCGGTAGTGGCCGGCGGCGAGGAAGTCGGCGCGGGCGGCGACCATGTCGGCGGTGTCGCCGGTGCCGGTGTGGGCGTCGCCGGCGAGGAGGCTGACGTAGCCCTGCTTGGCGAGGTCGTAGCTGTGCCCGGCCGGGCAGCGCAGGGTGCGCTCGTGCCGGGTGAGGGACTGCGCGCAGTGCGGGCAGGCCAGGTAGGGCTCGATGTCCTGCAGCAACGTTCCGTCTTCTCTCGCCGTACGCCCCGAGGGCCGTCCCGGGCGTTCCCCGAGGTCACTCGGGGGATGCCAGCCTAACGACCCTGCCGGCCAACGCCCCCGCCGGCTGACACCACCCCGCCGACGGTCCCGCCGGCCGACGACGCCCTCGGCCAACGCCCCACACCGGCCGCGACGCGCAGGGCGAGGGCGGCCAGCGCCTCGGGAGCGCCCGCGCGGCCGCGGATGCCGGGGAACGCGTTGACGTCGACGACGACGGGCTCGGCGAGGCCGTCGAGCAGGTCGACGCCGTAGACGTCGAGGCCGAACACCTCGCCGACGCGCAGCGCGAGGGCGGCGCGGTCGGCGGGCGGCTCCCACTGCGCCGCGGGCCCCGTGTCGCCGACGGGCGGTGCGAGTTCGGAGCGCCGCCGGGCGGCGAACACCCGGCCGTCGACGACCCACAGCTTCTGGTCCCAGCCGGTGCCGTCGAGGAAGGGCTGGGTGACGACGGCCTCGTCCGGCCAGCGCTCGGCGAGTTCGCGCAGCCGCACGGCATCGTCGACCCGGGCGACGAGGTCACCGCGCCGGCTGTGCCGGCTCTTCACCACGAACGGATAGTCCGGATCGGCGAGTTGGCCCAACCGCCCGACCGCGCGCGTCTCGGCGAAGGGCAGCCCGGCCGTCCGCGCCAGTTCCGCCATCCGCACCCGGTCCTGGCAAAGCTCGGTCGCCGCCGCCGAGTTGACCACCGGCACTCCATGCGACTCCAACTCCCTCGCGAGCGCCAGCGCTTGCGCCGTCCGAGCCTTCAGCAGACAGACGTCCCCTGCCCAGGCCACCCCCGGACCGACGACGTCCACCCCGTGCCCCCGCCCACGCAGGACCGCGGCCGTGGCCGCCAACACCGGATGCCCCGGATCCGCAGCGATCAGCCCGACCCTCACAGCGCGCCTCCGCCCGCCCCCACCAGCGCCGGGGCCGGGACCGACACGGCCGTCCCGCCGCGCGCGAGCCGCAGCACCGCCCGTCCGACCCGGGCGACGGCGTCCGGCACCTGCCGGAAACTCGGGAAGTCGTTGACGTCCACGACGACCGGCCCGTGCGGCCCGAGCAGCACGTCGACGCCGTACAGGTCGAGGCCGAACACCTCCCCCACCTGCGCGGCGATCCGCGCCACCTCGCCCGCCAGCGGCACCCTCCGCTCCCGCACCCCCTGCCCGGGGTGCAGCGGCGAGCAGCGCTCGGTGGCGTGGAACTCGCCGTCGACGCAGTAGATCTTGAGGTCCACACCGGAGTTGGGCACGTACGGCTGCGCTATCAGCAGCCCCTCCCCGCCAGTGAAGGGCCGAGCGTGAGCAGGTGGTCGGGGTGCGGACGAGCCGCACGGCGCGCCCCGAGCTGCCGTCGGCCGGTTTGACGACGAGCGGGTACTCCGCCGCGGGGAAGCTGTGACGGCATCAGCATGTCACGCGGTGCGCGGCCAAGATCGCCACGCCTGTAAGCGTTCGGAAACAATCAGGGGAAGGCCGGTGCGTGTCCGGACGATCGCCCGTCGCCCGGCGGTCAAACCAGTGGCGGCCGGTCCGCAGTCCTGCTTGGATGCCGCCGTGACTTCTGCTGATCATCCACCCGCCGCCCCGGACCCGCATCTCCTCGACGAGATCGAGCGCTACTACGACGCGGTACCGCGCAGCGCCGCGCGCGTCGAGGACTTCGGTCCGTTGACCCTGTTCGTCCGCGAGGGCGCCGGCTGGCCGTACTACGCCCGCCCGACGCTCGGCCACGAGGGGCCCGCCGCGACCGTCGACGACGTCCGGCGAGTGCTGGCGCGCCAGCGGGAGTTGGGCGCGCCGGAGGCCTTCGAGTGGGTGGCCGAGCACGACCCCGGGCTGCGCGCCGCGGTCGAGGAGGCCGGGCTGACGGTGCACGAGCACCCGCTGCTGGTGCTGGGCCCGGAGAACGAACCGGCCGCCTCGCCCGTCCTGGCGGGGCCGGTGGAGGTGCGCGTCCTGGCCGCGGACGCACCGGAGTTGGCGAGCGCGGTCGCCGTCCCGCACCTGGCGTTCGCCGAGCCGGGAACCGGCATCGGAACCGCAGGGACCGATGAACTGTCGGCAACGGAGCGTCGGTTGAGGGCGGACGGCACCGTGGAGCGGATCGCAAAGCGGATCACCACGGGCACCACCGCGCTGGCCGCGGCGCTGGAGGGCGGCACGCCGCTGTGCGCGGGCCAGCACAACCCGGTGGGCCCGGTGACGGAGGTCGCCGGGGTCGGCACGCTGCCGACGGCACGCCGGCGCGGCCTGGGGCTCGCGGTGACGGCGGCGCTGGTCGCCCACGCCCGTGCGAACGGCGTGCGAACGGTGTTCCTGTCCGCCGCGGACGAGAACGTCGCCCGGATCTACCGCCGGGCCGGCTTCCGCCCGTTCGCGACGGCCCTGATCGCCGAACCGGCAGGCCCGGACGGAACCGGGAGGTGACCGCGGCGGCCGACGGGGAGGACCGTCAGTCGTCGTCCCCGTCCTCGTCGTCCGCCCCGCTGACGCCCTCCCCCTCCGCCTCGTCCACGACCCACGCGGACAGCCGCTCGGCGACGCCCGACACGCCGAGCCGCCCCTCCCGGATGGCCCGGGCGAGGCTGCGCACCTCGCGGGCGGTGGTCGCCACCGTGCAGCCGCTCGCGACGAGGTAGGCGTAGGCGGCGGCGGTGGCGAACAGCTCGTTGGTCTTCTCCAGGGCCGGCACCCGGATCAGCTGGTGCATCAGGGCGGCGGCGCGGTCCTGCGGTTCGGGGTAGACGGCGATGTCGAAGATTTCGGCCTGGTGCCGGGAGACCGCCGCGAGCAGCGATCCGTAGTCGGTGACCTGCGGGTCACCGGGCGTGTACTGCTCGGCGGTCATGAGCAGCCACGAGAGGTCGACCTCCAGTTTCAACGGCGCACGCCCTGGAGGTCGCCCGGCTCCGCGAACTCCGCCAGGAAGGCCGTCTCGTACTCCTTCATGAACTTCGCGGCGGCGTCGACGAAGGCCCGCCCGGACTCGCCCATGTCCTGCTGGACCAGGCGCTCGATGTACTGGTTCATGCTGATCCCCTGCTGCTCCGCCCGCTCCCGGGCCATCTCCGCGGTGGCGGCGTCCACCCTGACGTTCAGCTGCTTTTTACCCATGGGCCTCAAGCTAGCGCTGAAGTGCTAGCACAACAAGGGCGCGGATCCCGCCCCCACACGCACCCGCCGCACGCCCCCGCACAACCCCGGAGGCGCCCCGAACTCATACCCACCGTCCGCCGCCCCACCCCCGCCACGAGGGGCGAGACTTGAAGAGTCCTGCCCCTTCCGAGACTCTGAACACTCCTGCGCGTTCCGTGAAGCGGCACCGACCGGTGTGGAGGCCGGCAATGACAGCCATGTTCGACCAGGAGCTGCGCGAGCAGCTCACCCAGGCCCGGCGCGACCTCGCGGCGGCCCGGGCCGAAGGGGACGCCGACGGCGTCCAGGCGTACGAGGGCCGGATCGCCGAGCTGCTCCGGCTCGCCGCCCTGCACGGGATCGACCTTCCCCACAGCACCGACGAGGAAGAGCACAACGAGCCCTGACCGGTCCGCGAGCAGCCCGGAAACGACCGGAGGCGGCCCCCGGAACACCCCGGGTGCCGCCTCCTCGGCGCCTGCCTGAACCGTCCTACGTCACTCGGCGAAGCCCCCGACCGGCTCCAGGATCGCCACGCACTCGAAGTGGTGCGTCATCGGGAACAGGTCGAAGGCCCGCAGCGAGACCGGCCGGTAGCCGCCCTCGCGGAAGAAGCCGAGGTCCCGGGCGAGCGCCGCCGGGTCGCACGCGACGTACGCGATCCGGCGCGCCTCCAGGCCCACCAGGTGCGCGACGGTCTCGCGCCCGGCGCCCGAGCGCGGCGGGTCCAGCACGATCAGGTCGGTGGCGGTGATGCCGGTGCGCGGCAGCAGCGTCTCGACCCGGTCGCACTCGATCCGGACGTTGTCCAGCGCGGCCAGGTTGTGCCGGGCGTCGACGACGGCCTGCTTCGCCGACTCGATGCCGAGCACCGCACCGTCCTCGCCGACCCGGTCCGCCAGCGCACCCGCGAACAGGCCCACGCCGCAGTACAGGTCGAGCGCGTTCTCGCCCCACTGCGGGTCCAGACCGTCCAGGACGGCGTCCACGAGCGTGTCCGGCGCCTCGGGGTGGATCTGCCAGAAGCCGCCGTTACTGACCCGCCAGGTGCGCCCGGCGGCCCGCTCGCGCACGAAGGTCCGCCCGTGCACGCGGTGCACGTCGCCCTGCTCGTCCACCCGGGCGATCGACACCGGCTTGTCCAGCTCGACCAGCGGCAGCTGGGCGCCGGGCCGCGGGGTGAGCACCACCTGGCGGTCCGAGGAACCGGCCGCGGCGACGGCCTCGACCGAGGCGACGCCCGGCCAGTCGCGCGCCTCGATGCCCAGCTCCGTGACGCCCTCCGCCGCGATCATGCAGTGGTCGACCGGCTGGATCTCGTGCGAGCGGTGCTTGCGCAGGCCGACCTTGCCGGTCTCCCCGTCCACCGCGTACTGCACCCGGGTGCGCCAGGCCGGCACCTGCCCGGCCGGGAGCTTGCCGCCGACCGGCTCGACGCTGCCGTCCCAGCCCGCCTCGGCCGGGGTGAGCCCGGCCAGCTTCGCCAGCTGCTCGGTCAGCACCGCCGCCTTGAGCTTGCGCTGCCCGCCGGGGGTGACGTGCTGCCAGTCGCAGCCGCCGCACTTGCCGGGCCCGGCGAACGGGCACGGCGGGGCGATCCGCTCCTTGGCGGGCTCCAGGACCTCCACCGCGTCGGCCCGCAGGAACCGCGAGGTCGTGGTGCCCTCGGTGACCAGCGCGACCACCTTCTCGCCGGGCAGCGCGTGCCGGACGAACAGCACCCGGCCCTCGTGCCGGGCCACGCAGTGCCCACCGCCGTGCGCGACCGGGCCGACCTCGACCTCGTAGCGCTGCCCGACCAGCGGGTCCCCGGACGGCGTCTCGGCCCGCTGCGCCCGCGGCTGCTGGGTGCGCAGCGCCTTCGGCGGCCGCACGGCCTGCTTGCGCGGCGCCTTGCCCTTGCCCGCAGCACCCGAACCCGCACCCGAACCCGCACCTGCAGCGCCCTTGCCGGAAGCCGCGCCCTTGCCCGAAGCCGGACCCCTGCCAGAGGCCCCGGAAGCGCCAGGAGCCCCGGAAGCCGCACGGGCCTCCGGCTCCGCCAGCTCACCCGGGGCGAGCGGCGCGGTCCGCGCGGTGTACCCGTCGCGGTCGGTGGCTTCCGGGCGGGTCGGCCGGCCCCAGCGCGGCCGGGCGACCTGCCCGGGCTGGGCGCCGCCCCGGCGGGCGCCCTTGCCGGAGCCGGCGCCGGACCGGCCGGAGTTGCCCCCGGATTTGCCCGAGGAGCGGGGCGGATTGTTGCGGGTCACTGGGAGGAGTCCTTGCTGCGGTCGGAGGTCGCACCGGTGCTCGCACCGGTCCGAACGGAATCCTTCGACTTTACGGCCTTCGGAGCCCGCGGTTCGCCACGGCGGACGGCCCCCGGCGCCGACCAGGCCTTCTGCGGCCTGCGCCGCTCGAAGGACTCCAGCTGCCACGGCACCGAGGTGACCATCACCCCGGGCTTGAACAGCAGCCGCCCCTTGAGCCGCAGCGCGCTCTGGTTGTGCAGCAGGTGCTCGTACCAGCGGCCGACGACGTACTCGGGGATGTACACCGCCACGACCTCGCGCGGGCTGCCGCGGCGCAGGTTCTTGACGTGGTCCAGGACCGGCCCGGTGATCTCGCGGAACGGCGAGTCGAGCACCTTCAGCGGTACCTCGATCCCGCGCTCGTGCCACTCCCTGCGCAACGCCTCGGTGTCCGCCGGGTCGACGTTGACGGTGATGGCCTCCAGCGTGTGGGGGCGCGCCAGCTGTGCGTACGCCAGGGCACGCAGCGCGGGCTTGTGCAGCTTGGAGACCAGGACGATGGCGTGCACCCGGGTGGGCAGCACGACGTCGTCGGGCTCCTCGGCGGCCGTCAGCTCCTCGGAGACGCGGTCGTAGTGGCGCCGGATGCCCTTCATCATCACGAACAGCACGACCATCGCGGCGATCGCGATCCAGGCATGGCCGATCTTGGTGACCAGGACGACGATCAGCACGGCCGTGGTCATCACCAGGCCGAAGGTGTTGATCGCCCGGCTGCGCTGCATGTGGCGGCGCTCGGCCGGGTCGGTCTCGGTGCGCAGCAGCCTGGTCCAGTGCCGGATCATGCCGGACTGGCTCATGTTGAAGGACACGAAGACGCCGACGATGTAGAGCTGGATCAGCCGGTTGGGGTCGGCGTCGAAGGCGATGACGAACAGGACCGCGGCGATCGCCAGCAGGATGATGCCGTTGGAGAAGGCGAGCCGGTCGCCGCGGGTGTGCAGCTGGCGGGGCAGGTAGCGGTCCTGGGCGAGGATCGAGCCGAGCACCGGGAAGCCGTTGAACGCGGTGTTGGCGGCGAGCACCAGGATCAGGCCGGTGACGGCGGCGACGAAGTAGAAGCCGGGGGTGAAGTTCGAGAAGACGGCCTCGCTGATCTGGGCGAGGGCGGTCTTCTGGTGGTAGTCGGGGGCAGCGCCGACGAGCTGCTCGGCCGGGTTCTCGGCCATCTGGACGCCGGTGAGCCGGGCCAGCCAGATGATGCCCATGAACATCACCACGGCGACGCTCGCCATCATCAGGAGCGTGGTGGCGGCGTTCCTGCTCTTGGGCTTGCGGAAGGCCGGGACGCCGTTGGAGATGGCCTCGACGCCGGTGAGCGCCGCGCAGCCGGAGGAGAACGACTTGAGCAGCAGGAAGACCATCGCGAACCCGGCGAGCGACCCGTTGCCGGGGGTGGCGGCGAGGTGGAAGCCGGAGCTCTCGGCGGGCAGGTCCTGGCCGAGCGCGAAGTGCCGGAAGAACCCGTAGCAGACCATGCCGATGACGCCGATCATGAAGGCGTAGGTGGGCACGGCGAAGGCGGTGCCGGACTCCCGGACACCGCGCAGGTTCATCCCCATCAGCAGCACGATCACGATGACCGACAGGGTCAGCTCGTGGCCGCGCAGTGAGGGCACGGCGGAGACGACGTTGGCGACGCCGGAGGTCGTGGAGACGGCCACGGTGAGCACGTAGTCGACCATCAGCGCGCTCGCCACGACGAGCCCGGCGGCCGGGCCGTGGTTGACGGTCGCGACCTCGTAGTCGCCGCCGCCGCTCGGGTAGGCGTGCACGTTCTGCCGGTAGGAGGCGACCACGGCGAGCATGACGATCGCGACGACGACGCCGATCTGCCAGGAGAAGTGGATGGCCGACGCCCCGGCGACCGACAGCGTGAGCAGGATCTCCTCGGGGGCGTAGGCGACCGAGGAGAGCGCGTCCGAGGCGAACACGGGCAGCGCGATCCGCTTCGGGAGCAGCGTTTCGCCCAGTTTGTCGCTCCGCAGGGCGCGTCCGATCAGGATGCGTTTCGGAAGGTCAGTCGACATAGGCACGTTAAGGAATCGTAGGGGTTTCCCGAGAAGGCTTGCGCAGCACTCCCCACCCTTCGTCGCGACTGTGTTCGGTGGACCGGCTAGCGTGTCGGATACGAGCCGGCGGGCAACATCTCGTTGTCGTGCCGGTACCGAAACCAGAACGCTCGCCCCCAACAGACGTCTGACAGACAGCCGCCGGACGTCCGACGGCGGGGCGGGAAAGGGAGATGAACGGTGTTTGCGCAGGTCAAGAACCCTACGGGACGGGTGAGGTAGCGCCGGTGCACATCGTCATCATGGGCTGCGGCCGCGTGGGCTCGGCCCTCGCGAGAGCGCTGGAGAAACAGGACCACTCCGTCGCGGTGGTCGACCAGGACCCGACGGCGTTCCGCCGGCTGGGCGCCGGGTTCAACGGACGCCGGGTGACCGGGGTCGGCTTCGACCAGGACACCCTCCGGGAGGCGGGCATCGAGGAGGCCGGCGCGTTCGCGGCCGTCTCCAGCGGCGACAACTCCAACATCATCGCGGCGCGGGTCGCCCGGGAGACCTTCGGCATCGAGAACGTCGTCGCCCGGATCTACGACCCCCGGCGCGCCGAGGTCTACCAGCGCCTGGGCATCCCGACCGTGGCGACGGTCCGCTGGACCGCCGACCAGATGCTGCGCCGGCTGCTGCCGAGCGGCGCCGAGCCGCTGTGGCAGGACCCGAGCGGCAGCGTGCAGCTGGCCGAGGTCGCGTACGACCCGCGCTGGGTCGGCCGCCGCCTGAGCGAGCTGGAGGAGTCCTCGGGCGCCCGGGTGGCGTTCGTCACCCGGCTCGGCGAGGGCCTGCTGCCCACGTCGCAGATGGTGGTGCAGGAGGGCGACCTGGTGCACGTGATGCTGCGCCGGGCCGACCTGACGGCCGTCGAGGCCGCGTTCGCGCAGGGACCGAAGGAGGAGGGTCGCTGATGCGGGTCGCCATTGCCGGGGCCGGTGCCGTGGGCCGCTCGATCGCGGGCGAGCTCCTGGAGAACGGGCACGAGGTCCTGCTGATAGACAAGAACCCCAACGCCATCTCGGTGGAGCGGGTCCCGCTGGCGGAGTGGCTGCTGGCCGACGCCTGCGAGATCACCTCGCTGGACGAGGCGGCGCTGCAGCGCTGCCACGTCGTGATCGCCGCGACCGGCGACGACAAGGTCAACCTGGTCGTCTCGCTGCTCGCCAAGACCGAGTACGCGGTGCCGCGGGTGGTCGCCCGGGTGAACAACCCGAAGAACGAGTGGCTCTTCAACGAGTCCTGGGGCGTGGACGTCGCCGTCTCCACCCCGCGCCTGATGTCCGCCCTGGTCGAGGAGGCGGTCAGCGTCGGCGACCTGGTCCGCCTGATGCGCTTCAGCCAGGGCAACGCCAACCTGGTCGAGCTGACCCTGGCGGCCGACACCGAGCTGGTCGGCACCCGGGTGGGCGACGTCGCCTGGCCGCCGGACACGGCGCTCGTGACGATCATCCGCGAGGGCCGGGTGCTCGTGCCCGGCAAGGACGACACCCTGGAGGGCGGCGACGAGCTGCTCTTCGTCGCCGCGCAGGAGCGTGAGGAGGAGCTGGAGGACCTCCTCTCGGCCACCTCCGGCACCCGGTAGGGACTTGGCGATGCGGCAGGGCCCGCCCCCCACCCGGGGTGCGGGCCCTGCCGCATCAGGTCCGAACAGCCGCTCCGCGAACGGGCTACTTCGCCGGCTCCTCGTCGTCCTCGTCCAGCTGCGCCTTGATCGGCGGCGGCGCCTTCAGCAGGATCTGCCAGGTCACGTACATCGCCAGCAGCATCGGCGGGATGCCGAGGGCGACCTTCAGCCAGCCGAGCAGGTTGACGTTGTGGGTGAAGTACAGCGGGAAGAGGATCAGCGGCTTGATGCCCATGATCACGACCCAGGCCCAGGTCGCCTTGGTGTAGGCGGTGAGCCGGCCCGGGTTCTCCTTGCGCCAGGTGAACATCTCGCCGGTGATCGGGCCGAGCATCAGGCCGATCAGCGGCCAGCGCACCAGGGCGGAGACCGCGAGCCCGATGCAGTAGCCGACGTTCCACAGCAGGCCGGGCAGGTAGAAGTCCTCGGCCCGGCCGCTCTTCATCGAGATCCAGGCGCCGATGGCGACACCGAACACCCCGCTGAAGGCGTGCTGGAGGGTCTCCCGCTTCGCCAGCCGGACCACCACGAACAGGGCGCTCAGCGCGAGCGCGGCCCACGCGGCAGCGCTGACCTGGTGGGTGATGTTGTACGTGACGATGAAGACCAGGCCGGGCAGCGTCATGTCGACCATGCCGCGCACGCCGCCGAAGGCCTGCAGGACGGTGTCGGCGGCCTCCTTGGAGGCGGCCTTGCGGGCGGCCTCGGCGGTCGCCGGGTCGAGGGGCTGGTCGGTGGCGGCGTCCTGCCAGGCGGCCAGGTCGGCGGCGTTCAGGTCGAGCCGGGCGGCGGCGTCGCCGCCGGGGTGGTTGCTCACGCTCATTCGCTCCCGTGTCCGACCGGACGCAGCTCGTAGCGGGGGTTGAACAGCACGCGGCGCCCGCGTGCGTGGCTGATCCGGCCGCTGGCGACGAGCCGGCGGCCCGGCTCTATGCCCGCGATCGAGCGGCGGCCCAGCCAGACCATCTCCAGCGCCTCGGTGCCGTCGAAGAGCTCGGCCTCCAGCGCGGGCACCCCGGCCCGCGGGCGGAGCGTCACCGTGCGCAGCGTGCCCGCCACGGTGACCAGCTCGCGGTCCGCGCAGCCGACGATCGGCCTGCAGCCCGACTCGGCCGCGTTCTCCTGGCGCAGCTCCTCGGCCCGCAGCTCCTCCGCCGACGAGGTCAGTCGGCTGAGCATGCGGCGAAAGCGCCCCTGCGGCTGGTCGCTGCTGTTGTCACCACTCATGCGGGAAGGGTACCGGTTTCCGGGCCCCCGCCGGCAGGCCGCACAGCCGCCGGGCGGCCGCCGCGGGGGCCGGAGCGCGGGCGGGTCGTCAGCTCTCGAAGCGGTAGCCCATGCCCGGTTCGGTGATGAAGTGGCGCGGGTGCGAGGGGTCGCGCTCCAGCTTGCGGCGCAGCTGGGCGAGGTAGACGCGCAGGTAGTTGGTCTCGGTGCGGTAGGCCGGGCCCCAGACCTCCTGGAGCAGCTGGGTCTGGCTGACCAGCCGACCGGCGTTGCGCACCAGCACCTCCAGCAGATGCCACTCGGTCGGGGTAAGCCGGACGTCGGTGCCGTCACGGTTCACCTTCTTGGCGGCGAGGTCGACGGTGAAGCTCTCGGTGACCACCAGCGAGTCGTCCTCGCCGGCCACCGGCTCGGCGCGGCGCACGGCCGCGCGCATCCGGGCGAGCAACTCGTCCATGCCGAACGGCTTGGTGACGTAGTCGTCGGCGCCCGCGTCCAGCGCCTCGACCTTCTCGTCGGAGGCGTGCCGGGCCGACAGCACGATGATCGGCACCCGGGTCCAGCCGCGCAGCCCGCGGATCACCTCGACGCCGTCCATGTCGGGCAGGCCGAGGTCGAGGACGACGACGTCCGGATGGCGGGCGGCGGCCAGTTCCAGGGCGCTCGCGCCGTCATGGGCCGCGTCGACCTCGTACTTGCGGGCCTTGAGGTTGATCACCAGCGCGCGGACGATCTGCGGTTCGTCGTCCACGACGAGGACCCGGGTCATACGGGCTCCGCCTTTCAGGGCTGTGTCGGACTTGCAGGCTGTGGGACTTGCGGACGGTGGTACGGACGGACGGGAAGCGCGCCCGGGTGTCACGTGATGAGCCGCGACAGGGGGTCGTGACCGTCGCCGGACGACTCGTCCGGTTCCGGTGGCCGCTCGGCGGCGGGCAGGGTGACGACCATGGTGAGACCGCCGCCGGGAGTGTCCTCGGCCGTGACGGTACCGTCCATGGCCTCGACGAACCCGCGCGCCACCGCGAGTCCGAGGCCCACCCCGGCGCCGCGCGGCGCGTCCCCGTAGCGCTGGAACGGCGCGAAGATCCGCTCCTTGGCCTCCTCGGGGACGCCGGGGCCGCGGTCGACTATCCGCAGCTCGACCCGGCCGGGCCCGCCCGTCGGGTGCAGCGCGTCGGCCTTGACCAGCACCTTCACTCCGTCGGGGCTGTACTTGACGGCGTTCTCGACCAGGTTGGCCAGGGAGCGCTCCAGCAACCCGCCGTCGGCCCGGATCATCGGCAACGTCTCCGGGACCTCCAGCCGGACGGACTCCGGCGGGACGCCGCCGAGCGCGAACGGCACGACCTCGTCCAGATCGGTCTCCTGGATCAACGGGGTGACGGTGCCGGTCTGCAGACGGCTCATGTCCAGCAGGTTGTTGATGAGGTGGTCGAGCCGGTCGGCCCCGGCCTCGATCCCGGCCAGCAGCTCCGCCTCGTCCTCCGGGGCCCACTCGACGTCGGCCGAGCGCAGCGAGGTGACGGAGGCCTTGATGCCCGCCAGCGGGGTGCGCAGGTCGTGCGAGACGGCGGCGAGCAGCGCGGTGCGGATCCGGTTGCCCTCCGCCTCCCGGCGGGCCGCGGCGGCCTCGCGGGCCAGCCGGCGGCGCTCCAGCACCACGGCGGCCTGCGCGGCGAACGCCCCGAGCAGCCGGCGGTCCGCCGCGGGCAGCACCCGGCCGCGCAGCACCAGCGCGAGGCTCTCGCCGACGGGGACGTCCACGTCGGCCTCCTCCGGGCGCACCGGCGGGTGCGGCCCGGCGGCCGCGACCGGCGCCCAGGCACCGAGCGGGTCCGGGCGCTCCAGCAGCGCGGCGCTCTCCTGGCCGAAGGTCTCGCGCACCTGCTCCATCAGCGCGGTCAGCACGCCGTCCCCGTTGGGCGCGCCGCGCAGCACCGTGCCGGCCAGCGCGCTGAGCGTCTGTGCCTCGGTCTGGTTGCGGGCCGCCTGGAGGGTGCGGCGGGCCGCCAGGTCCACGACGGAGGCGACCGAGATGCCGACGACCGTGAATATGGCCACCGCCATGATGTTCTGCGGCTGGTTGATGGTGAACGTGTGGATCGGCGGCGTGAAGTAGTAGTTCAGCACCGAGGATCCGACCAGCGCCGACCCGATCGCCGGCAGCAGCCCGCCGACCAGCGCGGCGAGCACCGTCAGCGACAGGAACAGCAGCATGTCGGTGGACAGGCCCAGCCCGCCGATCGCGGTCAGCGCCAGCGCCAGCAGCGGCGGGCCGGCCAGGCCGATCAGCCAGCCGGCGACCGTCCGGGTGCGGCCCAGGTCGGTGATCCGGCGGATCGGGATCCTGCCGCGCCCGCTCCCGGCGTGCTCGTGGCTGACCATGTGGACGTCGATGTCCCCGGCCTCCCGGGTCACCGTGGTGCCGACGCCCGGCCCGTAGAGGTACTGCCAGGCGGGCCGGCGGCTCGTGCCCAGCACGATCTGGGTGGCGTTCACGCCCCGGGCGAAGTCCAGCAGCCCGCCGGCCGGATCGTCGCCCAGGACGGCGTGGAACGTGCCGCCCAGGCTCTCGACCAGTGCCCGCTGCTCGATCAGCGTCTGCGGCGACTGCCCGGTGCCCGCCAACCCGTCCGAGCGGGAGATGTGGACCGCCATCAGCTCGCCGCCCGACGTCCGGGCCGCGATCCGGGCCGCGCGACGGATCAGCGTCGCCCCCTCGGGCCCGCCGGTCAGGCCCACCACGATCCGCTCCCGGGCCTGCCAGGTCCCCTCGATGCCCTGCTCGGCCCGGTACTTCTGCAGGTATTCGTCCACCCGGTCCGCGGTCCACAGCAGCGCCAGCTCGCGCAGCGCCGTCAGGTTGCCCGGGCGGAAGTAGTTGGCGAGGGCGGCGTCGATCTTCTCCGGCGCGTACACGTTGCCGTGCGCCAGCCGGCGGCGCAGGGCCTGCGGGGACATGTCGACCAGCTCGATCTGGTCGGCCCGCCGCACCACCTCGTCCGGCACGGTCTCACGTTGCCGCACCCCGGTGATGCCCTCGACCGCGTCACCGAGCGACTCCAGGTGCTGGATGTTGACGGTGGAGATCACGTCGATCCCGGCCGCCAGCAGCTCCTCCACGTCCTGCCAGCGCTTCTCGTTGCGGCAGCCCGGGACGTTGGTGTGGGCCAGTTCGTCCACCAACGCGACCTGCGGACGGCGGGCGAGGACGGCGTCCAGGTCCATCTCGGAGAACCGCGCACCCCGGTGCACCACCTGCTGCCGCAGCACGACCTCCAGGCCGGCGACGAGATCCCCGGTCAGCCGCCGACCGTGGTCCTCCACGAAGGCCACGACGACTTCCGTACCACGCTGCTGCCGCCGGTGCGCCTCGGCGAGCATGGCGTACGTCTTGCCGACCCCGGGGGCAGCCCCGAGGTAGATGCGCAGCCTGCCACGTCCCATGAGCACCATTCTTGATCCGGCCCTGCCCGGGAGCCACCCCCGGACACTTGTTCCCCTCCCCTTCGAGACTACGGCGTGGGAGACGATTTTCCGCTGATCCATGCACTGAGCATGCCGTTTTAGCGACATATTGACGGTGCCACAGCCCGGCAGCCGGCCTGCACCCGCCATCCGATGGGAAACCTGCACGGATTTTCCCGAAATGCAAAGAACCCCCATCCGGAATCCGGATGGGGGTTCTTCAGAAGAATTGTTCGGCGGCGTCCTACTCTCCCACAGGGTCCCCCCTGCAGTACCATCGG
>NZ_JBSFGU010000031.1:0-92631 GCF_053596725.1 Kitasatospora sp. NPDC001660 | reverse complement strand
CGATGTCCGGGTCGGTCGGGTGGAGGTCGAGGTCGGCGAGTGCGAGGGCGGGGTGGTAGTCGGCGGGGGGAGCAGGTGCGCCGACCGCCCGGGTGGGCGGGTCGGCACGACGGAGGGGATCAGGACCGTGCCGGTCCCGTTACGAGATGGTCCATCGCTGGCTGGCGCAACAGAGCTGGCGCAACAGATGGGGGGATCTGCTCATCAACTGCTCCTCCTGCGGCTCCGGCGGCGTGGGGGTCCGGCAGGACTCGAAGCACGGGAGTCGGCCGACCGGGTCGCCGAGCTCCGTGTCGGGTCCATGCCGGAACGCCGGGCAGGAGCGTAGACCCAACTTCCAACATTAATCAACAACTTGGCAGCAGATTCAACGTCACCGCCGGGCCGCCGCCACCCGCCACAGCCGACCGGCCGCGCCCCGGGGCCGCAGACCCGCAGGTCGGAGCGGAACCATCGCCCGAGCCGCCGCACGGTCGACCGTTGACGCCGCCCCGGCTTTGCCGGAAGCCGTCCCGAGCGCCTACCTACCGACCAGTAGGTGCAGCCGAGCGCTCCACCCGACCACCCCCGACCACCCTTGACCAGGGTGATCGCCAGGCCACCGACGGGGCGCCCGAATGAGCCGCACGATCTGCCGGCCGTCACTGCGGGCCCGTCCGCGCGCGGCGGCGATTTCGGAACTGCCCCGGGAGTGAACCCGAGCTCGACTCAGATCCGAACCGAGCGTTTTCCCTTAGCCTCATCGCGTTTGATTGCGATGATTCCTGATCGACCATGTTGTTTCCTGTCGATCGGCCCCCGCCCTCATTAGCCCCACCGTGCTCCCCTCCCTCCATGGCCGCCTTGCCTCGCGCCAAGGCCGAGGCGGCCGAGGGGCGCCGACCCGAAGGTCGTGAACCTCGGCAGCGACGCCGACAGGACGGTCAGCGAAGTGCAGGCCGCCATCGCTCTGCCGGTGCCGCGACTGCCCGCGGCACCGGCGGTCCCTTTTGCCGCCCGGTACCAGGCACGGGGCCCACCGGTGTCCTGGGATAATGGCCCGTGCAGGACCCGGCCGCGTTCCCGGTCGCCGACGTGAACGCGCCCGCCGTACGTGCTCGTTCGATCGAAAGGCCCTCCGTGGCTGACCAGACGTTGCTCGCCGCCCAGCGCCAGGTGCTGATCCTGGAGGCGATCCGCCGGACCGGCGCGATCCGGGTCGCCGAACTGGTCGAGCAGTTCGGTGTGTCCGACATGACCGTCCGCCGGGACCTCGACGCGCTGGCGCGCCAGGGCGCCGTGGAGAAGGTCCACGGCGGCGCGGTGGCGACGGGGACGGCCAGCAGCTTCGAGCCCGGGTTCGACGCCAAGTCCGGGCTGGAGGAGGGCACCAAGGCCGCGCTCGCGGACGCTGCGGTGAAGCTGGTGGAGCCTGGCAGCGTGGTGGCCCTCTCGGCCGGCACCACGACCTACGCGGTCGCCTCCCGGCTGCTGGAGGTCCCGGAACTGACGGTGGTGACCAACTCGCTCCGGATCGCGGACCTGTTGTGGGCAGCCGGAAGCGACGGGAGGGAGACCGTCCCGTCGCTGCTGTTGACCGGTGGATCGCCGACCCGCTCGGCGGCCCTGGTGGGGGCGCTCGCCGACGAGACGATCCGTTCGCTGCACGTCGACCTGCTGATCCTGGGCGTGCACGGGGTGAGCGAGCAGGCCGGGCTCACCACGCCCAACCTGGCCGAGGCGCAGACCAACCGGGCCCTGATCGCCTCCGCCCGCCGCACCGTCGTGGTCGCCGACCACACCAAGTGGGGCGCCGTCGGCCTGAGCAGTTTCGCGGCCCTCTCCGAGGTCGACTGCTTCATCACCGACGACGCCCTGCCCGCGGCGGCCCGCGGTGTGCTCGCCGACGCGGTCGGCGAGCTCGTCATCGTCCCGGCCGGCCGCTGACTCCTCCCGCCGGGTCAGGCCTTCCGGCGGGCGCCCGCCGAGGGGACGGCGGTGAAGGTGACCGGCGCGGCGAAGCCCGCCGAACGGAAGGCCGCCTCCACCGCCTCCGAGACCTCCGCCACCCGCCCGGCCTCGACCAGGGCGATGACGGACCCGCCGAACCCACCACCGGTCATCCGGGCGCCCAGCGCCCCGGCGGCGACGGCGGCCGCGACCGCGAGGTCCGTCTCGGGGCAGGAGACCTTGAAGTCGTCGCGCAGCGAGGCGTGCCCGGCCGTCAGGACCGGCCCCAGCTCGGCGATCCGGCCGCCGTCCAGATGCTCGACGGTCTCCAGCACACGCTCGTTCTCGGTCACCACGTGCCGCACCAGCGGCCGGAGTTCGCCGGGCAGCAGATCCAGGGCCGGAGCCAGGTCGGCGGCCGGGAGGTCGCGCAGCGCGGGCAGGCCGAGCAGC
The DNA here is from genome assembly GCF_053596725.1 of Kitasatospora sp. NPDC001660. Lineage (NCBI taxonomy): Bacteria > Bacillati > Actinomycetota > Actinomycetes > Kitasatosporales > Streptomycetaceae > Kitasatospora > Kitasatospora sp. NPDC001660. Next base: position 90,249 of record NZ_JBSFGU010000031.1, on the reverse strand, counting down.
TCGGCGGCGTGCTCGCAGCCGGCCCGCAGGGCGGCGTAGGCGCCGTCGCCGAGGTCGTGCTTGACCCGGGTGTCGATCACCAGCAGCCGCAGCCCCGCCGCCGCCAGGTCGAACGGGACGTGCCGCTGCTCCAGCGTCCGGGTGTCCAGGAAAAGCGCGGCGCCGTCCGCGCAGCAGGCGGAGGCCATCTGGTCCATCACGCCGCAGGGCACACCGACGAAGGCGTTCTCGGCCCGCTGGGCGAGCACGGCCAGCTCCGGCGCGGTGAGGCCGAGGTCGTACAGGTCGTTCAGGGCGACGGCCGTCGCGCACTCCAGGGCGGCCGAGGAGGACAGCCCGGCCCCGGTCGGCACGTCGCTGTCGACGAACAGGTCGGCCCCTCCGACCGCGTGTCCGGCCTCGGTGAGCGCCCAGAACACGCCCGCCGGGTAGGCGGCCCAGCTCGCGACGACGCCGGGCGCCAGCCCGGCGAGCGACAGGTCGGTGACCGTACCGTCCCCCTGGGCGCTGAACAGCCGCAGCCGGCCGTCCTCGCGGCGGCGGGCGGTGACCCGGGTCGTGTGCGGAAGGGCGATCGGCAGGACGAAGCCGTCGTTGTAGTCGGTGTGCTCACCGATCAGGTTCACCCGGCCCGGCGCGGCCCACACGCCGGCCGGCCGTGCACCGTGGACGGCCTCGAAGTCGGTGGCGGCCTCGTCGATCATCTGTTCAGCTCCATGCCTGGGTTTGCGTCCTGGTCCCCGCCGGCGGTTTCGATCACGGGAACGAATTCCGACATAATCAAACATAGCTGCCACCGCGGTCAACACCTGCGAATTTCACGTTCAGTCGGCTCGGATCGGCGACGTGAAACGGTCCCCGCCAGCGGTGGCCATGTTGACAATCGATCGCCTCTGTTTGAATCTGTTGAAAGCTCGGCGCCGGTGGCCGACGTCCCATGCGTAAAAGGAGTACAGCGGTGCACAGAACCGCCACCACGTTGGCCGACGGCCGCGAACTCGTCTACTTCGACCAGGAGCCGGGCACGTCCCGCGACGCCGTGGACGAGCGCCCGCTGGAGCCGACCGCGAGCCTGTCCGAGACCCGGCTCGACCCGGTGCTCGGCGAGTGGGTGACGGTGGCCGCGCACCGCCAGCAGCGCACCTACCACCCGCCGGCCGGCGAGTGCCCGCTGTGCCCCTCCCGCGACGGGCGGCTCAGCGAGATCCCGGCGGCCGACTACGAGGTCGCGGTGTTCGAGAACCGCTTCCCCTCGCTCGCCATGGGATCCGCCGAGCACGTCGCGGCCCAGGACGAGGCCCTGCACGCCCTCCGGCCGGGCAACGGCCGTTGCGAAGTGGTCTGCTTCACCTCCGACCACAACGCCTCCTTCGCCGACCTGGACGCGCCCAGGGCCCGCCTCGTACTGGACGCCTGGACCGACCGCACGGCGGAACTGTCCGCCCTGCCCGGCGTGCAGCAGGTGTACTGCTTCGAGAACCGGGGTGAGGAGATCGGGGTCACGCTCGCCCACCCGCACGGGCAGATCTACGCATTCCCCTTCGTCCCCTCCCGCACCGCCCGGATGATCGCCCGGGCCGAGGGGCACCGGGCCCGCACCGGCCGCAACCTCTTCGAGGACCTGCTCGCCACCGAACGCGACTCCCCCGAGCGGCTGGTGCTCCAGGGCGAGCACTGGACCGCCTTCGTCCCCTTCGCCGCCCGCTGGCCGTACGAGGTGCACCTCTACCCCAACCGCCGGGTCCCCGACCTCACCGCGCTCGACGAGGCCGAACGCGCCGAGTTCCCCCGCCTCTACCTCGACCTGCTGCGCCGCTTCGACCGACTCTTCCCCGCCCCTCCCGGCTCCGCGCCCAACCGGACCCCGTACATCGCGGCCTGGCACCAGGCGCCCAAGGCCGGCGGCGGCGAACTCGCGCTCCACCTTGAGCTGTTCACCATCCGCCGGGCTCCCGGCAAGCTCAAGTACCTGGCCGGCGTGGAATCCGGACTCGACGCCTTCGTCACCGACGTCAGCCCGGAGGCCGCCGCCGAGCGGCTCCGCGCCGCCGCGCTCGGCTGAGCGCCGGGGGCGGAGGAGTGCCGGGCCCCGGGACGGTTCCCGGGGCCCGGCTTCGGGCCCGTCCCCCGGACGGGCCCGGGTCAGGTGATCGACCACGGCAGCTGCACGGAGACGGCCTGGCCGGCGGCGCCGGACTGGCCGCCGGGGGCGGTGAGCACGACCGTCCCGGGGGCCTTCCCGGTCGGGGTGAACGCGAGGGTCTGCTCGGCGGCGGTACGCCCGCCGCCGACCGCGTTGCCGGTGGCGTCGGTCCAGGAGCGGGCGGGTGTGGTCTCGGTGAGCCGGCCCTGCGCGCCGGACATTCCGAGCACCAGGCCGCTGTAACGGTTCACCAGCTGGAACCCGCCCTTCCCGGCCGCGCTGGGGAGGACGAACCACTGCTGGCCGACGGTGGCGTTCCCGCCGACGGCCGCCGTGGCGGTCAGCCCCGCGCCCCAGGCCCGGCCGGCCGTCACGGTGGAGTCGACGCCCAGCAGGTGCCCCGTGGCGGTGTTGGTGATCCGGTACGAGCCGTCGCCGTCGGCCAGGAAGCTCCAGGACTCGCGGGCGGAACCGCCGGGCCGCTCCGTGGAGGTGGTGGCGGAGCCGCCGTCGGCCTGGGCGAGGACGCGGCCGTCGCCGTTCTGGATCCGGTAGGTCTTCCTCAGGTCGATCGGCGGGGCGGCCGGTACCGAGGAGTCGATGGTCATGTCCACGTACTGGCCGTCCGAGCCGGCGCAGGCGAAGGAGCAGTACGTCCGGAAGGTCTTCCCGACGATCGTCGAGTCGGTCCGGTTGGCGCTGTCCAGGAACCAGCGGTACCAGGAGGCGGTGTGGTAGCCGCCGGTGTCGCCGAGCAGGGTCCACTTCTGGGTGGCGAGGTCCTTGGTGGCGTAGATCTGCTGCGGGGCGTTGCCGCTCTGGTCCACGGCCTGCGGGGAGCCGATGTACAGGCCGAGGTAGGCGTCGTAGCTGACGTTCATGACGAACAGCGGCGTGCTCGGGGCGAGTGTGCCCGCGGCGATCTGCTGCTTGACGGTGCCGGGGTTCGTCGGGTCGTACTCCTCGGCGGGCGCCAGGTACCCGGTCGGGTTCGTGGCGTCGGCGGGCACCATGTCGCTCTCCAGGCCGCCCGCGCCCGGCTGCGTCCAGGAGCCGTCGTACCACTTCTGCCAGCTGTCGGGCGCCATCTTGGCGGCGATCGGGGCCCGCGCGACGTGCTGCTGGAAGGCGCCCCAGGACCCGCCCTTGTCGACGATCCGGGAGCCGTAGAAGACGTAGAAGTAGCCGGAGGCGGTGTCCGTGAACAGCCGCTGGTCACCGTCGCCGTAGTAGAACGTCTGCTGCGGGAACGCCGCGGTGTCGCCCCGGGTGGTGCTGTAGGGGGAGGTGATCACGTGGTCCTTGACGGCCCAGGTCCGCCCCTGGTCGGTGGAGACGGCGTAGTCGATCGCGTCGAAGTGCAGGCCGTCGCCGAAGGGCTGGGGGGTGAACTCGTTGTGCACCAGCCCGTACCAGTCACCGGTGTCCGGGTCGACCCAGGTCCCGACCAGGTCGCAGAAGTTCTGCTGCGAGTACCCGGAGCCCTGTGGCGCCTTGCTGGCCTCCAGGCCGGTGGGGCTGTTGTCGCACCGCCAGGTGGTGTCGTTGTTGCGGTCGTCGGGGTTCGCCGGGTCGACCGCGTCGCTGATCGCGGCCGAGCGGGTGGCGCTCTCGAAGTCCGGCCCGGTGTAGAAGTCCCACTGCCGGGAGTCGTTGGCGCCGTACAGCGCGTGCGACTGCTGGAAGTAGAACGTGCCGTCCTTGTCGGTGTAGACGCTCGCCGGGGTGTCGTCCGGGTACGCGTACGAGCCGGTCTTCCCGACCGAGATGGTGTACGTGGCGGCGGTGTGCTTGGCGGCCGCCGGGGTGGCGGCCAGGGTGCCGGTGCCGAGGACGGCCAGTGCGGCGGCGGTGAGGCCGCTGATCCATCTGGTGCGTAGAGCTGACACTGCTACTCCTCCTCCGTGGCGGGGCGCGCCGTTGCGCCCCTGGTGTGGGGGGTGCGGAACGGGAGAGTGGTCGGTGGGGGGCGGCGGCTCAGCCGTCCGCCATCCGGAAGTCGTACTGCGGCGGGACGGGCGTGCCGGGGTGGACGGCGAGCCAGAGCGTGTCCAGGGAGAGTTCGCCCTCGCGCATGTTGTCGACCTGAATGCCTTCGGCCAACAGACGCCGGACCCGGTCGTCGTCGCCGGAGGCGTGCGCCGCCTGCGCCTCGGCCAGCCGGATCCTGCCGTGCGCCCGGTCGGCCGGGGGCAGTTGCTCGATCAGCGCGAGTGCCTGGACCGGACGCTCGGCGCGCCCCAAGGCCTCCAGCGCCTCGATCGTCAACTCCAGCAGTTCGGGGCGGAGTTGGTGCGCCTCGGTCATGAGGTCCGCGGCCGCCTGGCGGTCCGGGTTCAGGACCGCGAGAGCCCGCAGTGCCCAGGGCGAGGCCTGCGCGGCGATCGAACGCTCGAAGGCCTCCTGGGCGGCATCCCGCTCGCCTGCCGCCAGGCGCAGCAGCCCGAGCTGGTACAGCGCGTGCCAGTCGGCGGCGCCGCTCTCCAGCAGCGCCCGCCAGTGTGCCCCGGTGACCGGTTCGGCGGGCGGGTCGCAGACCGGGAGCGCGCCGGTCCTGAGGAGTTGCCGCCAGGGTTCCTGGGCGGCGGCGGGCTCGCCGAAGGGCAGGAGCGGTGAGGCGGGCAGGGCGCCGGCCTCGGTCTCCAGGGCGGCCCAGCCGCTGCCGGGGGCCAGCAGTTCCTCCGGTTCGCCGAACTCGGTGGCCAGTGCGTCGGCCAGGTCCACGTGCAGCGGCGAGACCAGCGCGTTCAGCGCCTCGCCGACGGCTGCCCGGGCGGTCTCCCAACTCCCGTGCACCGCCACGGGATCGGCCTGCAGCAGGCCGTACGCCTCGGTCCAGCGCCAGGTGGCGCCGGCCGGCATGGGCAGGTGTTCCAGCTGGGTGCGGGCCAGGCCGGCCTGGATCTCCAGGTAGGCGGAGTCCGGGCCGGAGAGCCACTCCTGCCAGTGCTTGCCGCCGGTTCCGGTGCCCCAGCAGAACAGCTTGCGCCCGCGCAGCCGCGCGGTGGAGGTCTGGACGAGTCCGGCCCCGGTCTCGTCCAGCGCGGCGATCCAGGGGCGTTCGCCGCGGGGGATGTCGAGGAAGTAGTCGGCGGCGCGCGGCACCCGGCCGGGGTAGCTGCGGTCGGCGCCGTCGACCCGCGGGAAGGGCACCCGCCGCAGGTCGCTGACGTAGTCGCAGTGGAAGGCGTGGTCCACCGGACCGAGGACGCGCACGCCCCGGTCCTGCGGCACGGCGATGTTGGACCACCAGTAGACCGGGGTCTCGGTCGGCGAAGGGTTGTGCACGGCGACGTGGACGTACAGCACCGGGGAACCGGCGGGCAGCCAGGTGTCCATCCGCAGGACCAGGCGCCGCAGCCGTTCGAAGGCGTACATCCTCAAAACCGGGGTGCCGTCCGGAGCGGTCACCCGGGCGGCGTGCAGCGGCTCGCAGGTCAGCGGCCAGTGCCCGGTGGTGCCGAGGTTCCACTCCACTCCCCCGGCCAGCCAGGCGTCGCGCAGCGCGAGGTTGGCCGGCTGGAGGATCCGGTTGCGGTGCAGCAGCTCCCGCCCGCTCGGCCGGTGGACCAGGGACCACAGCCGCCCGCCGAGGGAGGGCAGGAAGGTCGCGGCCAGGGTCTCGTTCTCCAGCACCACGCAGGGGAGTTCACGCTCCGCACGGTCACGGCCGTACCCGCCCTGCCGGGTGTACGGCAGCAGGGTGCGCGGCACCCCGTAGGCCAGGTTGCGGCGCATCTCGGCGTCGACCCCGGCACCCGCGGCGGTCTGCCGCGGCAGGCCGTGCAGGATCGGCAGGGTGCCGCCGACCGGGTCGGGGGTGCCGTCGATGCGGAGCAGGGCGGTGCGCAGTGTCGAGGTCACGCGGGAAGATGTCACTTTCCGATTCCAACCGTCATGCCCTGGATGATCCGCGAGCCCGTCCAGGAGAAGAGCGCGATCATCGGGGCGAGGATGATGCAGACTCCGGCGAACATCGTGCCGTAGTCCAGGCCGTTGAACTGCTGTGCGGCGACGAAGGAGGAGAGCGCCACCGGGAGGGTGATCCGCCCCTGGCTGTTCGTCAGCACGAGGGCGAACAGGGTCTCGTTCCAGGCGGTGACGAACTGCAGGAGGAAGGCGGTGACCAGCCCGCCGCGGGCGACCGGGAGCACCACCTGGACGAAGGTGCGCAGGGGTCCGGCACCGTCCAGGACGGCCGCCTCCTCCAGCACGCCGGGGATGCCGCTGAAGAAGCCGGTCAGCAGGAAGACCGTGAACGGCATGGCCAGGCCGACGTAGACGAGCCCGAGGCCGAGGTCGCTGTCGGTCAGGTTCACTCGGGACAGGCCGACGAACAACGGCACCACCAGGACCTGGCCGGGCACGCCGAGGCCCATGGCGAAGGTGACCGTCAGCGCCGAGGAGGTGCGTGAGCGGCGCCGGGCGAGCGCGTACGCACAGGGCGCGGCGAGGGCTACGGCGACCACGGACGAGAAGCCGGCGGTGAGCACACTGTTGAGGGCCGCCTGCGCGAAGCCGCCCTCACCGAGCGCGGTGGCGTAGTTGTCGGTCCTGGGGCTGGTCGGCAGGCCGAAGGCGTGGTGCAGGATGTCGGGGCCGCCGCGCAGCGAGGTCAGGAGGATCCACAGGACCAGCAGCAGGTCGGCGGCGACGACGAGCCACACGGCGGCCGTGCCGATCCGGGTCGCGAGTCCCGTGGGTCCGGGTCGGCTTCTGCTTCGCACGGGTGGTGGCCTTTCCGGGTTGCGAGGTGGGGCGGGGATGGGGGGTCAGTACTCGATCGGGTCGCGGCGCAGCAGGCGGCGCAGCACGACGGTGATCAGGGTGACCATGACCAGGCTGACGATCGCGGCGGCGGTGGCCGTGCCCAGCCGGGGGACGGTGCCCTGCGGGAAGGCCTCGGTGTACACGTACACGGCGGTGTTCCAACCGCTCACCGGCGGGTAGGCGTTGGTGCTGCCGCCGTAGAGCAGGATCAGCTCGAAGATCTTCACCGAGCTGACCGTCCACAGCACGGCGCAGACCGCGATCACGTCCCAGGCGCAGGGCAGGGTGATGTGCCGGAAGCGCTGGAAGGGGCCGGCGCCGTCGAGTTCGGCCGCCTCGTAGAGGTGGTCGGGGATCTGGTCGACCGCCGCCATGATGATGGAGGTGTAGTAGCCGGTCGCCGTCCAGACCAGGGTGCCCAGCACCATCGGGAGCAGGTGGTCCGTCGACAGCCACTTCGGCGGTGTGGTCACCCCGAACAGCTTCAGCGCCTGGTTGACCGGGCCGGTGGGCGAGAACAGGAAGCCGGCGGCGATGCCGAAGACCATGCCGTTGACCAGCGAGGGGAAGAACAGCACGGACCGGGCGAAGAGCTTGGCCCGCATCTCGCGCAGCAGCAGGGTCAGCGCGAAGCTGAGCACGAAGGTGATGGTGCCGCCGATGACCATCAGTTCCAGCGTGTTGAACAGGGAGGTGCGGAAGTTCGGGTCGCGGAACAGCAGGGTGTAGTTCTGCAGGCCGCGCCAGTCCATCGCGCCCATGCCGTCCCACTTGTACAGGCTGGTCCACAGCGCGTAGCCGACCGGGGCGAGGAACAGCACCGCGTACACGATCAGCGCGGGCGCGGTGAACGGCCAGAACATCCGGCGGCGTTGCCGCTCCAGCGGGCCGACACCGGTACGGGCGGCGCGCTCGGACCGGCCCCGGACCGCGTCCGTCCGGGGCGGGTTCTCGATCGTCGTCGCCACCGTCAGCCCTGGGTCTGCCAGTAGGAGACCTGGTCGGCCTTGCACGTGGCGACGAACTGGGCGGCCGTCGTCTTGCCGTGCCAGAAGTCCAGGTAGTTCTCGTTCAGGACCTTGGGCAGCCAACTGCCGCCCACGCCGTCGAAGCCGAGACGGACGGTCGGGGCTTGGAGGGCCTTCTGGACGTCGGCCAGATCGGCGGGGGCCGGGATGTCGGTGCGCGGGGTGATGTTGAGCGCGGTGGTCGAGATCCCGGACAGGTGCTTCTTGCGCAGGAAGAAGGCGATGAACTTCTGCGCCGCGGCCGCGTTCTTGGCGCGCCTGGGGATCGCGAAGCCGATCAGGCCGGCGTCCGGGGCCTTCGCGGTGGGCGGCAGCATCGAGGCCGTCCTCCAGCCGGCCGGCACCTGCTTGGCCACCTCGGCGGTGACGTAGTTGCCGTCCATGTAGAAGGCGGCCTTGCCGGCCGTCCAGTTGGTCTCCTGGGCCGGGAACTTGGTGGCGTCGTAGCCGGGGATCAGATGGCCGCCCCTGACCAGCTGCTCCACCTGCTGCGCCGCGGCGAGGACCGCCGGGTTGTCCCAGGCCGCACCGGTCTTGTCGGCGGAGAGCTGGGCGACGTTCACTCCGGCGCCGTTGAGCAGGTAGTCGAAGTACAGCGCGTTGCTCCACGGGTCCTCGCCCTCGGAGGCGATGCACGCCTTCCCGGCCGCCTTCAGCGCGTCGCACACCTTGAGCAGGCCGGCCCAGTCGGTGGGCGGGCTCGGCATCGCCGAGGCGATGACGGGGTCGGCCGCGTTGTAGAACATCGCGTTGGTGACGACCTCGTACGGGATCACGTAGTGGTTCGAGCCGGACGGGTCCTTCGGCAGCATGTCGAAGTACTTGGCCGGGATCACCTGGGAGACCGGGACGTTCTCCTCCGGCACCCGCAGCTGCAGCACGGGCGAGAGGTCCAGGGCCTGTCCGGCGGAGGCGGTGGTGCCGTAGACCTTGTCGTCGGACTCGTCCCACAGGTCCGGCGCCTGGTTGGCGGCGATGGCCGGGCCGATCTTCTTGGCGATGTCCCGGCCGGCCCAGGTGATGTTCACCTTGGCGCCGGTGGCGGTGGTGAAGTCGTCGATCGCGGCCTTCAGCACCTTGGCCTGCGGCTCGTCGGAGCGCCACATCGACCAGTAGGTGAAGCTGCCGCCGGACTTCGCGCCGTCCCCCGAACCGCTGCTGCAGGCGCTCACCGCGAGCGCGAGTGCCACGGCGGTGGCCGCACCGACGACGCGGCTTGCGGACGTGGTCGTTCTGCCCATGGGGGGTTCCTCTCGGAGGCGCGAGAAGCCGCGCGGACGGGTCGTCAGCAGGGGCCAGGAGACAGGGGCGCCGCTGGATGGCTGGGACGATACGGGCGGGTTGACCGGTAAATCAAGGGTCCTTGCAAAAACCTCTGCCGACCCGGTGCGCTGCGGCGGCCTTCTGGTGACAGATCATCAAGTCAGCTTCGTGGTAAGGATTTCGATCCGCCTTGACGACCCTTCGGCCGTGCCCTACGTTTCACCGAAAGCAAGTTGACCGGTAAAGTCGAAGGATCCAGTCATGGTGACGATGCGGGACGTGGCCGAGCGCGCCGGGGTCACGAAGCAGACCGTCTCCAACGTCATCCGGAGCCGCGGAGCCGTCAGCCCGGCGACCGCGGCGCGGGTGCGCGCCGCAATCGACGAGTTGGGCTACACCCCCAACCTCGTCGCGCGCTCCCTGGCCACCGGCGCCACCAGGACGGTGGGCCTGTTCGTCCCCACCGTGACGGGCTCCTTCTACGCCGACATCGTCGAGGAGGTCGAGGACGTCCTCGACGAGCACGGCTACCACCTGCTGCTGTGCACCACCCGCCTCGACGGCGAGCGCGCCAAACGACACCTGGCCGGCCTGACCAGCCGCTCGGTGGACGCCCTGCTGATCGCCGGCGACCGGGACCTCATCGACCACCTCCCGCTGCTGGCCGAGGCGTCCTTCCCGGTCGCCCTGTGCGCCTGGGAGACCGACGCCCCCGACCGCTTCCCGGTGGTCACCATCGACTACGAGCGCGCCGGCTACCTGGCCGGGCGCCACCTGCGCGAACTCGGCCACGAGCGCGTCGCCGTCCTCGCCAGCCCCGACCACACCCCGCGGGTGGCGGGCTTCCGCCGCGCCTTCGCCGCCGACGGCCTGACCATCCCCGACGCCGCCGTCCACCTCGCCCCCGAGCCCACCCCCGCGGGCGGCTTCGCGGCGGCGAACGCGGCCCTGGCCGCCGATCCCGGCGCCACCGCGGTCTTCGCCACCCACGACGTCCTCGCCCTCGGCGCCCTGGAGGCCGCCCGGGCCGCAGGCCGCTCCGTCCCGCACGACCTGTCGATCGTCGGACACGACGACAATCCGGAGGTCGGGGTCGCCCGGCCGGCGCTCACCAGCGTGGCCATCCCCAAGCGGGAGATGGCCCGCGAGGCGATCGAGCTGCTGCTGCGCGCCGTCACCAGATCGGGCGGCCCGGCCAACTCGATCCAGCTGCTGCGCCCCGAGCTGGTCGTCCGGGACAGCACCGGCCCGGCCGGTGGGTGCTGATCCGGGCCGCCCGCCCGTCAACTCGCCGAGGGGACACCACACTTGTCACCCGAACCGGCCTCCGGCCCCGACCGCCTCCGGCGGTGGGGACGGGGGCGCCGCTCTCGCGGGCGAGCTTGGCACCTGCCTCCCACCACCACTCGCGCGGCGCAGCTGGCGGGGCACTTCTTCAACGCCTTCTCCAGTGCGCCTTTGCCGACGCTGCCCAGCAGCAGCCCGGTGACGCTGCGCACCACGGGAGCACCAGGCAAGGGGGCTCAGCCTGGAGCGTTGGAGTCGGAGACCGCCTTCGCCCAGCCCTCGACGACCGTCTGCCGTGCCTTCTCCGTCTGTGCATCCGTCGGGAATTCCGGTGTTCCCTCGACCGTCGGCAGCCGTGCGGCGGCGGCCTCGTCGAGGGTGCCGTTCTTCTTCATGGCGTCGATGAGCACCGGGCGTGCGAAGCCGTCGAGCCGGAGGTTCTGGCCCTCCGCGCTGAACAGGTACTCCTGCCACAGGCGCGCCGCCGCCGGGTGCGGGGCGTCCTTGTTGATCGCCAGCGCGTAGTACTGGGCGAAGCTGCCGTCGAAGGGGATCGCGACCTGCCAGTCCACCTTGCCGCGGAACTCGTCGGTGTAGTGGAGGTTGTTGAAGTCCCAGTCGATGCTGATGGGCGTCTGACCATTCTCGACCGTGGCAGGGGTGGCCGGGAGTGGATTGAAGTTGCCCGCTCTCTTGAGCTTGGCAAAGAAGTCGAGACCGGGCTGGATGTCGTCGAACGACCCGTTGTTCGCCAGGGCGGCGGCGTACACGCTGGAGAAGGCGGTATTGGACCGGGTGGGGTCGCTGTGGAGTGCGACCTCGCCCTGGTAGTCGGGTTTCAGCAGATCGGCGAAGGTCTGGGGACAGGTCCGGACGGGCTTGGCTTCGCAGCCGATGGACATGTAGCCCCCGTAGTTGTCGTACCAGCGGGCTTGCCGGTCCTTGTGCGAGCTCGGGATCGAGTCGTACGCCGCGACCCTGTACGGCGCGAGCAGGTTCTCGCGGGCTGCTGCCCGCGCGAACGGATCCCCCACGTCGATCACGTCGGGGGCGTTCTGCTGGGCCCCGCTCTTCTTCACGGCGTCGATCTCGTCCTGGCTGGAGCCCGACGGATTGTCGACCGTCACCGCGATCCCGTACTTCTTCTCGAAGCCGTCGATCAAGGCGCCGTAGTTGGCCCAGTCACGCGGAAGCGCGATCGCCCGGAGCGTGCCCTCCTTCTGCGCCGCGGCGATCAGTGTGCCCATGCCGCCCGCGTCCTTCGCCGACGTGGCCACCGACGGCCGCTCGGGTCCGGCGGTCGACGTGTGGCCGCAGGCGCTCAGGCCCAGTGCCGCGAGGGCGAGCCAGACGGCCGGTGCTCGGGCACGACGTGCAGTCACGATTGCTCCAGGCGAGGAACCACCGGGTCGATGGATGACCCCTCTTGGCCAGCTTAACCGGCCAGCGCGATGGCGCGGTCCCGGCCGATGGAGCCCGGGGTCGGCGCCTCACAGTGCCGTGTCGTCCCATTGCGCGAGGAGGACCTCGCCGAGGCCTTCCGCCGGCCGGCTGTCGCCGTCGTGAAGGCATTGCTCGGTCCAGATGACCTTGCCGGTGTGCGTGTAGCGGGTGCCCCATCGCTCGGCGAACTGGGCGACCAGGAACAGGCCGCGGCCGCCCTCATCGGTGTCCTTGGCGCGGCGCAGGTGGGGCGAGGTGCTGCTGCCGTCGGAGACCTCGCAGATCAGGGCGCCCGTGGCGGCGCCTCCCGCTGCGTCCGGCCGGGGGTTCCCCCCGATCGGCACGTTGTGCAGCAGCCGGACGGTGATGGGCTCGGCGCCGTAGCGGACGGCGTTGGTGATCAGCTCGCTGAGGATGAGCTCGGCGGCGAAGGCGATCTCTCCCAGGTCCCAGTCCGTCAGCCGGCGGACGCAGGCATTGCGCACCGGGGCTACCGCCGCGGGGTCACGGGGCACGTCCCACTCGGCGACCTGCGCGGGGTCGAGTCGGCGCGCACGGGCCACCATCAGTGCGATGTCGTCCCTGGGGCGGGCGGGCAGCATGGCCTCCATCACCGCCGCGCAGGTGGCCTCCGGGGTGCGGTCGGGCCCGGCCAAGGCACCGCGCAGGGCCTCCAGGCCGGCGTCCGGGTCGCGGTCGCGGGCCTCGATCAGGCCGTCGGTGAAGAGCACCAGCCGGGCGCCCTCGGGCACGGTCAGCTCAGCGCTCTCGAAGGGCAGGCCGACGCCCAGGCCCAGCGGAGGGGAGATCGGCAACGGGGGGAAGGCCGCCGTCCCGTCGGGGCGCACCACCGCCAGCGCCGGATGGCCTGCGGTGGCAGCGGCCACCTGCCCGGCGACGGGATCGTAGATCACGTACTGGCAGGTGGCCCCGGTGATCCCCGGCCCGTTCTCCCCGGCGGCCTCCTCGGCGGCGATCTTGGCCACCAGCTCGTCCAGATGGCCCAGCAGCTCGTCCGGAGGCAGATCCAGGGTGGAGAAGTTGTGCACGGCGACGCGCAGCCGGCCCATGTTGGCCGCGGCGCGCAGGCCGTGGCCGACGACATCGCCGACCACCAGGGCCACCCGGGCACCGGACAGCGGGATGACGTCGAGCCAGTCCCCGCCCACCCCGGCCCGGGCCGGCAGATAGCGGTAGGCCACCTCAAGGGCGGTCTGCTCGGGCACCCGGCGCGGCAGCAGACTGCGCCGCAGGGTCACGGCCGTGGTGTGCTCGCGGGTGTAGCGGCGGGCGCTGTCGATGCACACCGCTGCCCGGACGGCCAGCTCCTCGGCGATGGGCACGTCCTCCTCTTCGAACGGCGGAGAGGCGTTCGCCCGCCAGAAGTCCACCATCCCGAGCATCACCCCACGGGCCCGCAGTGGGACCGCGACCAAGGAGTGCATACCGTGGTCGACAACTCGCCGCGCGCCTTCGGGGTCCGGGGCCCGCCAGCCGTCGGAGGTGCTCAGGTCCCGCACGAGGACCGCTCGGCGGCCGGCCGCCACCGCGGGGTGGGGGGCGACAAGCCGGACCAGCTCGCCGACGGGGTGGAGGGGATGGGCGCCCTCCAGGCCGACAAGGGCGGCGCGGCGCATCTCGGTGGCCGCACCGGACGGCTCCTCGCCCTGCAGGACCGGCTCCAGGAGGTCGACGGTGACGAAGTCGGCGAACCGGGGGACCGCCACCTGCGCCAGTTCCTCCGCCGTGCGGGTGACATCCAACGTGGTCCCGATCCGCACCCCGGCGTCGTAGAGCAGCTTCAACCGTTCGCGGGCCAGCTCGGCCCTGCCGGAGAGGGCCCGCAGCTCCGTGGTGTCCCGCAGCGTCACCACGCTGCCGGCTGCTCCGCGAGGGGCGGTGAGCCGCTTGTTGACCGCCAGCAGCCGGTCGGCCGCCAGGTGCACCTCGTCCGTGGCCTGGCGGTCGGAGGCCAGCAGCGCGGCGAGGTCGGGCTCCAGTCCGAGGCCGGCGACGTGGCGCCGCTCGGCGTTCGCCGGCAGGTCCAGCAGCCGACGCGCCTCGTCGTTGGCCAGCACCAGTCGGCCGTCACCCCCGATGATCAGCACGCCCTCCCGCACCACGTGCAGGACCGCGTCGTGGTGCTCGTACATCCGGGTCATCTCGGCCGGGGCCAGGCCGTGCGTCTGCCGCCGCAACCGACGGCTGACCAGACCCGCCCCGCCTGCGGCGATGGCAAGAGCCCCGGCTGCGCCCCCGAGCACGACCGGCAGCTGCCGGTTCACCCGCTGCCGCACACTCCCGACCGTGACGGGCGAGGAGACGATGGCGACAACCGAGCCGTTGGCGTCCCTGACGGGGACCGCTGAGATCACGGAGAGGCCCAGGTCCCCTCGGAAGGTCCTGGTGAAGGGCTTACCGGTCGCCGGCTGCGCGTAGGGGCCGATGGTGTGCTTCCCGATCTGGCTCGGGTCGCTGTGGGTGAGAGTGATCCCGTCCAACCGGTACACGATGATGGCGTCGACACCGGCGGCCTTCCGGGCCGCCTCGGCGTGCGGCTGCAGCAGTGCGGTCGGGTCGGGGCTGTCCAGCGCCGCCAGGATCCCCGGGGAGTTCGCGAACGTCTGGGCGGCGACCAGCGTCCGGTGGCGGGCATCCGCCATGATGTCGCGCCGAGCCTGTGCCACGAGGGTGAGCAGCGCAGCGGCGACGACCAGCACCACAATCGGCAGCTGCAGGAGGAACATCCGGCCGGCGAGGCTGCGCACGTTCAGCAGGGAGCGCAAGCCCCGTAGGTGCAGCCAAGGCCTTCCCCGACGGGGTGGATCGAGCTCCTGGTGCCCTTGGTGGCCCCGTCCCGGGCCGGGGAGCCGACGTGGCACACGGGATCTCGTCGCAGCTTTCCGCAACCTGCGCCGAACCTGACCCAAATATCCACGCATAACTCATTTCTATCGTTTCCGGGCCGTATCGCCCCCCGGGTCGGTTCGAGGAGAACGACCGCAGCCGGCTCCGGCCGGCCCTCCACGAACTTCCGCGGGCCCGCACCGGAGCCGGCTCAGCCGGCGTTCGCGCGGACTAGGCGTTCCTGCCGCGTGCGGCCACGCGCCAACGGTCCACGATCTCGCCGCCGCTGACCACGGCGACGTCGTCGACGAGATTCACTGCCACGCAGACGTGGTTGGGGATCACGCGCAGCCGCTCCCCGAGCGCGGGCAGGTCGCTGCCATCGGGCCAGACCACGGTGGCGTGGTGCTCGGACAGCGCCGTGATGCGGGCCTCCGGGTGGTCCATGAGGCGGCCGAAGCCCGTGGCCCACGCGGGACGGTCACCGCCGAGGATCTTGCTGCCCGCGTCCAGGACGACCCGCCGCGGCGTGGTGCCGTCCCCTTCGTGACGGCTGACGACGGTCGCCGCGACCGTCAGCGCGATGTCCTCCATGGCGCATCGTCCGAGTTCGAGCTGCTGGGCGTCGCCGAACACGTAGACGCCCGGCCGCACTTCGGTGATCGCCGAGGTCCCGGTCAGCTCCGCGGTGGGGGTGGATCCGCCGCTCACCCGCGTGACCTCGAAGCCTGCGGCTGCGAGCAGTTCGGCGGCCTGCCCGAGGGCCTGCTCCTCCTCCTCGGCCGCCTTCTCGGGCATCTCCGGTGCGTAGCCGTGGCCCGGGAAGGTGAACACCCCCCCGACGCGAAGCCCGGCGCGGGCCGCCGCCCGGGCCACCTCCACGGCGTGAAGCGGGCGGACGCCGCTGCGGTGGTGGCCGCTGTCGATCTCCACCAGGATCTCGACGTCGCCGGCCGCGTCCCCGAGATGCCTGCCCGCGCTCTCGGCCGCTTCGACGGAGTCCGTTCCGATCGCGATCCTGGCCCGGGTGCCGAGCCGGCGCAGCCGTTCCGCCTGCCGGGGCCCGATCCAGAGCGGATAGGCGATGAAGAGATCGGCGACGCCGTGCTCCGCGAAGACCTCGGCCTCCCCGATGGTCGCCACCGTCAGCCCGACCGCCCCCGCGCCGAGCTGCCGCGCTGCGATCTCCGGCATCTTGTGAGTCTTGGCATGAGGGCGCAGCCGCAGTCCCCTGGCCCGTAGTGCGGCTGCCATGCGCTCGATGTTCCGGTCCAGCACATCCAGCTCGACCATGATGTCCGGGGTGTCGATCTCCACCGGGATTCCGCTCATCTGCTTCCTTTCGACTCGAATCGCACCGAACGCATTCTCGCCCCCCGAGGATCGGTTCGAGCAACTCGTGCTGGGCGACCTCGTCGGGCCAGACGCTCCCGCCCGGGACTGGCCTCGGCTCATCGGCGCCCTCAGGTCGTCGGCGCCATGAGGACGCGCAGCAGGCGGGTGACCTCCGCCGCCACGGCCGTCCGGCCGGAGCCCAGGTAGCGGCGGGTGTCGACGAGCGACGGGTCGTCGTCGAGGGTGCGCCGCACGGCGCCGGTGAAGACCTGGTTGAGGTGGGTGGCGATGTTGACCTTGGTCATGCCGTGCTCGACCGCGCGGGTCAGGTGCTCGTCGGCCACCCCGGAGGAGCCGTGCAGGACCAGCGGCACCGGAACAGCCCCCCGCAGTTCGGCGATCAGGTCGAAGTCGAGGACGGCGTCGCGGGTGAGCATGGCGTGGGAGGTCCCGACGGCGACCGCCAGGGCGTCGACGCCCGTCGCGGCGACGAAGGCGGCGGCCTCGCCGGGATCGGTCCGGGCGCCCGGGGCGTGCACCCCGTCCTTGCCGCCGACCTGGCCGAGCTCGGCCTCCACCCACACGCCCACCGCGTGGCAGCGGGCGACCACCTCCGCGGTGGCTCGGACGTTCTCCTCGTACGGCAGCACGGACGCGTCGAACATGACCGAGGAGAAACCGAGTTCGACGGCCTCGGCCACCAGGTCGGCCGAGGTGGCGTGGTCGAGGTGGACCGCGACCGGTACCGCGGCGGTGCGGGCGGTGGCGAGCACGGCGGAGGCCATCGGGGCGAGCGCCCCGTGGTAGCGCACGGCGTTCTCGCTCAGCTGCAGGACCACCGGGGCTCCGGCGGCCTCGGCTCCCGCCACGATGGCCTGGGCGTGTTCGAGCTGGATGACGTTGAAGGCGCCCACCCCGCACGCGGCGTCCGCCGCGGGGGTGACGATGGCGCCGGTTCCGGTCAAGGGCATCGGGGGCTCCTCTGCGGGCGGAGAGGTCGGACATCCACCAGCGGTCGCAGGCGGCGGCGGACGTCGGGGTCGAAGTCGCCGGCCAGCGGGGCGCACGCGGCGGCGGCGGACAGGGCCACCGCCTCGGCCAGCCGTTCCGGCCATGGAGTCGCGTCGACCAGGCCGAGGGTGAGGGCGGCCACCGCGGCGTCACCCGCTCCGGTGGGGTTTCCCGCCAGGTGCTCCGGCGGCCTGGCCCGCCAACTCCCCTGCGGTGTGACGGCGATGAGGCCGTCGGGGCCGAGCGAGGCGACCACCGCCCCGGCCCCGCCGTCGACCAGTGCGCCTGCGGCGGCGACGGGGTCCGCCAGGCCGGTGGCGGCGGCCAGTTCGTCGGCGTTCGGCTTGACCAGGTCGGGGCCGGCCGCCAGCGCGGCCCGCAGAGCGGCACCGTCCGCGTCGACCACCGCCGGGACTCGGTGCGCGTGGGCCAGCCGCACCAGCCGGCCGTACGCGTCTTCGGGCGCGCCCGGCGGCAGGCTGCCGGAGAACACCGCCGCCGAAGCCCGGGGCAGGAGGCGGTCGAGGTGGTCGAGCAGCCGGGCCCAGTCCTCGGTCGAGACCGCCGGGCCGGGTTCGAGCAGGATGGTGGTGTCCCCGGCGCTCTCGTCCACCACGGCCACCGTGCGGCGGGTCTCCGCGGCGATCGGCAGCAGGCGTGCGGGCAGGCGGGCGGCGGCGAGGTCGCGCCGCAGCGCCGCGCCCGCCGCACCTCCGGCGAAGCCGGTGACCACGGTCTCGCGGCCGAGGGCGTGCAGCACCCGGGCCACGTTGACGCCCTTGCCGCCGGCCCGCTCGGCCATGGTCCGCACCCGGTTGCTCCCTCGCGGGCGCAGCCGGTCGACCCGGTAGGTGACATCGAGCGCGGCGTTCGGCGTGACGGTCAGGATCACCCGGCGGCCTTTCGCTGCAGCAGGTCGTGGGCCAGCAGGTCACGGGCCAGCAGGGCGGCGCCCTGGCAGCCGGCCTCGCGGCCGAGCTCGGCGGGGAGGATCTGCGGCAGCGTCTGGAAAGTGAGCCGCTCGGCGACCGCCGCGCGCAGGGGTGTGAAGTACGGGTCGCCGGCCCGGGCGAGGCCGCCGCCGACCACGACGCGCTCGGGGTCGAGCAGCGTGATGGCGGCGGTCAGGGCGTCGGCGAGCGCCTCGATCGCCTCGCTCCAGACCGTGACAGCGGCCTGGTCCCCGGCGGCGACGCGTTCGCCGACGTCCTCGGCGGTCGCGCCGCCCTCCCCGGTGGCGGCGGCGTAGCGGCGGGCGATGGCGGCCGCGGAGGCGACGGTCTCCAGGCAGCCCCGGCCGCCGCAGGGGCAGGCTTCCCCGCCGGGCCGGACCACCAGGTGCCCCAGCTCCCCGGCCCGTACGTGGCTGCCGGTCACCGCCTGTCCGTCGGCCATGACGGCCGCGGCGATCCCGGTGCCGACCGGGACGAAGAGGAAGTCCCGGCTGCCGCGTCCCGCGCCGATGCGCGCTTCCGCCAGGCCGCCGGCCCGCACGTCGTGGCCCAGCGCCACCGGGAGGCCCAGCTCCTCGGCCAGCCGGTCCCGGACGGGCAGTTGGCGCCAGCCGAGGTTGGCCGCGAGGACCGAGGTCCCTGACGTCTCGTCGACGATGCCGGGCACCGCGATGCCCGCCGCCGCCGGACCGTGCCGGTCGGCCAGCTCGCGGGCGGCCGCCAGCACCGTCTCCAGCACCGCCTCCGGACCGCGCTCGGCGCCGGTGAACCAGCGGTCGGTCTCCCGCAGGATGCCGTCCTCGCCGGCCGCGCCGCCCTTGATGCAGGTGCCGCCGACATCGAGGGCGATCACGGTGGTCACGGCTGGGCCAGCACGATCGAGCGGGTCAGGTTGCGCGGCTGGTCGGGGTCCAGGCCGCCGGCCGTGGCCAGCTCCACGGCCAGGCGCTGGGCGCGCACCAGGTCGGCCAGCGGGTCGAGGTCGGTCACCGAGGTGACCGCGCCGATGCCCCGGACCTGCTCCAGCAGCCCGGTCGGCGGCTCGCCGAGGAACCACACCACGCGGCCCGGGGCGGCGATGCTGATCGGGCCGTGCCGGTACTCCATCGCCGGGTAGGACTCGGTCCAGGCGCCGGAGGCCTCGCGCAGCTTGAGCGCCGCCTCGTTGGCCAGGCCGACCGTCCAGCCGGTGCCGACGAAGGTGAACTGGCCCGCGGCGACGGCGCCTTCGGGCAGGGGCTCGACCAGCGCCCGCTCGGCCTGCTCGGGCAGGTCGGCCGGGGCGAGGCCCAGGTGGCCGCGCAGCAGCGCGAGCGCCGTGGTGGCGAAGCGGGTCTGCACCACGGACTTCTCGTCGGCGAACCCCAGGTCGACGACGGTGCTCGCGGCCGAGCTGATCGGTGTGTCGAGGTCGCCGGTGAGCGCCGTGCTGGGGATGTGCCCGGCGCGGGCGAGGGCGGCGAGCACCTCGGTCGTCGTGCCGGAACGGCTGATGGCGACCAGCCGGTCGTAGCCGCGGGCGGCCGGGAACTCGGAGGCCGCGAAGGCGTCGGTCTCCCCGAGTCCGGCGGCCTCGCGCAGTGACGCGTACGCCTGCGCGATGTACAGCGAGGTGCCGCACCCGATGACGGCCACCCGGTCGCCGTTCTCCGGAAGCCCGGCGGGCTTCAGGCCCAGTGCCCGGCGCCAGCACTCCGGCTGGCTGGCGATCTCCTGCCCGACGTGGCTCATGCCGCTCCTCTCGTGCACAGTTCTGCTCATCAGTGCTCATGGATGCTTGCTTTATAGTGCCCGCAATCACTTTTGATCAACCATGCGCACGGGATTGCATGGACCGGTCCGAGCCGTGTGCGCGCCTGCTCCCCTGACGGGCCGCTACCTCGGGCCGAAGGTGTTGAGGAAACCACCGGCTCCCCCGCGAAACGCCCTACCGCCTCCAACTCCAGCAGCGCCGCGAACGCCTTGGCGGTGTACGTCTGCTCCAGTTCGCGGAGCTCAAGCGCGCGGACAGGATCCCGGCCTCCGTGCCGGTCTTCGTCGGCAGCCCGGTGGCACCGCGCGCGCTGCGCATCCACCGAGCCGCGATCGTCCGTCAATCCCGGGATATCCGTGGAGAGTTGACGGAGGAGGGGAAGATCTCGCTCGACCCGGAGCAGTTCACCGCGGCCGGCTCGCCCGGGGCTTCACCCCGCGCCGGGCAGGCGCAGGAGCAGCACGGCGAGGTCGTCGTGGACGTCTCCCGGGCGGGCCTCGACCAGGGCCGTCCCGAGTTCGTCCAGTGGCCGGTCCGCCAGGGAGGCGGCGGTCGCGGCAATGGCTTCCAGTCCGGCCTCCAGGGGCAGGGCGGGATGCTCGACGAGCCCGTCGGTGAACATCACCAGGGTGGCTCGCGGCGGGAGGGCGCGTACGTGGTCGAGGCGCGGCAGGCTCAGGTCGACGCCGATCGGCAGGTCGGGGTCGGTGTCCAGGTAGCGGGCGGTGCCGTCCCCGGTGACGAGCAGGGGCGCCAGGTGGCCGGCGTTGCTCCAGCGCAGCGTCCAACGCCCGCCGCGTGGTTCCAGCCGGATGAGGCAGGCGGTGGCCATCGGAACGTCGGGGAGGGCGTGCACGGCGCGGTCGAGCCGGGTGAGGACCTCGCTGGGCGGCGCGGCACCGTCCTGGGCCAGCGCGCGCAGCATGTTGCGCACCTGTGCCATGGTGGCGGCGGCACTCAGGTCGTGGCCGGCCACGTCGCCGATGACCGCGGTCCGGGTGCCGTCGGGGAGGGCCAGGGCGTCGTACCAGTCGCCGCCGAGCAGGGCGGGCTCCGTGGCGGGCCGGTAGTCGGCCCACGCGGCGAGCGGGGTCAGCGTCGGCAGGACCGGGAGCAGCAGCCGCTGGAACTGCTCGGCGCCGGTGCGCAGGCGGCTGTAGAGGCGGGCGTTCTCGATCGCCACGCCGGCGGCTCCGGCCAGGGCGGTGATCAGGGTTTCGTCGTCGACGTCGAACGGTTCACCGTCGTGTTTGTCGGCGAGGTACAGGTTTCCGTAGACGCGGCCGCGGACGCTGATGGCGACGCCGAGCAGGGTCCGCATGGGCGGATGGCCCGGTGGGAAGCCGACCGCGTCGGGGTGGGCGGCGAGGTCGTCGACGCGCAGCGGCCGCGGGTCGTGGATCAGGCGGCCGAGCAGCCCGCGGCCGGTGGGCAGGTCGACTCCGGCCAGGCGGGCGCGCTGCTGGTCGTCCAGGCCCACCGGGACGAAGTCGGCCAGCCGGGTGCCGTCATCGTCGAGGACGCCCAGTGCCCCGTAACGGGCCCCGGCCAGGTCCATCGCGGTCGTCACGATTCGGTCCAGCACCACCGGGAGTTCGAGGTCGCGGCTGATCGCGAGGACGGCCTGCAGCAGGCCGGTCATCCGGCCGCGGGCGTCGGCCAGCTCACGCAGTTGTTCCTCCAACTCGTCGACCCCGGCCGGGGTCCTGCCGTCACCGGCGTGCTCCGCGTCCCAGCGATCCATCGAGTCGTCCTTCCGCTGTGACCGGCCGGCGCGGCCGGACCGGGCGTCTCGGAAGACCTGTCTTCGGTGATCAACGATACCGGCCGGCACCGGCGGAGGAGTGGCCGCGCCCGCCTCCCGGGCGCACTGCACCGACGCGGGGGACCTGCCGGCCGGGTCCCCGGCACACAGGACGACCGGCTCCGCCCGGGTGGTCGACTCGACCACGTGGCGGGCGCGCTCCGCGACCTTCGGGCAAGCCGCGACCTGTACGGATGGCGCATCGGCACCCGCAGTGCCCGCGGTCCGGGCTACTGCAGCATCGCCTCGAACTGGAACTCGGGTGCGGTCAGTGGTTGCTCGGACCAGATGACCTTGCCCCGGGCCGTGTACCTCGTCCCCCACCGTTCGGCCAGCTGGGCCACCAGGAACAGGCCCCGGCCTCCTTCGTCCGTGGCGTCGGCGTAGCGCAGGTGCGGGGCGGTGCTGCTGCTGTCGGAGACCTCGCAGACCAGGCTGGTGTCGCGCAGCATGCGGACGCGGATCGGCAGGGTGCCGTAGCGGACGGCGTTGGTGATCAGCTCGCTGAGGATCAGCTCGGTGGTGAAGCTCAGTTCCTCCAGGCCCCAGGCGGTCAGCTGGTCGGCGCATGCGCTGCGGATGCGGGAGACGGCGGCGAAGTCGTCGGGTACGTCCCAGGTGGCCACCTGGTCGGGTTCGAGCAGGTGCGTGCGGGCGACGAGGAGTGCGATGTCGTCGCTCGGGTGTGGCGGGACGAGCGCCTCGAACACGGCCCGGCAGGTGTCGTCCGGGGATCCGTCCGCGTGGGTGCCCACCAGGGCGGCACGTAGTGCGGTGAGTCCGCTGCCGAGATCGCGCTCGCGGTTGGTGACGAGTCCGTCGGTGTAGAGGACCAGTGCGGTGCCGGGTGCCAGCTGGAGTTCGGTGGTTTCGAAGGGCAGGCCGCCCACGCCGAGTGGTGGCCCGGCGGGCAGGTCGACGTACTCCACGCTGCCGTCGGTCCGCACCAGGGCGGGCGGTGGGTGGCCCGCCCGCGCCACGGCGCAGTGTCCGGAGACCGGGTCGTAGATCGCGTACAGGCAGGTGGCGCCCGTGACGCCGGCCGTCTCCTCGTCCTCGGCGGCCCCGCCGGGGTCGAGCCGGGCGACCAGTTCGTCGAGGCGGGCGAGCAGCTCGTCCGGGGGCAGGTCGAGGGCGGAGAAGTTGAGCACGGCGGTGCGCAGTCGGCCCATGGTGGCGGCGGCGTGCAGGCCGTGGCCGACGACGTCGCCGACGACCAGTGCCACGCGGAAGCCGGGCAGCGGGACGACGTCGAACCAGTCCCCGCCGACCCCCTGCTGCGCCGGCCGGTAGCGGTAGGCCACCTCCAGGGCACTCTGCTCGGGCAGTCCCCGGGGCAGCAGGCTGCGCTGCAGCGTCTCGGCCATCCGGGACTCACGGGTGTAGCGGCGGGCGTTGTCGACGCACATCGCCGCACGGGCGACCAATTCCTCGGCGAAGGCGACGTCCTCCTGCTCGAACGGTGCGGACTCCCCCGCGCGCCAGAAAGTGACCGTGCCCAGGGTCAGGCCGCGCGCCTTGAGCGGCGCGGAGATCAGCGAGTGGACCCCGTACGCGACGATCCGGTCGGCGCTCTGCGGGTCGCGCGCCCGCCAGGCGTGCGCCTGACGCAGATCGGCCACCAGCGTGGCCCGCCCGCTCTCCAGGGCGGTGGCCTCCGGCGTGCCCGGCAGCGGGCTGATCTGCGAGCCCACCGGGTAGAACGGCCAGTCCTCCCGGATGCCTCCGACGGCCACGCGGCGGATCCGCGGGCCTCCCGCGGTGCCCGTGCCCGGAAGCGGCTCGTCACCGCGCAGCACCGCCTCGGCCAGCTCGACCGTGGCGAAGTCCGCGAACCGGGGAACCGTCGCATCCGCCAGCTCCTGGGCGGTGCGCGCCACGTCCAGGGTGGTGCCGACCCGCAGCCCCGCGTCGTAGAGCAGCTTCAGCCGGGCCCGGGCCGCCTCGGCCTGCCCGGCCAGCGCCCGCAGCTCGGTGGTGTCGCGGATCGTCGCGACGCTGCCGGGCCCGCCGCCGAACGGCGCGGTGGGGCGGATGTTGACGGCGAGCAACCGGTCCCCGGCCGGGTGCACCTCGTCGGTTACGGCCCGCCCGGATGCCAGCAACTCGGCCAGCCCCGGATCGAGCCCGAGCTCGGCGACCGGCCGCCCCTCCACCTCCGCAGGCAGCTCCAGCAGCCGCCGGGCCTCGTCGTTCGCCAGCAGCGCCCGCCCGTCCCCACCGACGATCAGCACGCCCTCGCGGACCGCGTGCAGCACCGCGTCGTGGTGCTCGTACATCCGCGTCATCTCGGCCGGGCCCAGGCCGTGCGTCTGGCGGCGCAGCCGCCGCCGCACCAGCACTGCCCCGCCCGTGCCCACGGCGAGCGCCGCCGCCGCACCGCCCAACAGGACCGGCAGCAGTCGACTCACCGCGCTGCCCGCGTGCGCGACGGTGTAGCCGACCTGGACCAGGCCGACGACCGAACCGTCCGGCCTGGTGACCGGCGCGCTGCTTTCCACGACCCGTCCGATGGGCGCGGTGAAGCTGATGGTGATCGGCCCCTTGAGGGCCGGCTGGTACGGGCCGATGAGGTGCTGCCCGATCAGCTCGGGATGGATGGTCTGGGCGTAGCGGATCCCATCGGGACTGGCGATCACGACGTAGTCGAAGCCGCCCTTCTTCGTGATGTCCAGGGCCAACGGCTGCAGCACCGCGGTCGGGTTGGCGCTGCCCAGAGCGTCCACCACGGTGGGGACCTGCGCCAGGGTGATGGCTGCGGCCCGCGTACGGTGCTCGGCATCACTCGTGGCGTAGCTCCGGGCCTGCAGAATGACCGCCGTCAGCGCCGCGGCGACCAGCAGCACCACCACGACCAGCATCCACAGGAACACCTGCCCGGCGACACTGCGCACCCGCAGCCGCGAGCGCAGCCGACCCCAGGCGGACCGGTGTTCGCCCGGTCCGCCCGGTTCCGCACCCCCATGGGCAGGGCTGTCCACTCCGTGCATCCAGGCCGTCCCCGCGCATCCGGGTCATGACACCTCCACGCTGCCACCCGGCTCGGCGATGTGCATGCGCGAAGCCGCCGGACGGCCGAACACGCCGCCGGGCAGGTCGGCGCCCCGGAACCGGCGGGCCCATCCGATGAACGCAGGGCAGCGCCGACGGCGACCGCCCGGTGGCCCCCGCCGGGCGGCCGACGCGGGCCTCCAGGGCTGTTCGGCTGGCGGTGATCACCTGATCAGCGGAGCCCCAGCCCGTCAGGGCGCCGCCCGCCGCCCTGCCTGCTTATGTTCGCCGGGGGAATTGGTCGGCGGCTGACCGGACCGGCGCTCACCGGGCTGGAGAAAAGAGGCTTTCCATGCCTGTGAACATCACCTATCCGGGTGTCTACATCGAAGAGGTCCCGAGTTCGGTGCGGACCATCACCGGAGTGCCGACCTCGATCGCCGCCTTCGTCGGCTACGCCCCTCGCGGCCGGGTCGACGATCCTGTCCACATCACGTCCTGGGCCGACTACCAGGCCATCTTCGGCGGGCTCCACGCCGACAGCCCAATGAGCTACGCCGTCTACCAGTTCTACGCGAACGGCGGCAGCGAGGCCGAGATCGTCCGAATCATCGGAGATATGCCGCCGCTGACCCTCCCGATCGGCGACAAGCCAACGGCCGGCGCTGACACACGGCCGACTCTGGAGCCGACCAGCCCTGGCGTCTGGGCCATGAGTCTCCGTGCCCGGGTCGAGTACGACGACCACGACACGGCGAACGCCAACCTGTACAGCCTGACGATCCGAGACACCGACACCGGAGCGCAGGAGACGTATCCCTACGTCAGCGTTGACGACACGGACCCTCTCAGTCTCCAGAACGTGCTGCGCACCTCACAGCTCGTCGTGTTCAGAACGTCGGGCAACGGCGTCCGACCGCTCAAGAACGCCGACCCGAAGACGGGCGATGACCCGTTCGCCGACCCCTCGCCGGACAAGCCACAGGCCACGACAACCCCCCACACCGGCAACGGGGCATCCGGGGAGAGTTCACACGGCGACGGCGGTACGGATGCGCCCGCGCCCGCACCCGCGCCCGCACCCACGGCTACTGCCGCCCCGCTGAAATTCACGACCCCCGTGACCGCGGACAGCACCACCACCGTCCCCGACAAGGACGTGATGCCCCTTATTGCGGAGTACCGGGGCGGTAAGACCGAAAAGACCGACAAGGGCGGTAAGACCGGCGAAGCCGACAAGGGCGATGAGACCGGCGAGGCCGACAAGAAGGGCATCTACGCGCTCCTCAAGACCGACATCTTCAACCTGCTCTGCTTGCCCGGCTGCCCCGACGACCTGTTGTCCGATGCGGCAAATCTCTGCGTCGACCGGCGCGCGATCCTCCTCGTCGACCCGCCGAAAAGCTGGAACGGCGCAGCGGCCAGAGATGTGGCCGCAGCCATCACACGCCAACAATCGGTCAACAACGTGTCGGCGCTGCCGGCCCTGGGACTGTCGGCCCGGAACGCCGCCATCTACTACCCCCGGGTGCAGGCGCCCGACTCCCTGAACGCAGGCCGCACGGACTCATACCCGCCCTGCGGGGTGATGGCCGGCGTCCACGCCCGCACCGACGTGAGCCGCGGCGTGTGGAAGGCCGCGGCCGGCACCGACGCGTCACTCAACGGCGTGACCGGGCTGGAAACGCTGCTGACCGATGCGGAGAACGGCCTCCTCAACCCACTCGGTGTCAACTGCCTGCGCGTGTTGCCGGCCGTGGGGCCGGTGGCCTGGGGCGCGCGGACCATGCGCGGGGCCGACCGGCTCACCGACGAGTGGAAGTACCTGCCCGTGCGGCGCCTCGCCCTCTTCGTGGAGGAGAGCCTCTTCCGGGGCACGCAGTGGGTGGTGTTCGAACCCAACGACGAACCGCTCTGGGCGTCGATCCGGCTGAACGTCGGAGCCTTCATGAACTCGCTCTTCCGGGAGGGCGCGTTCCAGGGACGCACCCCCGACGAGGCGTACCACGTGAAGTGCGACCGGGAGAACAACCCGCAGAACGACATCGACCGCGGAATCGTCAACATCCTGGTCGGCTTCGCTCCGCTGAAGCCCGCCGAGTTCGTGATCGTCCACATTCAGCAGCTCGCCGGGCAGATCCAGGTCTAGGAGGACGGCCACCGATGCCAGAAATCACACGCCGGGACCCTTTCAAGAACTTCCGGTTCCGGGTCAAGTTCGGCGGGACCACCGAGTACGTCGCCGGGGTCAGCAAGGTCAGCGGCCTGAAGCGGACCACCGAGGTGATCAAGCACCGGGACGGTGGCAGCCCCGGTACGAGCCACAAGCTGCCCGGCCGGACCGAGTACGAGGCCATCACGCTGGAACGCGGCTGCACGGTCGACACGGCCTTCGAGGAATGGGCCAACAAGGTGTGGAGCCTGCGCAATTCGGCGGGCGGCCTGGAGACCTCGCTCAAGGACTTCCGCCGGGATCTCGTCATCGACGTCTTCGACGAGTCCGGCCAGCAGGTGCTCTCCTACTCCGTCCACGACTGCTGGGTCTCGGAGTACCAGGCCCTTTCGGATCTCGACGCGAACGCCAACGCGGTCGCCATCGAGCACATCAAGATCGAGCACCACGGCTGGGTCAGGGAACGGACGAACCCGCCGCAGCTGTCGCAGTTCACCGATACGGCGTCGGGATGACGTGGTGACGCCACAGCTGACCGAGGCGTGCCTGCTGGACATCTGGGAGTCGGGGCAGGGGCAGAGCTCACGCGCCCGGGCCCTGATGCTCGCGGCCGCGGCCGAGGCCGGCCCCGTCACCGATCTCACGCTGGCCGGCCTCCACGCGCTCCTGCTGGATCTGCGCGAGAGCTCGTTCGGCGCCGCGCTCCCGTGCACCACCGACTGCCCGGGCTGCGCCGCACAACTCGACGCCACCGTCACCACGGACGAGCTGCGCCCGCCCCGCCACCGCACCGTCCCGGGCGCACGCCCGGCCACCGGCAGCCTGCGCGCCGAGGGCTACGAGGTCCGCTACCGCCCGCTGACCGCGGGGGACCTGCTGGCCGTCGACCCTGCCGCACCCGACGCCCGCCGTGCCCTGCTCACCCGCTGCCTGCTCGCCGTCGAACCCGCCACGGACACCCTGCCCGACGCGGTCCTCGAAGCGGTGGCCGGGCACCTCGCCGACCTCGACCCGGGAGCCGACACCACCGTGCCGCTCACCTGCCCGGACTGCGGCCACACCTGGTCGGCGGCGCTCGACATCGCCGAGCACCACTGGGCCGAGATCGAACGCTACGCCAGGCGACTGCTCCACGAGGTGGCCGTTCTCGCGCGGGCGTACGGCTGGACGGAGTCGGAGGTGCTCGCGGTCAGCCCGGCCCGGCGACGGTTCTACCTCGAGACGGCGGCCCGATGAACGACTTCGTCGGCCGCCTGCTCGGCGAGCCCGGGCCGAGGCTGCGGCCCCTGCTGCCGAGCCTGTTCGACCCCGGCGCGCCCGTGCTGCGCACGGTGGACGACGCGGCCGCCGTTCCGGCGCCTGCGCCGCTGCCGACGGAGCAAGGGGCTGCCGCGCCACCCGGCGCGCCCGCACAGCAGCGGCCGCCGCGAACGGACCGCGGGCACGACCGTCCACAGCTCACACCGACGGCGCCCGCCCCGTCGCCGGTCCGGCCACCGGGAGCCCCACCCACCGACCGCACGCAGGACCATGGCGACCGCCCCCAGGCTGCTGCCGATGTCCACCCGAGAGCGGCACGCACCGACCACACGCAGCACCATCACGGCCAACCCCAGGCCACTACCAACGTCCACCCGAGAGCGGCACGCACCGGCCACACGCAGCACCATCACGGCCAACCCCAGGCCACTACCGACGTCCGCCCAGGAGCCGTACGTGCCGCGACGGCCGGGCCGGTGGCCGAGGTAACCCCGACGCGGGGCCGGCAAGCCCCGGCTTCGCAGGCCGCCGACACCCCCGCGCCGCCCGCCGACGACTCCGGTCGGCCGGCTGCCGAGGCCCGGGCCGCGCGGCACACGGCCCGGCCGGGCCCCCCTCCGCCGCCGCCCGTCTCGCCTCCGTCGTCCGGCCCGTCCCGGACGGCCGCACCGGGCGCGCCACAGCCCGCAGGCGCACCACCGCGGACAGGCCCCGCCCACACCCCGCCCGACTCGTCCTCGGACGCCTTGCGCTCCCGGCCGGGCACCCCCTCGTACGCTGTCCGCCCGCCGTCCACCGAGCTGCGAACGGGCGCCGCGATGCCCTCCGGGACCCGGACGGCCGCTGCGGCGCCGACGCCCGAGACGGTCGTCCGAATCACCATCGACCGGCTCGAGGTCCGGGCGGCCCCGCGCGCGGCCGCACCCGCTGCCGCGCGCCCCACCGTGCGTCAGCCCACGCTCAGCCTCGACGAGTACCTCCGGAGGCGGACGTGAGCGACGCCTTCGCGGTGGCCGCCGTGACGGACACGCTGCGCGCGATCCTGCAGAGCGCGGTGGGCTCCCTGGTGCCCGGCACCACGGTCACCGCACGCCCGCCGGACGAGGTCGCCGCCGAGCACACCGACGCCGTACTCAACGTCTTCCTCTACCGGACGACCATCGACGGCACGATGCGCAACCTCGACCCTGAGGGCACCCGCCCGGGAGAGACCCGCCGCCCCGCGCTGCCGCTGGTACTGCACTACCTGATCACCCCGTACACGAGCGCCGACTCCCAGGACTCGGCGGCGCACCGCATCCTCGGCGCCGCGATGGCGACCCTGCACGACCACCCCGAGCTGCGGCCCGCGGACCTCCGCTCCGCCGCCCCGTTCAGCGACCTCCACCGGCAGACCGAACGCGTCCGCCTCACCCCGGTCGGGCTGGGGACGGAGGACATCTCCAAGCTGTGGACGGCCTTCCAGAGCCAGTACCGCACCTCGGCCGCCTACGAGGCGCGGATCGTGCTGCTCGACAGTGCCGACCCCGGACGTTCGCCCCTGCCCGTGGTGCGCAGCGGCGCGCAGGACCGCGGGCCGCTGGCCACCGTGGGCGCCGCAGGCCGGCCGCCCACCCTACGAGCGATCACCCCGGCAGTGGCGCTGCCGGGTGCACAGCTGCTGGTCACCGGCACGGGCCTCGACGCCGGAACACCGGTCCTGCGCCTCACCCACCCCCGGCTGGGCGGCCCGGTCGAGTGTCCCGCGCAGCCGGCCGACGGCGGCGCGCTGCGCGCCACCCTCCCCGCCGACATCGGAGCCGGCCTCTGGTCGGCGACGGTCCGGCTGGAAGCCGCCGACGGCACCCGACAGTCCAGTACGGCCGTGCCGCTCGGCGTCGCGCCGCGGATCACCAACGAACTGCCGATGCAGGTCGCGCGGGACGCCGCCGGCACCGCGGTGCTCCGCGTTCGGTGTGCGCCGCCGGTGCGGACCGACCAGACGGTGCTGTTGCTGGTCGGGGACCTGCCGGTGCCGGCCGAACCGTTCGCCGACTCGAGCAGCACGCTGGTGTTCCGGCTGACCAAGGCCCAGCCCGGCCGGTACGCCCTGAGGCTGCGGGTCGACGGCGCGGACAGCCCGCTGCTCGACCCCACTGCCACGCCGCCGGAGTTCGACACGGCCGCGGCGGTGGTGGTCACATGACGACCGCACCCGGACAGCAACCCGTCGCGCGGCCGGACGGCGGCACCGGCGACGTGCCGGCCGCGGAGAGCTGGGAGGCGGCCAACAGCCACTACCTGACCGCCGCGCTCGGGTGGCTCCGGCTGCTCCTGCGCCGCCACGCCGACAGCCTCCCGACGCCGGTGGACACCCCGTCAGCCTCGGACTCCGCCGCACAACCCGTCACCGAAGCCCGGCTGGCCGCCGCGGCCGAGGAGATGGCACGGGCGGGCGCGGCCGACCCGCCGCCCGCCCTGATCAGCCTCGGCCGCCTGCTCGGGCTCTCACCGTTCGAGCAGAACACGCTGCTGCTCTGCACCGCCCCGGCGCTCGACCCCGGCATCGTCGAGCTGTACGCGCGGGCCCAGGGCTCCGACCGGATGTCCGATCCGACCTTCGCGTTGGCCCTGTCCCTCTTCCCCGACCCGGCCTGGGACACGCTCTCCCCGTACCGCGGGCTGCGCTGGTGGCAGCTGGTCGAAGTCGGGCGGTCGGCCGGGCAGACCCTGGTGAGCAGCCCGCTGCGCGCCGACGAACGCATCGTCGACCACCTCAAGGGGCTCGACTACCTCGACGAACGCCTGGAACCCCTGGTGAGACAGGTGGTGCCGCCGACGGGGAAGGCCGGGCCGTCACCTTCGCAGCACGCGGCCGTCGAGCAGATCACCGCGCACTGGCTCGGGGCACCCGAGCAGCCCGACCGGCGGCCGGCGGTGATCCAGCTCCTCGGCGCCGACCGGGAGAGCAAGCGGACGGTGGCCGCGCAGTGCGCCGCCGCTGCGGGTCTGCTGCTGTACCGGCTGCCGTTGGCCCTGATCCCGGGCACGGCGGCCGAGCTCGACACGGTCGCCCGGCTCTGGCAGCGCGAAGCCCGGCTGCTGCCGCTCGCCCTCTACGTCGACGCGGACGACGACGGGACCGGCTTCGGGCCGGACGACGACGGGCCGGGCGACGAGCGGGACTCGACGCGTCGAATCGGCCGTTTCCTGGAACGCAGCGGCGGACCGTGCTTCCTGGCCACCCGGGAGAGCAGACCCGGCGTGCCCGCACCGACGACGGCAGTGGACATCGCGCCGCCGTCCGCCGCCGAACGGAGCGCGGCATGGGGCACGGTGTTCGGGCCGGCCGACGCGGACCGGCTGGCCGACCAGTTCGCCCTGGACCTCGCCGCGATCGACGAGATCGCCGCCGCGGCGGGCGGCGACCCGGATGCCGCCTGGCAGGGCTGCCTGGCGCGCGCCCGGCCGCGTCTGGGGGCCCTGGCCCAGCGGCTGGAGCCGCGGGTCGGGTGGGAGGACATCGTGCTGCCCGCCGAGCAACTGGGCGTGCTCCGGCAGATCGCCGACCAGGTGGCGCAGCGTGGGACGGTGTACCAGGACTGGGGCTTCGGTGACCGGGTCACCCGGGGCCTGGGCATCAGCGCCCTGTTCACCGGGCCCAGTGGCACGGGCAAGACCATGGCGGCCGAGGTGCTCGCCCGGCACCTGGGCCTCGACCTCTACCGCATCGACTTGTCGGCGGCGGTCAGCAAGTACATCGGCGAGACGGAGAAGAACCTGCGGCGGTTGTTCGACGCGGCCGAGCCCGGCGGCGCGATCCTGTTCTTCGACGAGGCCGACGCGCTCTTCGGCAAGCGCAGCCAGGTCCGGGACTCCCACGACCGCTACGCCAACATCGAGGTCAGCTACCTGCTCCAACGCATGGAGGCGTACCAGGGGCTGGCGATCCTCGCCACCAACCTGCGCCGCTCGCTGGACACCGCGTTCCTCCGGCGTCTGCGGTTCGTCGTCCCGTTCGCCTTCCCCGGCACCGGTGAGCGCCGCGCGATGTGGGCGCGGGCCTTCCCGGCGCGCGCCCCGGTCGGCGCGCTCGACCTGGACCGGCTCGCGGCGCTCCCGCTCAGCGGCGGAATGATCCGCAACACCGCGGTCAACGCCGCCTTCGCCGCCGCTTCGGCCGGTACGCCGATCGGCATGCCGGCGGTCCTGGCGGCGGCCCGGGCGGAGCTGCACAAGGCGGAAATGCCCGCCTCCGAGAACGACTTCGTGTGGGACGGCCGGATGGAGGCAGCCGTATGAGGATCGAGCTGCGGATCGCCCGGTTGGTGCTCGACGGCGTCGCCCCAGGCGATGCGGTCGAACTGCGCGAGGCCCTGGAGTGCGAGCTCACCGCCCTGCTGACCGCCGATCCGCCCGTCCCGGGCCGGAACCGCCGCGTCTGCCGGGCCGCCACCGCTGCCGTCGCCGTCGAGGCCGACCCCGCCGTGTTCGGCCGGGGGATCGCCGGCGCGGTGCACCACAGCCTGCGGCACGCCCCAGGAGGAGGCCGATGAGCGGGCGGGCGAGCAAGACCGCCCCGGCCCGGGCAGGCGCTCCGGCCGGCAACCACGCGCAGAGGAGGTGACCGGTGGTACCCACGTCCGCACCGCTTCGCGGCGGCTTCGTCCTGCTCGACCCCGAACAGGGACGCGTCCTGCGGGTCATGCCGTTCCAGTACAACCCCGACAGCCTGACCCGCACGCTGCAGCCGCAAGCGGTCGGCGGCGAGGCGGCGGACCGGCTGGAGGCACTGCGGCTCAAGGGCCCGCCGCACGAGACCTTCAAGTTCGACGCCGAGTTCGACGCGGCCGACCGGCTCGGCACCGGATCCCGCCCCGACCCGACGGCCGGCACCGGGCTGTTCGGGGTGCTGTCGGCACTGGAGACGGCCGTGTACCCAGCCAGCGCGCAACTCCTCCACGAGAACGGGCTGGCCGCCACCGGGATACTCGAGATCGCGCCGACGGAGGCGCCGCTGACCCTGCTGGTCCTGGGCGTGCGCCGGGTCGTGCCGGTGCGCATCACGGACCTCACGGTCACCGAAGAGGCCTACGACGGGGACCTCAACCCGATCCGGGCCAAGGTGGGCGTGACCGTCCGGACCCTCACCGTCGACGACGTCGGCTTCACGCACAAGGCCGGGCTGCTCTACCTGCGCTACCACCAGGGCAAGGAGCAGTTCGCCGGGCTGCCGGCGAACGACCCGGCCGCGGTCGGATTCACCGGGATCTGAGCCCTGCACCCCGGCACCGGGATGCGAGGACGGAACGGGACAGCCCCGAGAGAGGCAAGGATGCTCGAACCCACCAGCAGGTACCACGGCCTCCCCACCGCCACCTGGACATCGCCGGACGGACGGCCCGTCACTTACGTACGGCGACGCTTCCTGCCGCAGCCGGACGACCTGGCGTTCGTCGCCGAGCAGGTCGTGGCACCCGGCGACCGGCTCGACCGGGTCGCCGCCCGGCAGTACGGCGACCCGGAGCAGGCCTGGCGGATCGCCGACGCCAACCGCGCGATGTGGCCGGAGGACCTCACCGCGGTACCCGGCCGGCGGCTGCGGATCGCCCTGCCCTACGGTCTGCCCGGGCCGGCCGCGGGACCGGCCCTGCCGTGATCCGAAGCCTCCAACTGATGCTGCTGGTGGGAAAGGTCCTGCCGGTGCCCGCCCCGGCCGTGCTCGTCGACGCCCTGCAGTCGGCACAGGTCACCACCTCCACGGTCGGGGCGAGCGGCTTCCAGCTGACCTTCGCCGCGGGCCGGAGCTCACCGGTGACCCAGGTGCTGCTGCCGACCGGCCTCCTCGACCCGAAGACCCGTGTGGTGCTGACGGCCCTGGTCGGCGGCCTGCCGCAGGTCCTCATCGACGGCGTGATCACCCGCCAGGAACTCGTGCCCGGCCGTGACCCCGGCACCACCACGCTCACCCTCACCGGCGAGGACCTGTCCCTGCTGATGGACCTGAAGCACAACGAGCGCTGCTATCCGGGAATGCCGCACCACCTGCGGGCGATGACGGTGTGCGCCCTGTACGCGGAGTACGGCATCATCCCGTTGGCCGTCCCCCCGGTGATCGCCGACCTGCCGAACCCGGCCGTCGAGATCCCCGTCCAGTCGAGCACCGATCTTGCGTACCTGCGTTCCATGGCCGCCGACGTCGGATACACCTTCTTCATCGAGCCGGGGCCCGTGCCCGGGACCAGCCTCGCCTACTGGGGACCGCACGTGCGGGCCGGGCTGCTCCAGCCGGCACTCACCGTCGACAGCGGCCCGGCCACCAACGTCGAGTCGCTGAGCTTCGGCTTCGACGGCCTCGCCCGCACCCAGTACACCACCAGGCTGACCGAACCCATCACCAAGATCTCCTTCGACGTACCGATCCCGGACATCAGCCTGCTGCGCCCGCCGCTCGCGCTGAGGCCCGCCCCGGCCCTGCGCGAGGAACCGGTACCGGACCAGACCGGCCGCTCCCTCCCCGAGATCCTCCTGCTGGGTCTCGGCGGCACCGCCGAGTCGGCCGACGCCGTCACCGGCCAGGGCAGCCTCGACGTGCTGCGCTACGGCCACGTGCTCCGGGCCCGCCACCTGGTCGGCGTGCGCGGTGCGGGCCTCGCCTACGACGGCGTGTACTACGTGCGCAGCGTCACGCACAGCATCAAGCGCGGCGAGTACAAGCAGAACTTCACGCTCAGCCGGGACGGCCTCGTCCCGATCACACCGGCGGTGATCCCGTGACGACCCCGCGCACCAGGAAGTGGCACGGTCTGTACCAGGGCGTCGTGGTGTCGAACGTGGACACCTCCGACATGGGCCGCCTGCTGGTACGGGTGCCCGACGTCCTCGGTGACCTCCCCTGCATCTGGGCGGCGCCGCTCTCGCCCCTGGCGGGCACGGCCAGCGGCATGTACGTGGTGCCGCTGCCCAACTCCGGCGTGTGGGTGCAGTTCCTGGAAGGCGACCCGAACCGGGCGGTGTGGGTCGGTTTCTGGCGCGGCGGCGCCGACGAGGTGCCCCCGGCCGCCCGGACCACCCCGCCGGGCGTCCCGCAGATCGTGCTCGCGACACCGTCCCAGAACGCCCTGGTGATCAGCGACATGACCGCTCCCACGGGCGGCATCATCCTGCAACTCCACGGCGAGGCAGGCCCGTTCATCAGGATCAACGAGGCGGGCATCGAGATCTCGTGCGGCCCGGGCCTGGCCAGCATCATGCTCACCGGAACCCAAGTGATCGTCAACAACGGCGCCCTGATGGTGCAGTGAGAGGATGCGATGCCTGGACTGATGCTGCACTCCGGAGCCCTGATCATGTGCGCGCACCCACCGGGCGTGGCGAACATCCCCGTGCCGTCGCAGGAGAGGGTGCTGGTCGCCCTGCAACCCGTCGCCACCGTCGCGGACACCCTGCTCGTCGCGGGCTGTGCGCTGTCGGCCAGCGGCGGCTCCCCGTGCACCGCCCTCACCTGGCTTCAGGTCTCCACCAGGGTGCTGGTCGACGGGCAGCCCGTGCTGCTCCAGCCCGGTCCGCCCCCGAGCACCGGCGCCGCCATCGCCATCGGGAGCCCGCCGCCCAACCCGCCCCTGGTCCAGGCCATGCAGATCCGGGTCTGGGGGATGTGAGGACGGTGGACATCGCCTTCCCCTACCGGATCGACGCCCGCGGTCGCACCGCCGCCGCCACCGACCACGCCGCCCACGTCCGCGACCTGGTCGAGCAGGTGCTCTTCACCTCCCCCGGCGAGCGGGTGAACCGACCGGACTTCGGCTGCGGCCTGCTCGACCTGGTCTTCGGCGCCAACGGCCCCGAGCTGGCGGCGGCCGTCGAGATGACCGCCCAGGCCGCCCTGCAGCGCTGGCTCGGCGACCTGCTCACCGTCGAGTCGCTGAGCGTCACCGCCGAGGAATCCGCCCTGCGCGTCTCGGTGGATTACCGGCTGACCGCCACCGGGCAGAGCCAACGCGTACTCATCGACGGGGGAACGACACCGTGAACGCACCACTGAGATGCGACGACGAACGGCGGCGGGCGGCCGTCCGGGCCCGCGGGCTGGCCGGCCTCACGGGCGTGACGCCCTCCGCCGACGGACGCAGTCTCACCGTGGCCCTCTTCGGCACCGTCCCCGACGGACTGGACCGGCACAGCTTCCGCGTCGAGGGCGGCCGGCGGGTCACCGGCATCCAGGTCGTCTCGGTCTCCCGGGCCGAGCCGAACAGCGGCGACGAGCTGACGCCCTTTCTCCATCTGGCCCTCGACCGGCGCGGCGACGGCTCGGCCTACCGGCTGCGCGCACTCGGCGCCGGTTTCGACGCACGGTACGCCTGCCAGGAGTTCACCTTCCGGCCGGCCCCGCCGGATGACCTCGACTGCGCTCCGGGACGCGACGACTGTCCGCCGCGACTCCGTCCCGAGCCGGCCCTCGACCACCTCGCCAAGGACTACGCGAGCTTCCGCCGGCTGCTCCTGGAACGGCTCGCCCTCACCATGCCCGGGTGGACCGAACGCCACGCACCCGACCTCGGCATCACCCTGGTCGAACTGCTCGCCCACGTCGGGGACCAACTCAGCTATTTCCAGGACGCGGTGGCGACCGAGGCCTACCTGGACACCGCCCGGCTGCGGACCTCCGTCCGCCGCCACGCCCGCCTGGTCGACTACCCCATGCACGACGGCTGCGCGGCCCGCGCCTTCGTCCTCGTCGAGACCGCCGCGCAGATCACCCTCGAACCCGGCGACATCGGGTTCACCGCGGCCCCGCCGAGCGGCTTCCCGCAGACCGGCCCGGTGATCGACGCCGGCGAACTGGCCCGCAGCCGGATGCCGGTCTTCCACCCGCTCCAGCAGCACGAGATCGTCCTGAGGCCCGAGCACAACCGGATCAGCCTGTGGACCTGGGGCGACCGCGCGTGCTGCCTGCCCGTCGGCGCGACCGAGGCAACCCTGCTCGACGAAGTCGTCGGCGCCGGGGCCAGGGCCGACCACGACGGCTACGGCGACGACGACGACAACGGGCAGCGTCCCGCCCGGCCACTGCGGCTCGCCCCCGGGGACATCCTGGTCTTCGAGGAGGTGCTCGGCCCGGTCACCGGCGCCCTGGCCGACGCCGACCCGGAACACCGGCAGGCCGTCCGCCTCACCCGGGTCACCGAGAGCATCGACGCGCTCTACGACACCCGGGTCCTCGAAATCGCCTGGGCCGCCGAGGACGCCCTGACCTTCCCGCTGTGCGTCACCGCCCCCGGCAGCCCCGACCGGGAGGTCTCCGTGGCCCGCGGAAACGCCGTCCTGGTCGAGCACGGCACCTGGAACTCCTGGGCGCCGGGCACCGCTCCGGAGCAGCTCCGCGTCCCCGCGGCCGACGGGCCCGCCGCACCGATCGCCAGAGCGTTCACCCCGGTGCTCGCCGGGACCCCGGTCACCCGGACCGCGCCCTATCCCCGCCCGGCCGAACTCTCCGCCGCACAGGCCCGGCAACTCGCCCGGCTGCCCGACCTGATCCGCGACCGGCTCCGCGACATGAAGCACTCCGGCACCCCGCTCACCGCATCCGACCGACGTCTCCTCAGCACTCTGCTGCCGGCCGGCCGGCGAAGCCGGTACCGCCCCGACGACGATCCCGGACGAACCGTCGCCACCCTGCTCGCCCGCTTCGACGAGATCCTCGACACCAGGCTCCGGCGCCTGGAGGTCCTGGTCCGGCGAGCCCGGTCGGGCCGCATCCTCGACCCCGCCGACATCGGCTGGGAACTCGCGCACACCTGGGGCGAGGAGGCCGCGGCGTCCGTCGACCCACGGAACCCCGCACTGCACGGCCCGGCCCGCGACGCGGTACGGACCGACCCCCGCGCAGCCCTGCCCGACGTCCGGATCCGGGTGGAGGGCACCGCCGACGACCAGCACCCCTGGCAGATCCGCCGCGACCTCCTCGCCAGCCGGCCCCGGGACCGGCACATGGTGGGAGAGACCGACGACGACGGACTGCTCCGACTCCGGTTCGGCGACGGCCGGTGCGGCGCCGTCCCACCCCCGGGAACGACCCTGCTGGCCGCCTACCGCACCGGCAACGGCCGGGCAGGCAACGTCGGCAGTGGGGCCGTCAACCGGATCGCCTCCCGCACCACCGGGCTGGAGGCCGTCCTGGGGGTCCGCAACCCGCTGCCCGCCACCGGCGGCACCGACCCCGAACCCGTGGCCGACGTCCGACTGGCCGCACCGCGCGAACCGTTCCGCAAACTGCTGCGCGCCGTCACCGCCGAGGACTACGCGACCCTCGCCGGCCGCCTGCGCGGCGTGCAGCGCGCCGCCGCCGCCCTGCGCTGGACGGGCAGCTGGTACGAGGCGGACGTCACCGTCGATGCGATCGGCCGCAGCGACGTACCGCGCCCGCTGCTGGAGGAGATCCGGCACGAGCTGCGCCGGTACCGGCGGATCGGACACGACGTGGTCACCGGGCCGGCCCTCCAGGTGCCGCTCGACGTCGCCCTCGACGTCACCGTCGACCCGGACCACATCACCGGGCACGTGCACCGGGCCCTGCTGCTGGCCCTGCGGCCGGGCCGGCTCCCGGGCGGCGGCCTCGGCTTCTTCGACCCCGACGCCCTCACCTTCGGCACCCCGGTACGGGCCAGCCGGCTCGTCGCGCTCGCCGTCGGCGTCCCCGGGGTCCGGCACGCCGAGGTGACCCGGCTGCGCAGGCTCCACGACACCGCGGAGGGCGTGCCGGCCTCCGGGGTCCTCAGGCTCAGGCCCGAGGAGATCGCCCGGCTGGACGACGATGCCGCCCACCCCGAGAACGGGCGGCTCACCCTCAACCTGCGAGGAGGACGATGAGCGGCCCGACCTGCCGCGGCAGTTGCTGCAGCGGCATCGGCACCAGCACGCCGACGCCGATCTGGAACCGGCCCGGACTCCCCGCACTCGGCTACCGGGTCGGCACCTACGGCCAGTTCCTGGACTCCATGCTGGCGCGGCTCTCCGGCGACTCGCATCCGCAGCTGGCCACGCTGACCACCCGTGAGCCCGACGACCCGTCAATCGCCCTGCTGGACGGCTGGGCCGTCATCGCGGACATCCTCACCTTCTACCAGGAGCGCATCGCCAACGAGGGGTACCTGCGGACCGCGGTCGAGGAGGAGTCCCTGGCCCGGCTCGGCACACTCGTCGGTCACCGTCCCCGCCCCGCGCTCGCCGCCGGCACATTCCTCGCCTACACCCTCGACCCGGGTACCCGCTCGACCGTCCCGGCGGGCTCCCAGGTCAAGAGCGCCCCGCCGCCCGGGGGACTCCCGCAGACCTTCGAGACCTCGGAGGACCTCACCGCCCGCGCCGAGTGGAACCGGCTACCGGTCCAGCAGACCGGCCTGCCCGGCATCACCCCGGACACCGCGGGCAGCCTGCCGCTGCTGGAACTCTCCGGCGTCCACCCCACCATCGGCGCCGGAGACCGTCTGCTCTTCACGTTCACCACCCCGGACCACAACTGCCTGCGCGTGGTGTCCGCCGGCCGGCCCGACCCGCAGCCCGGCCGTACCGAGGTCGACCTCGAAGTGCCGGGCGCCGTCGAGCGCTACGCCGATTCCCTCGGCCGGCTCGCCGGGGCCATCGAGACGGCGACGCCGGAACCGTCAGCCGAGGGGATCGCGGTGCGCGACGCCATCGAGCTGTCCGCGGAGGCGGCCCAGGCCCTGGCGGGCCTGCTGGACGCGGCGCACGGACGGGGCAGCCTGCCCGACCCGTCCACCATCGCGCCTGCGTTCGGCAGCCCGCTCACCGCCCTCACCCGAGAGATCGGGGCGGCCCAGACGCAGGGGAAACACGAACTCGAGAAGCACCTCAACGCAGTGGCCGAGGCGGCCCGGGCCGCCATGGCAGCCGCCACGGAAGCGGCTGCCGAGGCGGGTGCAGAGGCCGCCGCCGAAGCGGCCGACACGGAGGCCGTGGCGCCGACTCCCGCCGAGCCGGAGCCCCCGGAACAGCCGGCGGCCGGCGCAGCGGAGGCCGTCACCGTGGTGCTGCCCGCCCCCGGGTTCGCCG
This sequence comes from Kitasatospora sp. NPDC001660, assembly GCF_053596725.1. Lineage (NCBI taxonomy): Bacteria > Bacillati > Actinomycetota > Actinomycetes > Kitasatosporales > Streptomycetaceae > Kitasatospora > Kitasatospora sp. NPDC001660. The sequence goes on along the minus strand of NZ_JBSFGU010000031.1, from coordinate 50,137 downwards.
CAGCGGCCGCGCCGGGCACCCTTGCGGCAGCAGCCCCCACGACCGCACCTGCACCCGCCCCCAGCCTCCCGGGGCCCCTGCAGGCCGGCCAGGTCGCCACCGCGCTCGACGCGATCGTTCCGCTGCTCGACGGCCTCGCCCGCCCACCCGCGCGCCCTCCGGCCGGCCGGAACGAGCCGCTGCCCCCCGTGGCCGACCTCTTCCGCCCCGAGTCCGACACCCTGCTCCGGCTCCTCGCCGCGGCCCGTCCGGGAATCGCCGGGCAGCTCTACAGCGCCGTCGCCGGCGCCCCGCCCGCCGCCTCCGACCAGTTCACCGGCGTGTTCCGCTTCCGGGTCAAGGCCGCGCCCCTGGGTGCCACCATCCCCGACGCAGTGGACGCCCACGATCATGCCGTGCCAGGCAGCGGCATCGGACAGCTGTCCGCGGAGGCCCGGTCCGGTGACGGCCGGGACCTCACCCTGGACGCCGTGTACGACACCATCCTCCCCGGCAGCTGGATCGCCGTACGGACCGTCACCGCGGAGGACTACGTCCCGGACCGCACCCCCAGGATCATCAAGGTCACCGACGTCACCCAACTGGCCGTCGCCGGTCAGAACTACGCCACCAAGGTGACCCAGCTGCGCCTGGAGAAGCCCTGGACCAGGCGGCCCGCCGAACCCGTCGTCCGACGGGCCACCACCGTCTGGGCGGCGGGGGAGCAACTTCCGGTGGTCGGCCCCCCGATCACCGAGGACGTGTCCGGACGCCGGATCGAGCTCGCCGGCGCCTTCGACGGCCTGGCTCCCGGCCGATGGCTGATCGTCTCCGGGGAGCGGGCCGTCGTCTCCGGGGAGCCGACCGGCCTCGGGCCCACCACCCGGGTGCCGGGCACCGAACTCGTCATGCTCGGCGGAGTCGAGCAGTCCTTCATCCAGCCCTCGCTGCCCGGCGACCGTGTCCGCACCACACTGGTCCTCGCCACCGACCTCGCCTACAGCTACCGCAGGGACACCGTGGTGATCCACGGCAACGTCGTTCCCGCCACCGCCGGCGAGAGCCGCAGCGAGGTGCTCGGCAGCGGCGACGCCACCCAGGCGGGACAGACACTACCTCTACGGCAGAGCCCCCTCACGTGGCTGCCCGCCACCACTCCTGACGGATCGGCACCCACCCTGACCGTCCGGGTCGGCGCGGTGACCTGGCCACGGACCGAGGACCTCACCGCGCTCGGCCCGGCCGACGCCGGATACCGGCTGCTCACGACCGCCGACGGAGGCACCGCCGTCGGGTTCGGCGACGGCCTGCACGGCCGCCGGCTGCCGACCGGTGTGGAGAACGTCACGGCCACGTACCGCATCGGCGGCGGCAGCGCGGGCAATCTCGCCGCGGACCAGATCAACCAGGTGGTGAGCAGGCCCCTCGGAGTCAGCAGCGCCACCAACCCGCTCCCCTCGACCGGCGGCACCGACACCGACGACCCCGCCTACACCCGTACCGCGATCCCCCTGCGGCTCGGCGCGTTCGACCGGCTGGTGTCGGTCCGCGACCACCAGGACTTCGCCCTGGCCTTCGCCGGCATCGGCAAGGCCCTCGCGCGCCGCTGCTCGGACGGCCGCCGGTCACTCGTCCAGGTCACCGTCGCCGCCGTCGCGGACGCCGCCCTGGACGCCGGATCACCCCTGGTCGCCGCTCTGCAGGCAGCGCTGAACCGCTACGGGGACCCTCAGCTCCCCGTCCTCGTGGACGTGTGCCACCGGGTGCGGCTCGTCCTCGCGGCCGGGGTCCGGGTGCTGCCCGACCACGGCTGGGACACCGTCGAACCGGCGGTCCGCGCCGCTCTGCTCCGCGCTCTCGGGTTCGCCGCCGCGGACATCGGCCGACCGGTCTACCTGAGCACGGCCATCGCCGCCGTCCAGGCCGTGCCGGGCGTCGACCACGTGAACGTCGACGTCTTCGCGGGCCTCCCCGACGACCTCCGCCCGGACGACCTGAAGGCGGTCGCGGGCCGCCTCACCACCGCTGCGATCTGCGTACCCGCCGCGCCCGCCGGGGACGGCCCGCAGCAGTCCGCCGGGGACGCGATGAACCCGCTCCGCCCGGACCCGGCCCAACTCGTCCTGCTCGACCCGGCGTTGCCCGAGACCCTCATCCTGCGGAGAATCCCATGACCCCGGACCAGCTGTACGAGCTGCTGCCCGCCGTCCACCGGCGGCGGGACGCCGAGACCGGCGGCCGGCTGGCGGCGCTCCTCGCGGTCATCGCCGAACAGGCCGACGTCGTCCAGGCCGACATCGAGCGGCTCTACGCCAACTGGTTCATCGAGACCTGCGAAGACTGGGTCGTCTCCTACCTGGGCGACCTGGTCGGCTACCGGATGCTGCCCGGCGCGCTCGCCGAGGTCGGCGACGACCCGGCCGAGGCCCAGCGGCTGCGCTCCGTGGCTCTGCCCCGCCGGGAGGTGGCGGCCACCGTCGCCAACCGCCGCCGCAAGGGCACCCTCACCCTCCTCCAGGACCTCGCGGCCGACGTCGCCGACTGGCCCGCGCGCGCCGTCGAACACCGCCGCCTGCTCGCCCTCACCCAGCCGATCCGTCGGTACACGGCCGACGACCACGACATCCGTCGCCGACTGCGCGCCGGAAGACTCGTCGACCTGCGCCGCATCGACGCCCTCGACCGGATCGACGGGCCCTTCGACGAGCTGGCCCACACCGTGGAGGTCCCCCGCACCGGGGCGACCCGCCGCCAAGGGAGGTACGGCATCCCCGACGTCACCCTGCACGTCTGGCGCGTTCGCGCCCACCCGGTGACCCGCGCCCCCGCGTTCTGCATCGACCGGGCCCGTTCCTGCTACACCTTCAGCGTCCTGGGCAACGACGCCCAGCTCTTCACGCGGCCCGCCCCGGAACCGACCGCCGGTCACATCGCGGACGAGACCGACGTGCCGGCGCCGATCAGACGGCGAGCCCTGGCGGAGCGGCTCGCCGATTACTACGGCCCGGGCAAGAGCATCTGCGTGTGGACCGGACCGGGTCGCGGCGACCTGCTGCCGTTGGAGCGGATCGTGCCCGCCGACCTGTCCGGCTGGGCCTACCACCCGCACGGCGGGCAGGTCGCGCTCGACCCGGTGCTCGGGCGGCTCGCGTTCCCCTCCCGGCACGCCCCTGAGGAGGGTGTCTGGGTCAGCTACCACTACGGCTTCCCGGCCGACCTCGGCGGCGGCGAGTACCCCCGGCCCGACACCACGCCGGACTCGCCCGGCACCCGCCGCTACCTGGTCGGCCCGGGCGGGGAATACGCCCGGATCACCGACGCACTCGAACAGTGGCGGACCGACAAGCTCGGCCACCACCGCCGGCACCGCCGTCGGCACGAGCATCCGGACCACGCGTCGGACCACCGCCCACCATCGGACACGCCGTCCCACGCGCCGTCCGACACCGCCACGGCGGCCCCGAGGCCCGCTCCCGTCGAAGCGGTCATCGAGATCACCTCCAGCGAGACCTACCAGGACCTCCTCGACATCCGCCTCGACCGGGGGGACCGGCTCACCGTCCGCGCCGCCGACGGCGCCCGGCCCGTCCTCCGGCTGCTCGACTGGTCCGGCAACCGTCCCGACGCACTGCGGATCACCGGAACGGGCCGTGGCACGGGACCACTGCCCGCCGTCGTCCTCGACGGGCTCACCGTCACCGGTCGCAGCGTCCAGATCCGCGGACAGATCGGGCACCTCACCCTCCGCCACTGCACCCTGGTGCCCGGCTGGGACCTCGACGCGCGCTGCCGGCCGCAGCAACCGGAAGAAGCCAGCCTGGAACTGTTGGACACCCCGGCCGACGTCCTGGTCGAACACACCATCCTCGGCACCATCGTGGCCGGCCGGCACGAGATGCCGTGCGAGCCCAACCGTCTCCACCTCTCCGACAGCGTGCTCGACGCCACCGGACGGCAGTACGCCGCGCTGACCGGTGTGGAGGGCAACCCGGCCCCGGTGGTGCTCTCGGCCAGCCGCAGCACCGTGATCGGAACCCTCCGCGTCCACGCCGCCGGACTGCTGGAGAACTGCCTGCTGGACGGCGAGGTCCAGACCACCGACGTGACCGCCGGGTGCGTCCGGTTCTGCTGGCTGCCCCCGGGCTCCCGCACCCCCCGCCGGTTCCACTGCGAGCCCGACCGCTCCGGGGACCCGGCCCGGGTCTCTCCCCGGTTCGCCAGCACCCGCTACGGCACCCCCGGGTACATCCGGCTCAGCGACGACTGCGCCGACGAGATCCGTCGCGGCGCAGAGGACGGATCCGAACCGGGGGCCCTGCACGACCTCTTCCAGCCGCTGCGGGAGGACGGCCTGCGCGCCAGGCTCGCCGAGTACACCCCGGCCGGCTGTGACAGCGGGATCCACTTCGTCACGTGAGCCTGCCGCCCACCGGGTACGCCGTCTTCCATCATGGGGCAGGTATCCAGCCGCGGTTCAGCCAGGGAGCCAACCATGCAAGGCGACTTCTCCCGCATCACCTTCGATCCGGCCCAGCGCTTCTCGGCCGTCCTCTCCCAGCAGGGACGGGTGCAACTCGACTCCGAGATCAACGAGCAGACGGCGATCCTGCTGTACTACCTGCGCAGCCTGGCCGCCGACGTGCTCGGGCCCGCCGCCTACCCGGCCGGCCCTGACGGAAAGGCCGGCGGCGGATTCAAAGTCGACTTCACGGACGGCGACCTCACCGTGTCGGCCGGCCGGATGTACGTCGCCGGCATCCTGTGCGAGTGCACCGGCGCCGAGTACTGGACCCAGCCCGACGGCTACCTCGACGACAGCGACCCGCCCCTGCCCGCCGGAGCGTTCCTGGTCTACCTGAGGGTCTGGGAGCGGCTGGTCACCGCGAACGAGGCCCCGGCCATCCGGGAGGTCGCCCTCGGCCTGTACGGACCCGACACCACCGTCCGGACCAAGGTGGTGTGGCAGATCTGCTGGCTGCCCCTCGGCCCCGACCTCGCCATCCCCGACAAGGAGACGGCATCCCGGTTCCTCTCCGCCCGGCTCGCCCGGGCCTTCGGCACCGGCCCACTGCTCGCCGCCCGGGCCCAGCGCCCCCAGGCCGAGAGCGAACCCAGCGAGCTGTCGCCCGACTCCGGCTACCGCGGGCCCGAGAACCAGCTCTACCGGGTCGAGGTGCACCGCGGCGGCACGGCCGGAACGGCGACGTTCAAGTGGTCCCGGGAGAACGCCTCGGTGACCCTGCCGATCCGGCCCCTCTCCGGGGCCACGGTCGAGTTGGACACGCTCGGCCGGGACGGCAGGCTCGGACTGGAGACCGGCGACCTCGTCGAGATCGTGGACGACAGCTGGATCCACCGGGGCCCCGACGACACCGCGGACCGGCCGAGCCCCCGGCTCTACACCGTCGCCGAGATCGACCACACCACCCGCCGAGTCGTCCTCGACCCCGACCCGGCCTCGGACCCGAACCGACGGGCCGTCGGCTCCGACCCGGACCGCCACCCCCTGTTGCGCCGCTGGGACCACCGGCTCCCGACGCCGCCGAACGGCGACGGCACCACCGACACCGGCGGAGCCCTCCCGATCCGGGAGAACGACTGGCTTCCGCTCGAGGACGGCGTGGAGGTGCAGTTCGCAGCGAGCGACGACCCGACCAAGCCCCGTACCTACCGCGCGGGCGACCACTGGCTGATCCCTGCCCGCGTCGTCACCGGCGGCGTGGACTGGCCCACCGACTCCCAGGACCGGCCGCAGTCGAGGCCGCCCGACGGCATCACCTACCACTACGCACCGCTCGCCCTCGTCGAAGAGGCCGGTGCCCCCGTCCGCCAGGTCGTCGACCTGCGAATCCCGTTCCCCCACTCCAGCCCCGGCTGAGGGCTCCTGCATATCTGCTCCCACGCCGGGAAGCCTCCGCCGGCTGCGGGTGTTCCGGTGCGGTGGGCGACCAGCACCCGCAGAACCGGCGGGCCAGAAACGGGAGTTGAGCAGAATCAAGAGCGGCATCCCCAGTGGCGGAACCTCACCCACCGGGGCTGCCGCTCAGCGGCAAGCCGAGCCGGCGGCCGCTGCACTGATCGGCCGGGCCGCTTCGCCACGGTCTACTGCACCACGACGGTGCCGTGCATGAAGGGGTGGATCGAGCAGATGTACGCGTATGTCCCGGGCGTGGTGAAGGTGTAGCTGTACGAGGCGCCCTGGTTCAGCGTGCCGGAGTTGAGCGGGCCGGAGCCGCTGCTCGTCACCGTGTGCGCGTCGGCGTCGTTGTTGGTCCAGGTGACGGTGGTGCCCGCGCTGACCGTGAGCGTGCTGGGCGAGAACGCGTAGTTCACCACGGTGACTTGCTGCGCTCCGGCGGCCGCGGCCTTGGGCACGGCCGCCGGGACCGTCTGCGACACCGCGGACGCGGCGACGCCGTGCGATGGTGCGACCGCCGGGCTCCAGGCGCCGAGCGCGCCGAGTCCCACCGCGACGGCAGCAGCCACCAGGGGCTTCCCGATCCGACGGCGCGCACTGTCGTTGCTCTTGGTGTTCCTGGGTGATCTCTCAGGCATGATGCCCACCCCGATGTGTGTCGGCTTTACGCAGGGCCTTTCCTCCAACGTATCCCCCGTGCCGCCGGATGGGCATCTCGGCAGGTTGACTGTTCAGGGCCGCTCGTGACGTGCGCGCAGGCAGGCCCGCTGGTTCGCGCGCTGCCGGATGTGCACGAGGGCGCGGGCAAGGTGCCGCATCCGGTGCGGGCGGGACGCGGCGATGTGGACCAAGGCCGAACGGGCGTTCCGGTGGCCAAGAACTGCGCCGGCGCGGTGCACCCGAGGTCGTATAGGAGTCAACATTTATTGGAACGCTTGATTGCGCATCCGCCACCCCTGCGCATCCTTGATGTGACCTTTGCCACAGCTTGACGTGCCGAAATGGTTTCACCGGCGGAGATCGGCATGGCCGAATCAATTCATTATGGCTTGATGTCACATGATCATTCGTCAAACATTCATATCTGATGGCACTCTGTGTGTAGCCGTACCACCCTTCTGCACCAGGTACACATGATCGTGTACACGATGACGAATGGCTGAACTGTGCGCACTAACCGTTCGGATCGCAACGACGCGACCACACGGCCCCGCCTCGCAGGTGAAAAGCTCACCCTCAAGGAGTTCTCCCAGCTCGCCGGCCACGTCGGCGGCTATCCCTATGTGAAGATCGTGCTCGACCGCGACGAGTCGGTGCTCCACTTCATCGACAGTGCCGACGGCACCCTCCACGTCCGCTACATCGCGTGCGAGATCCTCGGCATGTCGATCGACGAACTGGCCCGCGGGCTCGACTCGTTCAACGACGATGTCTATCGCAATCCCGATCGCCGCTTCTGTCTCGGCACCCTCGCGCGCCACACCCGCCGCGCCACGGAAAGCGGCCACGTGGCCGACGCCTTCCTGTCCCTGGAAACGGTCGATGTCGACACCATGTCCCAGGACATGCTGCGGTTCTTCTACCACCGGGTGCGCGAGCACATCGACCCGTCGCTGCCGCTGGTCCTCAAGCCGGCCAACCACCGGCAGGAGGGCTACGTCGCCCGCATCCCGGAGACCGAGATACCGCGCGTCCTGTCCCACGAGCTCTATTCCACGGCCGCGTTCGTGCCGCTGAGCCCCGGGGCGGCCCACGGACGGCTGCGGGTGTTCCGCTCGGAGGAGGAGTACCGGGCCGACCCCGAGCCGCTGGAGTGGCACGACATCGTGGTGATGCCCCGGGTGCCCGAGGACATTCCCCGGGTGTCCGGCATCATCCACGCCGAACACACCACGCCGCTCTCCCACATCAACGTGATGGCCACCGGCTGGCGGATCCCCAACGCCGTCGGCGTCGGAGCCGTCGACCGGATCGACCGCGCCGGGCTGGCAGGCCGATGGGTGCACTACCGGGTCGACGCCGACGGCGAGGACCTCCACCTCGAAGCCGCGCAGCCCGGCGGCGTCGAGGGTGCTCGGCCGACGCTGCCGGGCGAACGCGTCGCCGTGGACCTGCCCGACCTCACGCCCACCCCGATCACCCCGCTGTCCGGGCTGCGGGCCGACGACCACGTCCGGTTCGGCACCAAGGCCGCCGGCCTCGGCGAGCTCACTCACCTGCTGCAGCACGGCTCACCCCGCTGGCTCGGCTTCTACCGCGTGCCCCGGCCGCCGCGGGACAACCTGCTGCGCTACCTGGCCCGGCAACTCGGCGTCCCGGAGAGCGCGGACGAGGCCGAGCTGACCGCCGCCGCGCAGCTCCTGGTGAAGGAGCACGCCCAGGTGCCGCGCGGGATCGTGCTGCCGTTCTCCCTCCAGCAGTGCTTCCTCGACTCCTCGGCGGAGCTCCGGAACGCCGTGAACCGGCTCAACTCCGAGCTCCGGCAATGGACTTCCCCGCGGGGGAAGGCTTCGCCCCCTGAGGGGAAGTCGCGGATCGAGGAGCTCTGCCTCGAAGCACAGCGGCTGATCCGCAGCACCCCGCTGCCCGACCCGATCCGCACCGAGATCGACCGGGCGATCGACCGGCACCTGTACGGCGCCCCCGTCCAGGTCGTCCGCAGCTCCTCCAACGCCGAGGACCTGCCCGGGTTCTCCGCCGCCGGACTCTACGAGTCGGTGGCGCACGTCAGCGGCACGGGCGCGGTCCACGACGCGATCCGGGAGGTCTGGGCCTCACTGCTCTCGCCACGTGCGGTGCTGCTGCGGAGCCAGGCCGGCATCCCCCCGGAGCACTGCCGCATGGGCGTGATCGTCCAGGAGCAGGTCGGCGCCACCGTCGGCGGCGTCCTGGTCACCTGCAACCCGCTGAGCCCGCAGGACTTCCGCAACGTCTACCTCAACGTCTCGCCGCGCTCGGTGACCGACGTGGTCTCCGGCCGGGGCGCCCCGATCCAGTACCTGTGCAACACCATGGAGGGCGGCAGCCGCACGGTCTCGCTGGGCACCGCCGCCGCCGACCTGGACGCCGGGACCAAGGACCTCCTGCGCCGACTGGGCCTGATCAGCCGGCTGTTGCAGTCGCACTTCTCGCCCGACGAGACGTACGGCGCCCCGGTCGACATCGAGTGGGCGATCGAGGACGACCGGATCAGCCTGCTGCAACTGCGCCCTTTCCGCACCACTGACTGACGCGGCCCGAGCACCACACCGACCGAACGCGTCATGGCCCTGGGCGAGGCGCTGCGAGCGCGCCCCGGCCGAGTGAACTTCTGTCAGGAGAACGCACGTTGAACAAGATTCTGTACGTCTACGTCAAGGGCGGAGCCCCGCTCGAGTACGCCTTCCCGCGCATCGCCGCCTGCGGGGAGCTGCACGTCCTCGCGCTGGCGCCGCTGCCCACGACCGCGGAGGCCGCGTGGCGGCCCAGCTGTACCAGCATCGAGCTGGTGCCCGGGGCGCCGCGCGGCGACAAGCTGGTCGAGCTGATCGTGGAGCACGCGAAGGCCATCGGGGCCGACGCGGTGCTGACCCTCTCGGAGTTCGCGGTGCTGGCCGTCGCGCACGCCGCGAACCGGCTCGGCCTGGCCGGTGCCGGCACGGGGATCGTCCGCGCCCGGGACAAGCGGCTGATGCGGGAGGCGTGGGCCGCCGCCGGCGTGCCGATTCCCGGGTTCCGCCGGGTCGACAGTCTCACGGACCTGGACGCCGCGCTGGCCGAGTTCACACCCCCGCTGCTGCTCAAGCCGGCCTGGGGCGCCGGGTCGGTCGCCCAGATCGTGCTGGACTCGCCCGAGGACGCCGCCCCGGCGTGGGCCGAGATCGAGCGCGGACTCCGGGCCGGCAGCCGGGTCGGCATGAACGAGCTCTACGCCCCGGACACCGACCGGGACCGCCTGGTCGAGGAGATCGCCCGGGGCTCCACCGAGGGCTGGTACGAACAGCCCGGCTACGGCGACTACGTGAGCGTGGAGGGGATCGTCGCGGACGGCGTCTACCACCCGCTGGCCATCACCGCCAAGCTGCCGACCGTGCCGTCCTTCGTCGAGGTGGCCAGCACCTCGCCCGCCGTCCTCCCGGTGCCGCTGCAGCGCAGGATCGAGGAGGTCTCGCGGCAGGCCGTCGACGCGCTCGGACTGGAGAACTGCGGCACGCACACCGAGCTGAAGCTGATGAAGGACGGCGGGCTGGTGGTCATCGAGACCGCGGCCAGGTTCGGCGGCCTGCTGACGACCAGGCAGGTCCACGAGGTCTTCGGGCTCGACCCGATCGGCATGCTGGTCCGGCAGCTGCTCGGCGAGCGCGTCGACTACCCCGCCGCCATGCTGACCGACGGGGTCAGGGCCGCCGCGTCGGTGGCCGTCGTGCCGGCCGACGCGGCCGGAGTGCCCTGGCGGAGCAGGCCGGTCTGGAACCCGCGGGCCGTGGACTGGCAGAGCCTGCTGTCACCGGGCAGCACCATCGAGGCCGTACCCGCCTTCGCCCTTCCCGAGGGCGAGCCGGTGCCTGCCTTCGACCCCTTTGCGGGGTCGCGCAACTGGCTCGGGGTCTACCTGCTGACCGCCGTCGACGCCGCCACCCTGCACCGCGACTGCACCGCCGTGCTGAACGGCCTGGAAGCCGCTCTGCACCAGGCCGCCTCCTGATCCCGCCCGTCCCGACGACCGAGGTTCCTTCATGCGTGTACTGTTCGCCGGCGCACCCGGCTTCGGCCACCTCTTCCCGCTGGTCCCGCTGGCCAGGGCGATGCGCGAGCTCGGCCACGAGGTCGCGGTGGCCTCGATGGACGGCGGCGAGCCGGTCGCCGCGTCCGGGCTGCCGTACCTGTCCGTCGCCCCGGGCGTCGACTGGCGCAAGGAGATCAGGGAGGCCGGCCGCACCCGGCGCCCCGACCTGATGGAGCGGGTGATCGCGACCAACTCGGCCGACCGCGAGGCGTTCGTCCCGCTCGCCGCCCACGTCAACAGCCGGGTGGCCGACGCGATGGTCGAGCTCGCCGCGCGGTGGCGGCCGGACCTCGTCGTGTACGAGTACCAGTTCCCGGTGGCCCTGCTCGCGGCGGCCCGTCTGGGCGTGCCCGCCGTCCAGCACGACCTGGGCTTCGTCCGCACCCCGAAACTGCGCGCGCTCATGCTCGCGGAGATGGCGGACACCTTCGCGCGGCACGGGATCGACCGGCTCCCCGAGCCGGCCGACACCATCGACCTCGCGCCGCCGAGCACGTCGGGGGGCGATCTGTACGGCTGCTCGATGCGCCCCGTCTCGTACAACGGCGAGGGCGACGTCCCCGAGCAGCTGGCCGCACCCGCCCGCCGCCCGCGCGTCGCGGTGACGCTCGGCACCGTGCCGCCCAAGACCGACGGCCTGACCAGGCTCGAACGGGTGATCGCGGCGGCTGCCGACGTCGACGCGGAGTTCGTGCTGGCGACCGGCGAACTCGACCTCGGCACGCTCGGCACCCTGCCGGACAACGTCCGCCCGTACGGCTGGGTGCCGTGGCGGGCGCTCCTGGAGACGTGCGCGGCCGCGATCCACCACGGCGGCAGCGCCAGCGCGCTCGGCGCGCTGGACGCGGGCATCCCGCAGCTCGTCCTGCCCGACGGGTCCGACCGCTTCATCACCGCGAACGCGGTGCACGCCCGCGGAGCCGGGCTGAGGGCGGGTGCCGAGGAGATCGGACCGGCGCTGCTGGACCGGCTGCTCACCGACGAGTCGCTGGGCCGGGCCGCGCGCGAGGTCAGCGCCGAGATCGCGGCGATGCCGAGCCCGGCGGCACTGGCGTCGCGGCTCACCGGCACGACCCGCACCGCCGGCTGAGGCGGCTCGGCGGCTCGGCGGCTGCCCGCGGAACGGCGGTCAGGCCGATCGACAGGGCCCGTTGGTCGACGAGGTCGCCCCGGCGGGCCGGCGCGGCCGCTGCAACGCGGTCGTCGGCCCCACCTGGCACACCGGCTTCTTCGCGGGCCCCTGCTGTCCGGCGCCCTGCTGGGCGCCGGACAGCCGCCGGCCTCAGTTGGTGCGGCGGCGGGTGGCGGTGGTCGGCGGGGTGATGCGGACCGGGTGGTCGGCGGGGGCGTTCTCGATGTCGTCGAGCTGCGCGAGGATCGTGGTGCGCAGGTCGGCGTAGTCCTCGAAGGTGTGGTCGTGGAAGAGGGCGTGGCCCGACCACATCAGGTTGGCGCACACGCGGGCGGGAACGCGGCCGGTGCGGGCGCCCATGCCGACCAGCGCCACCGACTCGATGCTGCCCGGGGCCTTCCGGTTCTGCTGGTGGATCGCCTGGAACGCGGCGGCGCAGGCGAGGGCCACGTTGAGCGTCTCGCTGACGTTCTGCGAGGACGTCTCCATCGTCGGGGCCGAGATCAGGAACTTCGGGTTCACCGCGCCGGACGGCACGCACACCGCGCTGCCCACCGGAAGGTGCCCGGCGAAGCCTGCGCGTATCGCGCGCTGCACCCGCAGCTGGATGCCGGCGCCCAGGTGGCGCTTGATGACGGCGTCCACCCCGCCGTCCATCCGGCCGCGGGAGTTGGTGGGGCTGACCCAGGCGTCGACCTTCTCGTCGAGGATCGATCCGGTGCGGATCTCGATCCCCGGGGTATCGGCGAACGCGGCCCGCCACGCATCCACCACGGTCGTGTTGAGGTCGGTCAGTACCACCCTGAGCGGCGACTGCGTGCGGTCCATGGTCATGCTCCGATCGGGAGTGCGTCCTTCCAACGGACACGAAGCTAGCGCGCCGCACCGACAACGCGGCCCGGCGGCGTTGTCGGTCGGCTCCCGTACGCTCGGCAGCGCTTTCCCACCGTCAGCACGTCGCGACCATTCCGGAGTTCCGCCGCCATGAGCGAAGCCACCCCGCCCCCCGCCCAGCCCGACCCGAACGACCCGCTCGCCCTCACCGAACTGTTCCAGGGCGGCGGCGAACCGTGGCTCCCGCTGCTCAGGCCGGCCATCGAGGCGCGGCCGGACGCGGCCTCCTTCATCGGCCCGAACCGCGGCCCCGCGGTCGTGCCCGTCCGCGAACTGACCTTCCAGGCGCTCAAGCCCAACGCGCCGCACAAGTGGAAGGTGGTCGTCTTCGGCCAGAACCCGTACCCGCGGCCGGAGAGCGCAACCGGCATCGCCATGTTCGACAACACCTTCCACGACTGGAAGGACAGCCAGTTCGGCCGGGTCGTCAGCATCCGCTGCATCATCAAGGCCGCGGCGATGTGGAAGTACGGCATCCCGAAGAAGACGCCGATCGCCGACATACGCGCGCTGCTGAAGGAGCAGGACACCGTCCAGCCGCCGGAGTGGTTCCAGGCGATGCTCACCCAGGGCGTGCTGCTGCTGAACGCGGCACTGACCGCGAGCAGCGACGGTGCGATGGGGCCGGACCGGCACACGGCGTTCTGGCGCCCGGTGGCGGAGCGGATCGTCGAGGAGATCCTCAGCGCGAAGCAGAACGCCGCCGAGGAGGACCGCGCCGTCGTCTTCGCGTGGTGGGGCGCGCACGCGCGCAGCCTGAAGCAGGTCGTGCTCCGGCTGCAGAAGAAGTACCCCGGGGTCGAGGTCCGGCACATCGACCACGCCAACCCGGCCGCGCAGGGCGACATCTTCTGCGACGGCGAGCACTTCGGCACGGTGAACGCCGCCCTCGCCTCGCTCGGCCTCGACGAGGTCGACTGGCTGCCGAGCAGGGGCTGGAACCGGCAGCCGACGGAGGGCGGCGCGGCGGACGACGGCGTCGCCGAGCGCATGGGCGCGTTCATCGCGTCCACGATGGAACTGCACCAGCTGTACCTCGAGCGCCTCGCGAGCGTGAAGGACGAGGGCCTCGAACTCCCGGAGATCACCGGGGTGTTCGACACCCCGCTGATGGACTTCCGGGACGCCGTCGGCCCGGTCGCCGCACTGCTGCGCGGCCTGGACCGGCACGTCGAGCGCTCGCACGAGTTCGGCAAGCGACGTGCGGACGAGGAGGCCGGCGGCGGCCTGTCCTCGGACGCGATCGCCGCGCTCTTCCTCTACACGTGCGAGTCCGCGTTCTACCGGGAGATCAACGCCGTCCTGCGCTCCCCCGACCGGGCGAAGGTGGTGCCGTACCTCCCGTACCTTCGGCTGCTGTTCGCGGCGGTGTCCGGGCTGCCGGCGCGCACCGCACCCCTGTGGCGCGGGGTGCCGCTGGACCTGCGGGCGCAGTACCCGCTCGGGCGGACGGTGACGTGGTGGGGCGTGTCCTCGTGCACGTCCGAGCCGGGCGTGGCGCGGTCGTTCCTCGGCAGCCGCGGGAAGCGGACGCTCTTCGAGGTGACCCCCGCCCGGGCGGTGGGCATCCGCGACTTCTCCTCCTTCACCGGCGAGGAGGAGTTCATCCTCCTGCCGGGTACGCAGCTCAAGGTGACGGAGGTGAAGGCCGAACGCGGCGGACTGTGCACGGTGCGGCTGACGGAGGTCGAGGAGCAGCCGCTGGTGTCGTGAGCGGGCCCCGCCCACCGGTCGGACGGCGGCCTCGCGGGTAGTGGCACCATGCCGAGCAGCCATACGAGTTGACAGGAGCACCGGACACGACCGCCCTGCTGATACCGAACTACGACGTCACCGACCCCGAGCGCCTCGCCGTCTACCGCACCCCAGGGCGATGGCTGACCGGGCGGCACTCACTTCCGCGCGTACCCGAGGTACGTCACGAGGCGCCGGACGCCCGACGCGAGGACGAAGTCGACGAGCGGCGGGATCTCGTCATCGGTGATCCGCCCGGCGCGACGCGCGCGGATCGCCTTGACCAGCGTGCGCGGGTCGCGGGGCTTGAACTCGCGGACGTCCTCGTTGCGCAGACCGTGGCGGGCCAGGGCGGCGGTCAGCTCGGCCGGGGTGCGGCGCGCTCCTCGCTGCCAGGGCCGCCCAGGACCTCCACGGCGAGGTTCATCCGATCGTCACCACCCGGGCCCAGGCCGGGGGCGCGTCCGGGACGTAGTCCGGGTTCTCCTCGGCCCACTTCGGGATGCCCCGGGGGAACAGCCCGACGACCGTCCGGCACGGCGGTTTGACCGAGGGCCAGGGCGTCTGGCCGTCCGTCAGCGCCACGATGACGTCGGGCCGCGTGCGCAGCGCCGCCGCGAACCCCTCCCGCATGTCCGTGCCGCCCCCGCCGATGAGCGGGATGCCCTCGGCCTTGCACAGCGGGTGCACCGTCCCCACCGCCGCGTCGCAGGAGAGCACCGTCACCAGGTCCCGCCGGCCGCCGACCGCGCGGGCGATCGCCGCGACCTCCAGCAGCGCGCTGCCCAGTTCGGCGTCGCTGACCGACGCCGAGGTGTCCACCACCACCGCCACCCGGGGCGGACGGCGGCGCAGGCTCGGCAGGACGATCCCGGGCAGGCTCACCGAGCGCCGGGCCGGGCGGCCGTACGAATAGTCCTGGCCCACGCCGCCGCCCGAGGCCGCGGACCGGACCGCCGCGCCGAGCAACTCCCGCCACGGCTGCGGCGGGTGGAACGCCTCCTCGGCCCAGCGCCGCCAGCCCTCCGGAGCGTTCCCGGGCCGGCCCGCGATGCCCTGGGCCACCCGGAAGCGCACCGCGTCCCGCTCCTGCCTGCTGAGCCCGTGGGCGCCGTCCGGGCCGAGGTCCCACGGGCGCTCCCGGCCGTCGGCGCCGCTGCCGCAGTCGAGCCAGGCCAAGTGCCGGGGGAGCCGACCGAGCCGGAACTGCCCGAGGTAGTCCTCCATCAGCTCACCCTCCGCCAGCTGCAAGTCGGCCGGGAGAACAGCCCCTTCGGGGCACACGAGGCCGTCGCCGTAGACGTCGTCGTTGATCTCGCAGTCGGCGGCGATGTTCATCCGCAGCTGCTCCCCGGGGCCGGTCAGCCCGTGCTGCTTCGCGTACCGCGCGCTGCGCCCGTGGTGGTCGCGCAGGAGGTGGGACACCTCGTGCACCCACACGCCGGCGAGGTCCTCGACCGGCGTCCGGGCGACGAAACCCGGGGAGGCGTAGCAGCGCCAGTGGGCGTCGACGGCCATCGTCGGCACGTCCCGCGACTCCACCACGTGCAGGGCGAACAGCGCCGTCGCCAGGTAGGGGCGGGCCCGGGCGGCCATCAGGCGGGCCGCGAGGAGCTTGTCGACGTCGAGGTCGAGGGCGGTCGCGGTCATCGGCCGCCCTTGCCCGCGAGGACCGCCACCCGGTCCGCCGCGGCGTCCGCGCGCCGGGACAGCGCCACCGCGCCGGCGAGCCGGTCGATCGCGGCCGGGACGTCCCAGTCGTCGCGGCGCAGCGAGGCGAGCGTGGTGGCGGGGACGACGACGACGTCCGGGGCGCCGCTCTGCATCGCATGGACGAGCAACGCCCAGGCCGCGTCCCAGCGTTCGCGCGTCGGCCGGTTGCGGACGGCGGCCACGACGCCGTCGAGGACGGCCTGGCGCAGGTCGCCGCGCTCGGGCAGGACGGCGGCGGC
This sequence comes from Kitasatospora sp. NPDC001660, assembly GCF_053596725.1. Lineage (NCBI taxonomy): Bacteria > Bacillati > Actinomycetota > Actinomycetes > Kitasatosporales > Streptomycetaceae > Kitasatospora > Kitasatospora sp. NPDC001660. The sequence continues at coordinate 33,764 of NZ_JBSFGU010000031.1, read as the reverse complement.
CGGGTCGGTGAGGAGGTCCTCCGGGTCCGGGAGGTCCATCCGGTCGATGCTCGCGAGGAGTTCGAGCCCGGGGCCGTCCCCGACGGTGCCGCGGACGAGCAGCGACAGGACGTCCCGCGAGGAGCCGGCCGCCGTCGCGAAGGCGATCAGGCGCAGCGTCATGTCCCAGCTGCGCGGGGACGGCCAGGCGCCGCCGCGGCGGGCCTCGCTGCTCGGCAGCTGGTGGACGAGCTTGGGACGGGCGGCGAGCAGCCCGCAGACGGCGCGGCGGGCGAAGGCCACCGCCTCCGGGAGGACGGCCGGGTCGAGGCTCGGCAGGGTGGCGCGCGGCCAGGTGCCGCCGAGACCGCGGACGACGACCTCGTGGTCGTGGACCCAGTGGAGGTGGACGAAGCGGTTGGCGAGCGGCGGGCTCAGCTCCCAGCCGTCGGCGGCCGAGGAGCGCGGGTTGGCTGCGGCCACGATCCGTACGTCGGGCGGGAGTTGGAGAGCGCCGATGCGGCGCTCCAGGACCAGCCGGAGCAGCGCGGCCTGGACGGCGGGCGGCGCGGTGGACAGTTCGTCGAGGAACAGCAGCCCGCGGCCGGCCCGGACCAGGCGGACGGCCCAGTCCGGCGGGGCCATGGGGACGCCCTGCTCGGCGGGGTCGTCGCCGACGATCGGCAGTCCGGAGAAGTCGGACGGCTCGTGGACGCTGGCGATCACGGTGGTGAGCGGGAGGTCGAGGGACGCGGCGAGCTGGGTGAGGGCGGCGGTCTTGCCGATGCCGGGCTCGCCCCACAGGAGCACGGGGAGGTCGGCGGCCACGGCGAGCGTCAGGGCCTCCAGCTGGTCGTCCGGGCGGGCTTCGGTGGTGGTGTCGGACAGGAGTGCCAACAGATCGGCGGCGACGTCGAGTTCGGACTTTTCGGGCACGACGGAAGCAGACATGGAGATCACCTTTGGGAAGTGCGAGGAGTTCGAGGAGTTTCGAGAAGAGAGAAGGTCAGCGGACCGGGGTGTGCCGCGGGTGCGAGCGGTGGCCGCGGGGACGGGGCGTGCCCGGCGGGCAGTGGCCGCCGGCCAGGCCGGCGCGGTAGAGGCCGTACGCGATCCGGCGGTGTGCCGCGGCCTCCAGTTCGTCCCGCAGCGGGCCGTCGCGCAGTACGGCGGCGGGGCCGAGCAGCTCCTCGACGATGGCGAGGGCCCCGGCGGTGTCGCCGTGGTCGAGGAGTTCGCGGACCCCGCCGAGCCCGGCCGGGCGCCGGTGGGTGAGGTCGATCACCCGCAGGCAGGGCAGGGGCGGGCCGCCGAGGGCCACGAGCAGTTCCTCGCGGCGGAGTTCCTCGGGGTCGTGGTCGAGCGCGGCCAGCACCCCGTCCACCAGGCCGATCCGGTGCCGGGCGCCCCGGCAGTCGACGAACCGGGGCCCGCCGGGGCGCCGCATCCGCGCCGCCGGGGCGTGTCCTGGCACCAGGGCGGCGGCCACCAGCGGGTGCAGCCGGTCGGGCTCGATGAGCCCGGCGCGCAGCAGTTCCGCGTCCGGCGGAATCCACGTCGCCGCGTCGGGCAGCACCGGCAGGCCGTCCGTCGCTCCGGACGCGGGCGTGCCGTCGGCGTCGAGGACGAGCCGGTGCCGGCCCCCGAGCCGGACGGCGACGCGGCCTGCGGGCAGCCCGTCGGCCGCCAGCAGGATGCGCGCCTCGTCCGCCCAGCGGTCGACGGCGCACGGCAGGCCCGGCGGCACCGCCGGATGCGCCGCGCCATCACCGCCGCGAGCGCCCAACTCGCCCGCCCGGTCGGCGTCCCAGAGGTGCCGGTGCAGGTCGAGGCGGTAGCGGCGGCTCGGCCGTGGATGCGGGTGCGGGCCCGCGTCCGCGCCGTCGGACCAGAGCGCGAGGCTGATCCGCTGGCCGCCGTCCGCCCACGCGGGCGGGGTGCGGACCACCAGGTGCACCGGGCTCCGCCCCTCGCGCCCGGTGCCGGCGTAGCGGGCGAGCGGGACGGTCAGGCCGGGCCGCAGCAGCCCGTCCGGGGCGGTCCTGGGCAGGTGCCAGCGCAGCAGGTCGGGCGCCAACCGTCTCAGGTCGGCGCGGAGTTGTTCACCGAACGCGCGGCCGTAGCTGCGGGTGGCGGCCTTGAGGTCGAGGTCGACGTCGAGCCGCGCAGCGGCACACGCACCCGCCCAGTCGCCGGTGCGGCGGCGGGCGGTCGCGGACTCGATCATGGTGGGCGGCACGGCGAACTCGCGCACGCGCAGCCAGCGGAGGAGACGGGGATCCCGGTTCGCGGAGTGAGTGAGCATCAGCACTCACCTTGCGCGGACGGGACCTCCAAACCGAGGGAGGAGTGAGTCGTCATCGGCCCGGAGCATAGCCGTCCCTCCTCGGATCCGCCAACGCCATCCGCTCCCACCCGCTCCCACTGCCCGGAAAACCCGTTCGCTTTCGACGGACCGGCTGGCAGAATCCCGCCCGTGGAGAGCGACGAGCTGGTGATCCGACGTGCCGAGACCGCCGACGCGGAGGCGGTGGCCGAGGTCTGGCTGCGCTCGTACGACGCCGCGCTGCCCACCGTCCGTCGGCCCCGCCCCGACGACCAGGTCCGCGCCTGGTTCGTGGAGAGGGTCGTCCCGGCCCGCGAGACCTGGGTCGCGGTGGCCGGCGGCGCCGTCGTCGGCATGATGGTGCTCCACGACGGAGACCTCGACCAGCTCTACCTCGCCCCCGAGTGGCGCGGCCGCGGCATCGGGGACCGGCTGGTCGAGGTCGCCAAGGAGCGCTGCCCCGAGGGCCTCGAACTCTGGACGTTCCAGGTCAACACCACGGCGCAGCGCTTCTACGAGCGTCACGGCTTCGTCGAGAGCCACCGCACCGACGGCAGCGGGAACGAGGAGCGCGAGCCAGACATCCGGTACGTCTGGAAGCCGTAGCGCCGGATCACAGCTCGACGAGCACCTTGCCCCGGCTGCCCGCCCGGTCGGTGTACAGACTGCGGTAGGCGGCGGGGATGCTGTCGAAGCCGTGGTGCACGGTCTGCTCGTAGGCGATCTCCCCGCTGCGCACCAGGCCGCCCACCTCGGCCCGCAGGCCCGCCCAGTTCTCGTCCGTGAACCACTCCGGCGCGAAGATGCCGCGGACCGTCGTGCGCGGGAACATGATCATCGGCAGCAGGCGGGGCCCGGTCCGGTCCCCGCCGACCTGGCTGGCCCACTGCCAGCAGACCGCGACCCGGCTGTCGATGTTCAGCATCGTGAACACGACGTCGGTCAGCGTCCCGCCGAGGTTGTCGAAGTACCGGTCGACACCGGCCGGCGCCGCCTTGCCCAGGTCCTCGCGCAGCCGCTCGGCGTCGTCCCCGTCGCGGTAGAGCACGACCGCGTCGAAACCCAGCTCGCTCAGCCGGGCCACCTTCGAGGGAGAGCCGGTGGTGCCGACCACCCGGGCGCCGCGCCGCCTGGCCAGCTGGCCGACCAGCGAGCCGACCGACCCGGAGGCGCCGGCGACCACGACGGTGTCGCCGGGCCGCACGTCCAGGAACTTCGTCACCGTCGCCCAGGCCGTCATGCCCGAGCCGCCCATGATGCCGAGCACCGTCGACAGCGGCAGCGCCTCGTCGTGGTCCCGGGGGTCGAGCAGGCGGTACTCGGGGAAGACCATCGGGAACGTCCCGGTCTGCCACGGTGTCGCCTCGCCGGTGCCGATGACGTGGCTGCGCCAGCCGCCGAAGCCGTGCACCAGGTCGCCGACCGCGAACCGCGCCTGCGGCCCGGCCTCGATCACCTCCATGACGGAGTCGCCGCCCGCGTGGTCGCCGATGGGCGTGTCCTGGGTGATCCCGTGGAGGTACGGGTCCACCGAGACGTACCTCGTGCGGAACAGCATCTCGTCCGGCGCGAGGCGGACGTCGACGTCCTCGACCACCTTCTCGTACATCCGCTCGACGTCCGGGACGCCCTCGACGTGCTCACGGACGATCCACTTCTCGATCCTCACGAAAGACCTCACGAAAGGTGCTCCTCAGAACTGGCCGACGGGGTCGACGAGATGGGTGGGCGGCGGGGCCGTGTCGTCCACGGTCGCGGTGAACGGCCGGCCCTCCTCGTGGCAGATGAACTGCAGGACGTGCCGACCGGAGGCGGCGGCCCGGATCAGGCCGCCGGTCGTGGCCCAGACCCCGGAGAGGTAGAAGTCGCGCAGGCCGGGCAGCACCGGGCCGTTGCGCTTGATCTCCTCCTCCATCGTCTCGCCGCTCTCCACGAACGGCTGCCAACCCAGCACCGAGCCGTCGTAGTTGCCGGTGTAGCGCAGCTGGGTGAGCGGGGTCGACACGTCCTTGACGGTGATCGCGGCCCGGATGCCGGGGTGGTGGCGTTCGAGCAGCTCGATGACGGCGTCGCGCACCCGCCGCTTTTCCCGCTGGTACTCCCGGCCGCGCCCGACCGGCAGGGTGTGCAGCTCCTCGCCGCGGCGGATCCGGGCGGCCTGCTCGGGGCCGGTGCTCAGCGCCCGCCAGGGGGCGATGTCGCTGAAGTAGCTCGCGAAGACGACGCCCGTGCCGGCCGGCGACAGCTCGGGGTAGTGGCGGCTGCGGAACTGGATGTTGATGCTCGGGTGCCGGATCCCGGTGAGCCGCCCGGCGAGGTCCTCGTCGAGCAGGTACGTCGTGCACGGGTCGCCGACCGGGAACGGCTCGCGCAGGCCGAGGAAGACGGCGACGTAGCCGGGGAAGACCTGGTCCCGCTGGTCGATGCAGTGGGTGTAGAGGCGGCGGTAGGTGTCGTTCAGGTAGCGGCCCTTGAGCAGGTCCATCACCGTCGCCCGGCCGTCGCAGGCCGACACCACGACGTCCGCCGGGATCTCCGTCCCGTCGCTGAGGCGCACCCCCACCGCCCGGTCGTCCTCGACCAGGATCTCCTCCACCTTGGCGTTGCAGGTGAGTTCGCCGCCGAGCCGCTTGTAGCGCGCCTCGATCGAGCGGGCCAGTCCGAGCGAGCCGCCCTCCGGCACCCCGGCCGACCGGCCCTCGTGGGCGGCGAGCTGGAAGTAGAACGGCAGCACGGGGAAGTTGGGGTGCTTCTCGTAGAGGATGAAGTTGAACGCCTCGCGCAGCAAAGGGTCCTGGAACCGCTGCGAGTAGTCCGTCATGAGGATGCCGAGCGAGCGGCGGATGAGGTTGAAGTACGGCACGAACGAGGCCAGCATCCGGTAGCGCGCCCAGCGGCTCATCAGCCCGACCGGGCTGAGGAACGGGTAGAGCGTGAGGCAGCGGCGGAACCGGCGCAGGTCGCCGCAGAACTGCTTGATCGGGCGGGCGTCGGCCGGCGAGAGGCCGAGCAGGTGCGCCTCCAGCCGGTCCGGGTCGGAGTAGAAGTAGACCGCCCGGCCGTCCCGCCCGCGCACGACGTTGAAGGCGTCGAAGTTGCGCATCCGCTTGCCCTGGAGGGCACCCAACTCCAGCCAGATCTGGTGCATCTCGTTGCCGGGGCCGCTGCCGAGCAGCCAGCTGACGGTGGGGTCGAAGGTGAACTCACCGCGCTCCCAGCCGGTGCAGCAGCCGCCGGGGATCTCGTGCATCTCCAGGACCCTGGTCCGGTACCCGTTCATCCGGGCGTAGCAGCCGGTGGACAGGCCGCTCAGCCCGCCGCCGACGATCACCATGTTGGGCCTGGTCGTCACACCCATGCGCCCACCTCTCCCCCTGCCTCCGGCCGGGGGGACCCCCGTGCTTCGCTCGCTCACTCGCTCGCTCCCACTGCTTCCGCGGTCTCCACTGCTGCGGCGTCCCGCCGGTCGAGCCGTGGCACGCGGCCCCACTTGCCGGGGTGCCACGGCTCCTCGTTGTCGCTGGGCCAGGCCCGGAACTCCAGGCCGAGTTCCCGGCAGAGGTACTGGACGGCGAACCGCCCGCTGGTCGCCGCGCGGATCAGCCCGCCCATGCCGACCCACTGGCCCGCCATCGAGAAGCCGCGCAGGCCGGGCAGCCGCATGCGGTCCTTGTCGACCAGCCGGTTGGCGGCGTCCTCGGCGTCGGAGAACGCCTGCCAGGCGAGGATGCTGCCGTAGGTGTTGCCGGTGAACCGCTCGGTGGTGACGGGCGAGGCCACCGTGAGCAGCTCGATCCGGCCCGCGAGCCCCGGGTGCGTCCGCGCCAGGAACTCCCGTACGAACTCCGCGACTTCCTGCTTGCGGGCCCGGTAGGCGCGGCGGTCGGCGGCGCGCAGGGCCTTCCACGAGGCGTGGTCGCTGAAGTACATGCAGTGCAGGATCGACTTGCCCGGTGGCGCGAAGCCGTCGCCGTACTGCGAACGCAGCTGCACGACAAGGCTGTTCTGCAGTGCACCGGGCAGCCGGGCGCCCTGCTCGGGGGTGAGCAGGTAGGTCGTGCTGTGCGCCTCGCCGGGCGGGAGCGGGCCGTCGACGCCGACGAACACCGAAACGGCCGCCGGGTACAAGTTGCCCGGACGGTCGAGGAGTTCGTGGTAGAGCCGGTCCGTCGTCGGGCTGGTCCAGCGGCCCTCCAGCAGACGGTCCACCGTGGTCGGGCCGTCGCACGCGGACACCACGTGGTCGGCGTAGTGCGAGGTGCCGTCCCGAAGCCGCACCCCGACCGCCCGGCCGTCCTCGACCAGGATCCGCTCGACCCGGCGGCGGTAGCCGATCACCCCGCCGAGCGAGGTGTAGCGCTCCTCCACCGAGCGGGCCAGCCCGAGCGAACCGCCCTGCGGGAAACCGGCGTTGCCGTTGTGCGCGGCGGCCAGGGTGTACAGGTACGGCAGCAGCGGGAAGCCGGCCGGCTCCTGCAGGAACATGTTGGGCAGGGCCCGCCGGAGCAGCGGGTCCTGGAAGCGGTCGGCGAAGCCGCGCATCGGGGTGGTCGCGGTGCGCCAGAACAGCCGGAACGCCGGGAGGACGGCGCGCGCGGTGCGGAGCCGCTGGGCCACCGTCCGCAGCGGCGGGGGCGTGACCTCCCAGGGCAGGTCGAGGGCGGCGAAGCGGCGCAGGTCCTTGCAGAAGGAGCGGATCAGCGGCGCGTCCGCCGGGGAGGTCTCCAGCAGGTGCCGTTCGAGCCGGTCCGGGTCGTTGTAGAACGTGACGGCCCGGCCGTGCTCGTCGACGACGCGGTTGAAGACGTCGAACTCGGTGACCGACTTGCCGTCCAGGGCCCCGAGTTCGCGCCACACCTGGTGGCCGCCGACGCCCGGCGCGGTGCCGATCAGCCAGTCGATGCAGTAGTCGAACAGGTAGCCCTCGCGCGACCACGCGGTGCAGCAGCCGCCGGGCAGCACGTGCTTCTCGAAGATGCGCGTCTCCATGCCGCTCATCTGCGCGTAGCAGCCGGTGGCGAGGCCCGCGACGCCCGCCCCGATGATGATCACCCGTGGCGGGCCGCCGGGGGCGCGCTCCCGGGCGGTCCAGTCCGGGCCGTGGTCAGGTGCGGCCATCGGCGGTGCCTCCGGCCAGCATCGCGCCCGCCAACTCGGCGTTCCGGGCGGCGAATTCGCTGTCCATCATCTCGGCGTGGGTACCGTGCCCGCCGTGCACCGCGGTGCCGGCCGTGGAGGCGCCCTGCCAGGAGCCTTCCTCGTCGCCCGTGTGGAGGGCGAGCCGTTCGCGGTCGCAGACCACGCCGAGCGGGGCGGCGACCGTGCCGAGGTTGGGCGTGCGGCTGCAGAACTCCAGGTAGTCCCGGGCCTGTTCGATGGTCTCCTGGGCGACGATCGTCGATCCGGTGTGCCGGTACAGGTGTTCGTGGAGCTCGCGCTCGAACGCGGCGAGGTGCTCGTCGCCGAGCGCGTAGGCCTCCGTGATCCGGTAGGAGTCCAGGACGACAACGGCGCTCACCGCGCGGCCGCGGCGCTCCAGTTCCTTGGCCACCTCGAAGGCGAGGTTGCCGCCGAGCGAGTAACCGAGCAGGGCGTACGGCCCCTCCTCGTGCAGCGCCTCGGCGAGGTCCGCGTACCGGGCCGCCTTGTCGTCGCCGGCGAGGTAGTTGAACGCGGCGATCCGGTGGCCGGGCAGGTGCGCGGCGAGCTGGCGGTAGACCAGGCCGTGCCCGCCGGCCGGCGGGAAGCAGAACACCGTCCGCTCCTGCGGCGCCGCCCGGTTGAACCACAGGTACGGTTCGGCGCCGGCCACCTCGCCGGTGATGATCTGCTCGACGGCGCGCGCCATGCCGTGCAGGGTGGTGACCGCGAACAGCCGGCCGACCGGGATACCGATGTTGAACTCGGTCCGCAGGTGGTGGATGAGCTCGATCAACCGGATGGAGCTGCCGCCGAGCTCGAAGAAGTCGTCCCGGAGGCCGACCCCCTCCACCCCCAGCAGCGCCTGCCAGTGGGCGGCCATCCGGATCTCGTAGAGCGTCACGGGCGGATCGTGCCGCTCGCCGCCGGTCTCGACGCGCGGTTCCGGCAGCGCGGCGAGGTCGACCTTGCCGCTCGACGTCAGCGGCAGGGCGGGCAGTTCGGTGAACCAGGACGGGATCATGAAGGTGGGCAGCCGCTCGGAGAGGTGGCGCCGCAGCTCGCCGCGGTCCATCCGGGCGCCCTCCGCCGGGACGCAGTACGCGCACAGCACGGCGTCGCCGCCGGTGTCCTGACGGATCGTCACACACGCCTGGGCGATTTCCGGACGGTCGGCCAGCTGGACCTCGATCTCGCCGAGTTCGATCCGGTGGCCGCGCACCTTCACCTGGTTGTCGATCCGGCCGAGCAGGTGTGCGGTGCCCTCGGCGTCCCAGCGACCGAGGTCGCCGGTGCGGTAGAGCCGGACGGGGCCGTCCAGGTCGAGGGTGGCGAAGCGCTCGGCGGTCTGCCCCGGGTCGTTCGGGTAGCCGTCGGCCACGCCCGCGCCGCCGACCCACAGCTCACCGGCCACCCCGGGCGGCACCGGCTCGCCGTGGCGGTCGAGGATGTAGAGCTCGCTGTTGGGGAACGGCCGCCCGATGGGCACCATCCGGCCCGGCTCCAGGGCGTCGACCGGTCCCTCGAAGTAGGTGCTGTCCACGGCGGCCTCGGTCAGGCCGTAGGAGTTGACCAGCCGGGTGTCCGGCCCGCACAGGGCGCGCAGCCGGGCGTGCTCGCCGGCCTTCCAGAGGTCGGAGCCCACGATCAGCAGCCGCAGGAAGTCCAGCCGCAGGCCCTCGCGCTCGCAGTGGGCGAGCAGGGTGCGGGCCACCGCCGGGACGAACTCGCCGCCGTCCACGGCCTCCTCGCACATCGTCCGGTACAGCCGGGCGGGGTCGAAGAGCAGCTCGCGGTCGACCAGGACGAGCGTGCCGCCGGAGCAGACGGCCCGGGCGAGGTCACCGGTGAACACGTCGAAGGAGACCCCGGCCATCTGCAGGTGCACCCGGACGTCGGTGTCCAGCCGGTACTCCGCGCGCCAGCCGGCGGCCACCGCGGCGAGGCTGCGGTGTGCCACCCGGACGGCCTTCGGGCGACCGGTCGAGCCGGAGGTGTGGATCACGTAGGCGGGCCGGTCCGGGTCGGCGGCGGGCAGGGCGCCGTCGGCCGCCGGCGCGTCCAGCTCCTCCAGGGTCACCAGCGGGGCGGGCAGCCCGGCCGGCGCCGGGTGCCCCTGGTCGACGACGACCAGGGCGGCGCCGGCGTCGGCGACCTGGTAGGCGAGGCGGTCGGCCGGGTGCCCGGGGTCGAGCGGCAGGTACGCGGCGCCGGCCCGCCAGACCGCGAGCAGGGTGGTGATCAGTTCGGGTGACTTGGCCAGGCAGACCGCCACCACCGAACCCTCCCGCACGCCGAGCTCGCGCAGCCGCAGGGCCGCCCGCTGGGCGCGGCGGTCGAGTTCGCCGTAGCTGAGCCGCCGCGCCTCGGGCGGGCCGGCGAGACCGGGGGCCACCACGGCGACGGCCTCGGGGTGTTCGGCGGCGGCCTTGGCGAACAGCTCGGGCAGCGGCACGTCGTGGTCGAGGACGCGCCCGGCGCCGCTGAACTCGGTGAGCACGCGCCGGCGTTCGTCCTCGCCGAGCATCGGCAGGCGGCCGGTCGGCTCGTCCGTGGACGCACGCGTCATGGCGTCCACGAGGTTGCGGTAGTGTCCGGCCATCCGCTCGACGGTCGAGGCGTCGAAGAGGTCGGAGTTGTACTTGAACACACAGTGGAAGCGGCCGTCCGCGCGGTCCTCGTACGCGGACAGTGTCAGGTCGAACTGTCCTTCCTCCTCCGGGAGTTCGACGTAGTCGAGGCGGTAGCCCCCGCGCTCGACCGCGACCTTGTGGGTGAGCAGGATGAACATCGCCTGGAACACCGCCGAGCGGCTGGGGTCGTGCTGCAGCCCCAACTGCTCGACCAGCAGCACGAACGGGTACTCCTGGTTGTCCAGTCCGCCGAGCACGGTCTCCCGGACCCGCCCCAGCAGCTCGGCCACCGTCGGCTCCCCGGCCAGGCTCACGTGCAGCGGCAGCGGGTTGACGAAGTAGCCGTAGACGGAGCCGAACTCCTCCTGCGTCCGCCCGGTCACCGGGCTGCCGACGATGATGTCCTCCTGCCCGGACCAGCGGTTCAGCAGCAGGTAGTACGCGCTCAGCAGCATCATGAACGGCGTGGCGCCCAGCGCGCGGGCCAGCTCGTGCACCCGGGCGCTGAGGTCGGCGTCGAGCCGGAAGAAGACGGACGCGCCGTTGTGCGTCTGCACGGCCGGCCGGGGCCGGTCGGTGGGCAGGCTGAGGATCGGCACCTCGACGGGCAGGTGGCCGCGCCAGTAGTCGAGCATCCGGCGGGCCTCGGGGCCGGCCAGGAAGCGGTTCTGGTGGTTGAGGAAGTCCAGGTAGCGGGCGGGCACCGGCGGGAGTTCGGGGGCGCGGCCCGCCTTCAGGGCCTCGTAGACCTCGAACAGCTCCTCGATGAAGGTGAAGGTCGAGATCGCGTCCGACACGATGTGGTGGACGGCCTTCATCAGCACCCAGCGCTCCGGTCCGCGCCGGAACATCCGCAGCCGCACCAGCGGGTCGCGCTCCAGGTCGTACGGCTTGCGGTACTCCGCGACGATCAGGTCCTGGATCTCCGCCCAGGGCCGGCCCTCGACGTCGATCAGGGCGGTGTCGACGAGGGCCTCGTCCCGGATCCGCTGCACCGGACGGCCCTCCTCCGCGGTGAACGCGGCGCGCAGCGCGGGGTGGCGGGCGACGACGGTGCGGAAGGCCTCGGTGAACAGCTCCGGGTCGATCGCGGTGCGGACCTCGACGGCGCCGCCGATGTTGTAGGCGAAGCCGTCCGGGTGGAGCTGTCTGAGGAACCAGAGCGCCTTCTGGTTGTGGGTGAGCGGGTAGCACTGCTCGTCGGTGTGCAGTTCGACGGCCGCGCGCTCGACCGTGCCGTCGGCGGCGGCGAGGTCGGCGAGGCCGTCGTGGAGGAGGTCCAGCAGCTCGCCCACCGGGCCGTTGCTCAGCAGGGCCACCACCGGCAGCGCGACGCCGAGTTCACCGAGGACGCGGGCGCGCAGCTCCATGGCGAGCAGTGAGTCCATGCCGTGCGCGCCGAGCCGGGTGTCCCCGTCGATCCGATCGGCGCCGATGCGCAGCACGGCGGCGACGGCGGCGGCGAAGCGCTCGGCGACCAGGGTGCGACGGCCGGCCGGGTGGGCCGCGCGGAAGGCGGCGAGGAGCCCGCCGGCCTCGGCCTGGGCGGGTTCGGCGGCGCCCGCCGCGAGGTCGGCGACGAGGGGCGGCGGTGCGGGGTACCAGGCGAGGAAGACCGGCCAGTCGACGACGGTCGCGACGAGCAACTGGGCGCGGTCCTGCCCGATCACCCGTTCCAGGACGGCGGTGCCGGCCCCGGGCGGGAGCGAGCTCATGCCGCGGGCGTCCCGGTAGTGGGCGACGAGGCCGAGCTCCTCGATCATGCCGGTGGCCCAGGGGCCCCAGTCGAGGCTGATCGCGGGCAGGCCGTCGGCGCGGCGGTGGTGGGCGAGCGCGTCGAGGAAGGCGTTGCCCGCCGCGTAGTTGGCCTGCCCGGCCGTGGTGAGCAGCGAGGCGACGGAGGCGAACAGCACGAAGTGGTCGAGCGGTTCGTCGCGCAGGAGGCGGTGCAGGAGGTAGCCGCCGACCACCTTCGGCGTGTACCCGGCGTCGAAGGCCGCACGGTCCATCTGCGGGATCAGGGTGTCGCGGACCTGCCCGGCGAGGTGGAACGCGCCGCGGACGGGCGGGAGTTGGCGGTCGCGGTAGTCGGCGAGCCAGGCGGCCAGGGCGGTCTCGTCGGTGACGTCCACCGGCGCCACGATGGCCTCGGCGCCGAGTGCCTCCAGTTCGCGCAGGAAGGCGATCCGCCGGCCGGCCGGGCTGTCGGGGTCGGTGTGCCGCCACTGGCCGCGTTCGGGCAGGGCGGTGCGGCCGAGCAGGATCAGCCGCCGGGCGCCGCGCCGCACGAGGGTGCGGCACAGCAGCCGGCCGAGCGCACCGAACGCGCCGGTGACGAGGTAGCTGCCGTCGGGCCGCAGGCTCAGGGGCAGCGGGCGGGTGAGGCCCTCGGCGGGGCGCAGCCGGCCGGTGAGGCGGCGGCCGCCACGCAGGGCGATCTCCTGCTCGCCGTGCACGGTCAGCTCGCGCAGCAGCGCGTCGGCCTCGTCGGGCAGGTCGGCCTCGTCGGGCAGGTGGACCCCGTCGGGCGGGTCGGTGGAGGCGTCGAGGTCGATCAGCGTGCCGCGCTGGGCGGCGAGTTCCTGCTGCCAGAGCACCCGGCCGAGGCCCCAGGCGGGTGCGCCGAGCGGTTCGACCCGGTCGTCCGGGCCGGTGGCCTGGGTGCCGCGGGTGACGATGTGCAGCCGCCCGTCCGGCCGGGCCGCGGGAAGGGCCTGGGCGAGGGCGACGAGCGAGTAGGCGCCGAGGCCGGCGAGCCGGTCGAGGTCCTCCCGTCCGCTGGCTTCCAACCGGGGCAGGTCGAGGTTCCACAGGTGGACGACGGTGCGGAAGGCCGGGTCGAGGTCGGCGAGGAGGCGGGTGAAGTCCGCGGCGCAGTCGGGGCGGACGGTGGAGCCGTCGGCGGTGTGCCCGTAGCCGTCGCCGGGCCGCACGAGGTGGCAGCGGACACCCCGCTCCCCCGCCAGGGCGGCCAGCCGCTCGGCGAGGCCGCCGGCGTCGGCGAGCAGGACGAGGTCACCGGAGTCGGTCGCCTCGGCCGGTTCCGCCTCCACCCAGGCGAGTTCGGTGAGCCAGCCGTCGATGGTGGCGAGGCCGACGGAGGAGGCGGCGTGGGCGACGTCGGCGACCCGGAAGCCGGTGATCCGGCCGAGCGGGGTGCCGTCCTCGGCGTACAGGGCGAGGTCGCCGAGAAGTTCGTCCCCGGTGTCGCGGGTGACGGTCGCGTGGGCCCAGACCGTCCGGTCGCCGACCGGGCCGAGGCGCACCTCCCCGACGGACACCGGCAGCCGCACGCCGCCTGCGCCCGCCTGGAGCACGTCGGCGGCGAGGAGGGTCTGGAAGCAGGCGTCGAGCAGCACCGGGTGGACGTGGTGCCCGGCGGCGTCGCCGGTGGTCGGGGCGATCCGGGCGAGCGCCTCGCCGGGAGCCGTCCATACCTCGTCGATGGCCTGGAACGCGGGGCCGTAGTGGTAGCCGTGGGCGGCCAACTCGCTGTAGCAGTCCGCCTTTTCGTGGCGGGTGCCGCGTGCGCGGAACGCGTCGGCGTCGAGGGACGGCCCGTGGGCGCGGCGCTGGCCGGTGCGGACCCGGCCGCTCGCGTGCACCACCGGATCGCCGCTCGCGGGCAGCGAGGCGACGGTGAACCGGCCGTCGTCGGGGGCGAAGGAGAACTGCGCCCTGGTGGGCTCCGCGTCGGACAGCACCAGGGCCCGGGCGAGGTCGACGTCGGCGAGCACCACGTCCGTCCCGCCGGTCAGCGCCCGGACGGCCTGGGCGGCCATCTCCAGGTAGCCCGCCGCCGGAAAGACCGCGCTGCCCTCGATCCGGTGGTCGGACAGGTACGGCAGCTTCTCGACGTCGAGCGCGTTCTCCCAGGTCGGCTGCGCGGCGGCGGTGCGGCGGCCGAGCAGCGGGTGGTCGGACTCGCCGCGGCGGACCTGCTCGACCGGGCGCGGCTCGGCCCAGTACCGGTCGCGCCGCCACGGGTAGCACGGCAGCGGCACCGGGCGGCCGGCGGGGTGCAGGGCCGTCCAGGACGGCTCGACGCCGAGGGTGTGCAGCTCGGCGAGCGTACGGGCGACGCGCTCGGGCTCGTCGTCGCGGCGGCGGATGGACGGGAGCGTCCGTGCGTCGGTGTCGCCGAGGCACTCGCGGATCGCGTGGCCGAGCACCGGGTGCGGGCCGATCTCCAGGAACAGCGTGTGCCCGTCCGCCGCCATCCGCTCGACGGCGGCCTTGAAACGCACCGGGCGGCGGACGTTGCGCCACCAGTAGGCGGCGTCCAGCTCGGGGCCGAGGGCGCGGTCCTCCACGGCCGTCAGGTAGAGCGGCACCTGCGCCTCGCGCGGCGTGATGTCCGCGAGCGCCGCCAGCAGCTCCTCGCGGATCGGGTCCATCCGCAGGCTGTGGTACGGGACTTCGACGTCCAGGAACTTCACGAACACCTGCTCCTGGCGCAGTTCCTCGGCGAGTGCGCCGAGCGCGTCGGCGTCGCCCGCGAGGGTCACGGCGCTCGGCCCGTTCACGGCCGCCAGCGACACCCGCTCGCGGTGCGGGCGGATCCGCCGCTCCGCGTCGGCCTCGGGCAGGCCGACGGCGAGCATCGTGCCCGTCCCGGCGAGCCGGTGCTGGAGGCGGCTGCGGTGCAGCACCACCGTGACGGCGTCGGCCAGGTCGTACACCCCGGCCGCGTGGAACGCGGCGACCTCGCCCGTGCTGTGGCCGACGACCGCGTCGGGCCGCAGCCCGCGACTGCGCCAGAGCGCCGAAAGGCCCACCTGGAGCGCGAAGTTGGCGGTCTGCGCGAGCCAGGTCTCGGCCATCCTCGACTCGCCCTCGTCACGGGAGAGTTCGTCCAGCAGCGACCACCCGGCCTGCGCGCGGATCTCCCGGTCGCACGCGTCGACGGCCTCGCGGTAGACCGGCTCGCTCTCGTACAGCCCGCGGCCCATCGCCCACCACTGCGGGCCCATGCCGGTGAACACCCAGGCCAGCCGCCGCTGTCGGCGCTCCCGGGCGCGGCCCTGGACCACTCTCGGGTGCGGCTCGCCGCGCTCGTACGCGGCCAGCGCCTCGTCCAGCGACTCCCGGGAGGAGTACGCCACGGCGAGCCGCTCGGGCAGGTGCTCGCGCCGGTGCGCCAGGGTGTGTGCGAGGTCCACGAGCGGCGCCCCGTCGGCGAGTTCGCGGCGGATGCCGGCGGCCAGCTCGGGCAGTCCGGCCGCGTCGCGGGCGCTCAGCGGCAGCACCGTGCACGGCGGCGCGGGCACCGCTGCGGTCCGCGGCTCGACGGGCTCGCGCGGCGGCGCCTCCTCCAGCAGGACGTGCGCGTTGGTGCCGCCGAAGCCGAAGGAGTTGACCCCCGCCCGCGCCGGGCCGTCGTGCTCGGGCCAGTCGACGACGGTGGTCGGGATCTCGAACGGCAGCGCGTCCAGGTCGATGTCGGGGTTGGGCCGCTCCAGGTTGATGTGCGGCGGGATCCGCCGGTGCTCGAGCGCGAGCGCCGTCTTGATCAGCCCGGCCACCCCGGCCGCGGACTCGGTGTGCCCGATGTTGGTCTTGACCGAGCCGACGTAGCAGCGCTCCCCCGGTCGCCGCCCGACCGCGAGCACCCGGCCGAGCGCGTTCGCCTCGATCGGGTCACCGACCGGGGTCGAGGTGCCATGGGCCTCGACGTACTGCAGGCCGCCGGGCCGCACTCCGGCCTCGGCGCAGACCCGTTCGATCAGGGCGACCTGCGCGTCCGCCCGCGGCACGGTGATGCCGTTGGTGCGGCCGTCCTGGTTGACGCCGCTGCCGATGATCACCGCGTGGACCGGGTCGCCGTCGCGCAGCGCGTCCGACAGCCGCCTGAGCACCACCACGCCGACGCCCTCGGCCCGCACGTACCCGTCGGCGGCGGCGTCGAAGGCCCGCGAGCGGCCGTCCGCCGAGAGGAACCCGCCCTTCGTCTCGCCGATCGTGTACTGCGGCGCCATGTGCAGCAACGTGCCGCCGGCCAGGGCGAGTTCGCTCTCGCCGCGGAGCAGGCTCTGGCAGGCCAGGTGCACCGCGACCAGGGAGGAGCTGCACGCGGTGTCGATCGAGACGCTGGGGCCGCGGAAGTCGAAGCAGTGCGAGATCCGGTTCGACACCATCGTCATCATGGTGCCGGTGGCGGTGTGCGCGGCGAGCGTCTCGAAGCCGAGGTCCGCGAACTGGAGGATCTTGTAGTCCAGGGTGAACGCGCCGACGTACACCCCGACGTCCCGGCCCGCGAGCTCCGACGGCCGCTGCCCGCCGTCCTCCAACGCCTCCCAGGCGACCTCCAGCAGCTTGCGCTGCTGCGGGTCCATGGAGGCGGCCTCGCGCGGGCTGATGCCGAAGAACTCCGGGTCGAAGGTGTCGAAACCGTCGATGTACCCGCCCCGGCCGCCGATCAGCCGCCCCGGCTTGGCCCGGTCCCGGCTGCCCAGCGACGCGACGTCGTACCGGTCGGGCGGCGTCGGGACGAGACAGTCCCGGCCCTCCAGCAGGTTGCGCCAGTACGACCGGTGGTCGTTGGCGTGGCCGGGCAGGCGGCAGCCGATCCCGGTGATCGCGATCCGTTCGCTGGGCACGTCGAGGGGCGAGGTGGTCATGGTCCAATCCGGGGGTTCTGTTCGCGTGGACGAATTCCCTGGACGGAGAAATCCGTTTCGACTGCGAACATGTGGTCCTGGGAAAATCTGATTCCTAAGAAAATCCGATCACTACCGCCGGCGAGTGCGGCGCAATGGCTCACGCCTCGAATAAGTCAACGGAGAGAGGTGGAAGCGGACGGCCGACCAGACGTGCAGTGGCAGACAGCACGCTCTCCTTGGCCATTCGATGGTCGACGAACGGAAACGCCAGTGATGCTAGCCCGAGCCACCCGCCACGAAGCTGACTCGACGTGCGGATAACCCGAATGGCGGAATATAGCCGAGTGTCATTGACGCTCTGCTGGATTCATCGCGCACGCCCCGTGAAAGCTGCTGCCGCACCCCGAAAGCCGACGAATCCCGCGCCGCGCGGGACTGGAGGATCCATGTCCGTCGAGGAGCGCGCGCTGCCGCCCCTGCACCGCCTGGAGCCCGCCGCCTACGGGCCACCCCGGCTCACCGCCCTGCCCAACGGCACGCCCGCCTGGCTGGTCACCCGCTACCACGACGTCCGGCACGTCCTCACCGACCCGGCGTTCGGCCGGGCGACGCTCTTCGCGCCGGACGCGCCGCCGCTCGGCTCCGTCTCCAACCTCGAGGGCGACCCCGGCTTCATCACCAACATCGACGGCCCGGACCACCGACAGCTGCGCACCCTCATGCAGCAGGCCTTCACCCGCAAGGCCGTCGACGCGTGGACGCCCTGGCTCGCCTCCGTGGTGGAACGGCTCGTCGAGGACGTCGTCGGGCAGGGCCCGCCGGCCGACCTGGTGGCCTCGCTCACCATGCCGCTGCCGGTCGACGTGATCAGCCGCCTGATGGGCGTGGAGGACGTCGACCGGAAGCGGCTGCGCCACTGGACGGACCACCTGTTCGCCGACCGCAGCCGGCCGGCCGGCGAAGTCCGGACGGTGCTGGCGGAGTTCTGCGCCTTCGCGGCCGAACTCCTCGACCGGCGGCGGCGCGAGCCCGGCGAGGACCTGGTCAGCCGGATGGTGGTGGCCGCCGACCAGCAGGGCTGCGTCACCGAGGAGCGCCTGGTCAAGCTGGTCTGCGGCCTGATCGCGGGCGGTCACGAGACGACCGTCGCCACGCTCGGCAACGCCCTCGTCTACCTGCTGGGCGAGCGCCCGGACGCCTGGCCGCGGCTCACCTCCGAACCGGCGGCCCAGGCGGCCGCCGACCGGCTGCTGCACACCATCCCGCTCGGCGAGGGGCTGGGAGCCCTGCGGCGCTCGGTGCGGGAGACGGTGATCAGCGGGGTGACCGTCCCGGCCGGCGCGGTGGTGATCGTCGACCGGACGAGCGCCGCCCGGGACCCGGAGGTCTTCACCACGGGCCTCGCCGACGGCCTCTTCGAACCCCTGGAGGCCGCCACCCTGGCCTTCGGCGCCGGGCCGCACTACTGCCTGGGCCCCTGGCTCGCCCGCCTCGAACTGCGCCTCGCGCTCCACCGCCTCGCCACGCGCCTGCCGGGCCTGCGGCTGGACGAGCCGGTCGAGGGGCTCGAATGGCGCCGCGTGTTCTCCACGCGCAGCCCGCGCCGGCTCACGGTGACGTGGTGAGCCGGCGAGCTCCGGCCGACGCCCCCACCGCCACCACTACCACCGCTCAGCAGGCGCAGGAGATGCCCGAGCGCGGGGCCGTCAGGTCGTCGACCGGGCGCTGCTCGGTGCCGTGGTCGGTGTCGTACGCGAAACCCTCGCGGGCCCAGTACTCGAAGCCGCCGAGCATCTCCTTCACCCGGTAGCCGAGACGGGCGAAGGCGAGCGCGGCCCGGGTGGCGCCGTTGCAGCCGGGGCCCCAGCAGTAGGTGACGACGGTGGCCTCGCGGTCGACCAACTGCGGGGCCAGCTCCGGGACGCGGGCGGTGGGCAGGTGCAGGGCGCCCGGGATACGGCCCTGGGACCACGCGACGTCGCTGCGCGAGTCGACGACGACCAGGCCGGGGACGCCGGCCAGCAGGTCGGCGCGCACGTCGGACACGTCGGCCTCGAAGGTGAGGCGCGAGAGGAAGTGCGCGGCGGCGAGGGCCGGGTCGGCGGCGGGGACGGAGAGGACGGCGCTGGTCATCGGGGTGCTCCTGGATGGTTCGGGCGGTTCAGGGGTGGTTCAGGGGTGGTTCAGGGTGATGCGCCGATCCTGGCCCGCACGAGGGCCCGTCCACGAGTGGCGTGATCGCCTCTCTTCGTCAAGATCCCGCCAGCCATCTCCGACGCGCAGAGGGGAGAACTGCGCCGCGGCCCGTCGAGGGGGACGGACCGCGGCGCAGCCGCCGTTCGCATAGAGTCCTCCCTCGACGGACCATCAGGCCGACCGAGGAGCACCACCGTGGCGAGCGAAACGCATCCCGCCGTCCCCGAGTTGGCGGCGGACGTCATCGAGGAGTGGCGGGCGGAGGAGGCCGAGCTCGTCGACCTGCTGGCGAGGGCGAAGCGCGGGATCGGCGGGGTCGCCGCCTTCCGCCTCGGCCCGACGCCGACCGTGCTGGTCACCGATCCGGTGGCCGTGCAGCACGTGTTGGGCCGGCACCCGGACCGGTACGTCAAGCGCTCGCACCGGGCGCGGATGCTCATCGGGGACGGCGTGCTGTCCACCGCCGGGGACGCGTGGAGGCGTCAACGGCGGCTGTTGCAGTCACAGTTCACCGGGACGGGCATGCGGCGGTACGAGCAGCGGATCGCCGAGGCGGCGCAGCACACGGCCGACCGGTGGGCCGGGTACGCGCGCAGCGGCGAGACGTTCGACGTGGGCGACGAGATGCGGCGCTTCGCCCTGGACACGGTGTGGCGGGCGCTCACCGGCCACCAGCTGGACGACGCCACCGACCACGAACTCGCCGCCGTCCAGCGGGTCGTGGCCGCGATGCCGACCCTGCCCACCAACGCGGCCGACGCCCGGGACGCCGTGGCCGAGGACCTCGCCAGGATCGACGCCACCGCCCGGGCCGCCATCGACGCGGCGCGCTCCTCGGACGCGCCCGGCATCCTGCGCGACCTCCTCGAAGCCTCCTCCCAGCACCCCGAATACACCGATCAGTTGATCCGCGACGAACTCGTGACCCTCATCGTCGCCGGCCACGAGACCACCGCCACCGCCCTCACCTGGCTGTTCCTGCTCCTCGACCGCCACCCCGAGGCCCGCACCGCCGACCCCCAGGCCCTGGTCGGCGAGACCCTCCGCCTCTACCCGCCGGCCTGGCTGCTCCCCCGCCATGCGCTGGAGGACGACGTCCTCGCCGGCCACCGCATCGCGGCGGGCACGGACGTCCTCGTCTGCCCGTACCTCACCCACCGCGACCCGGCGCTCTGGCCCGACCCCGACCGCTTCGACCCCACCCGCTTCACTTCCACCGGCACCCGCCCCGCCCACCTCGCCGCCTACCTCCCCTTCGGCCTCGGCGCCCGCGCCTGCCTCGGCACCCAGTTCGCCCTCCGCGAGACCACGGCCCTCCTCGAACGCCTCCTCCCGACGCACACCCCGACCTTCCTCTCCACCCCCACCGGCGCCGCCTACAGCATCACCGTCCGCCCCGACGGCCCGACCCCGGCGGTGCTGCGCCAGGCCTGCCGATAGGCGGAGGCGTGCTGTGCAGCTGGACTGATTGTCAATATGTTGCCGGCCCGGGCTGGCAGTTGATGGATTGCAGGCAGGTGTTACCGGACGTGTTCGGAGGCATCGTGGTCGATGGTGCCGACGGCTGCGACGGCCCCGACGGCGTGGTCGACGGTGTCGACGACTGCGACGACTGCGACGACTGCGACGGCGCTGACGGCCCCGACGGCCCCGACGGTCCCGACGGTCCCGACGGTCCCGACGGCGTGGTCGACGGTGTCGACGACTGCGACGACTGCGACGGCGTTGACGGCTGCGACGGCGCCACTGAAGTGGTGCCCTGCGAAGGTCCCGCCGACTTCTGACAGTCGGCTACGGCAGCAGTCCACCCCTGCCCGAAGTTCACCTGGTAGGCCTTCGCCCTCTCATCCGCATCTTTCCGTTCCTGACTATTGGGTGGCGCCTTCTTTATCGCATCGGCAAGGTCGGCCGGAAGCCCTGATTCGCTACCAGGCGGGGCTTTCGGGACTACTCCACCCGCGGCGCAGGAACGTTCGCCGGCAGTGAACCCCGCCGTGTAGCCGTAACCGCCCTGGTCCCCGCTCTGTGACGGGGCCGCTACGGTTACCGCGCCCACCGGGGAGAGGGCGGGCCTCGCCAGGGCCGTGCCGGCACCGCCGAGGAGCGTGGTGATCGCCACTACGGCGGCTGCGGTGAGCCCACCCGCTCGCTTTACCTGTTTAAGCCTGGATCCTTCAATAGACATTTCAATTTCCATCCTCATCGGTCTTTTTTCATCCAGTTCCCTTCTTCAAGCTATGCCACGGCGTGCGGTGCCGATAGGCCTGGTGGCCTCCGATCCGCGAGTGGTTACGACTGCAGGGCGGGGGTGTTCCTGATGAAACTGTCGAACCCCAGCGGGGGGCGCCCGAGCAGCTCGGCGACGTCGTTCGTGGCCCGGTCGTACCGATTCTCGCGGTGCAGCCGCGCCATCGTGGCGATGTGCTCGAAGACGTGGGGCGGCAGGTCCTGCTCCTTGAGGTCGCGTTCCAGCCAGTCCTCGTACGGCACGTCGACGTAGGTCACGGCACGTCCCAGGGCGGTGGAGAACTCGGCCGCGATGGTTGCCATGTCCCGGGAGCGCGCTGCGGTCAGTTCGTAGACGCGGCCGGACGGCGGAGCCGGGTCGAGCAGGAGACGTGCGATGACCTCCGCCACATCGGCTGCGGCGACCGGCGAGGTCCGGGCGGATCCGAACGGGAGGCGGATCGTGCGGTCCCGCAGGATCGAGGCGACAGCGACCCGGGCGAAGAGCGGATTCTCCATGAACACCGTGGGCCGGACATGGACGACCGGCACCCCCGACCAGTCGAGGACGTGCTCGGCCAGCCAGTGCAGCCGCTGCTGCCGGGATTCGGCATCGCTGGTGAGGCTCATCTGCGAGACCGTCATCTGCGAGATGCTCACCAGCAGTTCGAGACCGTCACCTTCCCGGGCGGCCGCGGCGACCGTCGTCGCAGCCTCCAGGTACGCGGGCGACACGCTCATCCCGAAGTAGGCCCGGCGGCAGCCCGCCAGGGCCTCCACCACGTCGGCGCCGCGTGTCAGATCGCCGACCACCACGTCCACGCCGGCCATGGCCCGCAGAGCCGAGGCCCGTTCGTCGTCGTGGTGTACAAGGGCCCGGACCGGCACGCCCTCGGCATGCAACCGGTCGAGGACCGTTCGTCCGACTCCGCCGACGCCGCCACCAACGCCGGTGACAAGGATGGACTGGAAACGCATCGTCGATCGCCTCCTGCTCTTCCGGACCGGGCGTTCACGGGTCCCGGGCGGGGTGTGGGTCGGGTCGTGAAGGCTGCGCACGGCGCGCGTCCGACGACGGGCGTCGTGGCCGGCAACGTGGTGCCGTCGCCGAGATCCACCCCCGCACCGGACCCCGCATCGACCTCGGTCTTACGCGGACGCCAGGTGCGGGGGCACTTCGCCACCGAGTAGGCTGATCAACTGGGCGAGCAGAGCGTCGAGTTCGCGACCGACGTCGGAGATCCGCTCGTCGTGGCTCACCGTCGAGGGTCTGCATCGTGACCCGGTCGGCCGCGGCGTCGAAGACCATCCGCCGGTCCGGGCGTGTGAAGGGGCTGAACACGATGTGCTCCCGGCCCACATCCACCGTGATGACCTGGTCGAACGTCCGCCCCGCCGGCCAGCCCTTCGATGCCCAGATCGGGCCCCCGATCGAGATGTCGACCTTCAGTCCGCGCACGGTGTTCCACAGTCCGCGGCCGCCGGCCGTGGCGATGGCCAGGTCGAGCAGTTCGTCGGTCATGGACCACACTCCTCCGGTGGTGTGCACCTCCACCAAGGTTGACCGAAGCTCTTGGGTGTCGCACGCGGCGCTGGACGTCAGGCGTCCCGGGGCCGGATTCCCGGGCGGTGAGGTGGCGCCCTCGCTGTCGGAGCACCGGCACGGATCGGGTCGCCCCGCAAGTCGGGTTGGAGTTGCGACGCGGATCGAGTACCCGCAGGCTGTTTATCTGGTATGCGGCCATGATGACGCGAAGAGGAGACCGGCTTCGCGATCCCTGTCGTCGCTCCGGGTCCCCGTCGTCGCTTCGCAGTCCCCCTCGGACTCCGCGGCAGATGTCCTCTCGGCGGCACGTGCCACGGACTCCCCTCTCGATCCCCAGTCTCCGCTGACCGCCTGGCCCGCAGCGGCCTAAGTGATGCACCCGAATGGTCCGGGCATCCGATATGACCACCGGTTGTCACAGCCTGCCACCAGCGAGAAGGAGCCACCGAAACATGAACGGAAAGCAGAAGACACTCGCCATCCTGACGGGAACCGTGCTGGCGGCCGGACTCACCAGCCCCGCCTTCGGGGCCGCCTCCCCCGCCGCTCAGTCACCGACCGCGAGCGCCACCGCTGCGGGGACCGGAACGTCGGTCGTGGACTGGAACCGCGCGCTCATCACCATCCTGAGCGATCCCAAGGCCCAGCCGCCCACCGTCCACCCCACGCGAAGCTTCGCGCTCCTCCAGGCCGCCGAGTACGACGCGGTGGCATCGATCACCCGGACCGATCCCACCTACCTGTTCTCGGTGCCGGCGCCGCAAGGCGCCCGTGCGGACGTCGCAGCGGACCAGGCGGCCCACGACGTGCTGGTCGCGCTGTACCCGGCCGAGCGCGCGAGCGTGGACCAGCAGCTGAACAGCGAGTTGTCCGCGATCACCGACGGCGCCGACAAACAGGCGGGCATCGACGTGGGAGCAGCCGTCGCCGGCCAACTGATCAGCCTGCGCTCCGGTGACGGGTCCTCGGCCACGCCGCCGCCGTTCACCCCGGGCACCGCGCCCGGCGACTACCGGCTCACACCGCCCGACTTCCCCGCACCGGTGTTCACCAACTGGGGCTCGGTCAAACCGTTCGTGCTGACGAGCGGGAACCAGTTCCGCCCGGCGGCGCCGCCGGCCGTGGGCACCCCCGAGTACGCCGCCGCCCTGAACGAGGTCAAGAGCCTGGGGAGCAAGACCAGTACCACCCGCACCGCCGATCAGACCGCGGCCGCGACGTTCTGGGCGGCAGCCCCCGTCTGGAACGTCTGGAACCAGGTCGCGCAGGACCTCGTCACCTCCCAGAACGCGAGCCTGGAGCAGGCGGTGAAGGTCTTCGCCCGGCTCGACCTGTCCCTCGCCGACACCGCGATCGCGATGTACGACGCCAAGTACGCCTACCACGTGTGGCGGCCCGTCACCGCCATCCAGCTCGGCGACACGCACTACAACCCGGGCATCGTCGGCGATCCCAACTGGACCCCGCTCCTGCCGACCGCCCCGGACCCGTCCTACCCCGGCGCCCACGGCGCTCTCAGTCAGGCCGCGGCGACGACGCTCGCCGGATTCTACGGCGCGCAGCACCAGCTCGCGGTGACCTCGAAGGGCGTCACCCGAACCTTCGCCGGATTCCAGGACGCCGCCACCGAAGCGTGGCTCAGCCGGGTCTGGTCCGGCCAGCACACCTCCATCGACAACGGTGCCGGTCAGCAACTCGGCACGCAGGTGGCAGATTTCGTGGCACAGCATCTGTGACCGCCCGCACCCGCACGGCGTGAACGCCCCGTGATGAGCAGCCGACTGTACCCGACGTGTCGGATACAGCCGGCTCCTCGTCACGCAGGCGCCGGTGGGATCGAGGGTTGGCTGTCCCGGTCGGCGACGAGGCGACGGTCCAGGGCCGTGCGGGGGAGCGGGCGGCCGTCGAGGAGGCCGAGGGTCACCGTCGGACCTCCAGGGCGACGGTCGGGCTGTACTGGCAGCGGCCGAACCACATCACCTTGGCCAGCGCCCAGTAGGCGCCCTCGTCGAGGTCCTCGGGGGCGGTGATGTCGAAGGCGATGGCGGAGGATCTCCCGGCCGCGACCGCGAAGCCTCGCACGGGGGCCTCGATCGCCTCCCAGGTGCCCCAAGGGGAGACGACTTGCAGCTCGCCCCGGATCTCGCTCCGGGTGCGGTTGGTGAGGGTGAGAGCGAGCGTCGTTCGGCCTCCGGGGGTGAGGTGGAGCGTCTCATGGGACGCGGCGACCTCCAGGCCGGTGTCTCGGCCTGCCTCGGCCTTGGTGCCCTGGGTGGCCGCCCGATCCTCGGGGGTCCCCCCGGGGACCGGCAGCAGGTCGGGCAGGTCGCCGACGGCGATCGTCACCACGTCCTCGATCTCCTGGCCGTCGTACGTCAGGCGCACGGCGGCGAAGTACAGGCCCGGCCCGGCGTCCGTCGGCGGCGTGAGGGCGACCGGGAAGCGCACGTGTCCACCGGCCTCCAGGCGGTACGGGCGGCTGCCGAGGCTCGTCCGCCAGCCCGCGGGCGGCAGGACGACGGCCGTGCCCTCGACCGCCGCGTCCCGCAGGTGGGAGGAGAGCACCACGGACACCTCGACCGGCTCCCCCGCCGACCGCAGCAGGCCGGGCGACGCACCGACGGACACCGGCAGGTAGCCGAGCGGTGCCGGGCCACGGTTGTGCAGCCAGTAGCGGGCGTGGACGGGCTGGGCGGGCTCCGTCACCGGGCCGAGGGCCGGGCCGTCGGAGGAGGAGGAGACACCGGGCGACGCCAGGAGGGTGGTGATCTGCGAGCCCGCGAGGTCGAGGCGCTCGACCGGCCCGAGCGGGCGTTCCAGGAGGTCGGCGTGACGCAGCTCGCCCAGTCCCAGTGCCCCGCCGAGCTGCACCTCCCGTCCCAGTCCCGTCGACTCGACGAGGCGGAGCGTGACTTCGGGTCCGACCTCCGCCGCCGAGCCTTCCGCGATCGGGTTCCCGGCCGGCTTCAGGGCGCCCAGCAGCACCTCGCGCTGCGGCTCCACGCGCAGCCACGACAGGGTGGACGGCAGCGGGCCGTCCTGAGCGGGCACAACGCGTCCGTACAGCGGGTGGTTGAACTCCTGCCCCTGGGCGGGCAGCGCCTGGGCCCGCCAGTCACCCGCTCCCCCGACCAGCGCGTAGTCGAACTCGTGCGTCCAGTGCTGGAGTTGGAAGGATGAGCCGTCGGGGAGCGTATGCCGGGGCGGGTCGATCCAGACGCCGGACGGCCAGCCGGTGCAGGAGCGCATCAGCGACAGATGCAGCGCGCCGGTCGCGTCCACCGCGAAGCCTGGGAGGCCGAAGCTGAGCAACGCGACGGTGTGATCGACGAGTTGCTCGGAGGAGGTGTCCGGTGTAACCGCCTCGATCGTGGCGTCGGCCAGATCCGCCGCCAGCGCAGCAGGATCCGTGACGACGAGCGCCGGGAGCGCCCGCAGATCCCGCAGGTCCGCGCCGGGCCGCCAGACCTCGGCCAGGGGCGACTCGGCGGGCACCCAGACAGCACCCTCGGACCTGAGCACGCTCGCGTACGACTCACCTGCGCGATCGAACAACCCCCTTGCAACGGCATTGACTTCCGGCCCGCCCACCACGATCCGGAAGTCCGGCAGGTTGGAGTCCACGTCCAGCCACCCGTACCGGGCCCAGTCGGCCCCCGAGGTCGTGGCCGTGACGCCGACCCGGGCGAGCGCCACCACGAGTCCGCGCACCTGAGCGGCGTCGTCGAGCCCGGGCACGACGACCTCGGCCACCCCCAACGCCCGTTCGCCCAAGGGTGATCCAGCCGGGTCGCGCAGCACCGCGCGCGCCGTCGCGCCGAGGCCGAACCAGGTGTTGGCCGGGTTGTCGAGCGTCCACGGCGCCTCGGCGGAGTCGACGTCCGGCATGGCGAAGCCGCGCCCGACGACCGCGCCCGCCACCTCGCTGACCGGCAGCGCGCCGGGCAGGTCGACGGGGAAGCGCAGCCGTAGCAGCCGGTCGGCGCCGGAGTGGTCGACCACCCGGGTCCGGCAGTCGACGCGGTCGAGCCCGCGCCACAGCGTCACCGTCTGCTCGTAGCGGACCTCGTCGGCCGTCCCCGTGATCACCAGCCGCTCCCCGAGCGGGCCGGCCTCCCGCCGGACGGCCGCGGTGCCCGAACCGGAGCCGACCACCGGACCCTTGGGCACGAGGTGCCACGGGCCCTCGCCGAAGTCCGGGTGCTGCGGGTACTCCTCGTAGACGCGCAGCTCGTTCCCGATCGCGCCGTCCCGGATCAACTCCCGGTCGTGCAGCAGGTCGTGGACGGAGCTGAGGCCGCCGCCACGCGAAGGGTCCGCGCTCACGCGGTAGCGTTCGTTGGCGATCGTCCACCCGTCCGACGCCGTCCAGGCATCGCCCGGCGCGCCCTCGACCAGCCGCCACGTGCGCCACCCCAGCGCCGGCACATCGACGGCGAGGAACCGCAGCGTGCCCCGGTCGACGACGCTCGGCACCTCTGTGCCGAGGGAGTCCAGCACCCGGACCGCCTGTGCCTCCGAAGGCAGCCGCACGGCGACCAGGTCCGTCCGGTCGAACGACAGCGTGTTCGTCACGACCACCGCGGACCCCGGGCCGCCGGTCGAGATCCGCCCCACCAGCGCGTCCAGCGCCGTGTCCCGCACCCCCGCCGCGAGGTCGTACGCCTCCCGCCAGCCGCCGAGCAGGTCGAGGTACACCTGGTCGGACTCGGAGCCGGTGATCGCGTCGTGGTGTGCGCCGTACGCGAGGTGGCGCCACACCTTGTCCATCGCCGCCGACGGGTACCGGCCGAGCCCGTGGACGGACGCCAGCGTGGCGAGCTTCTCGGCGTCGACCGCCGCGACCTCGCCTGCGCGCTGGGCCTGCTTGGTGTCGATGTAGGAGACGTCCTTGCCGGTGTACACCGGGTTCATGTCGCGCGTCTGCGGGCTCAAACGCCGCCCGGTGGCGGCGAGTTCGGCCCGGACGGCGTCGAGGAACTCGCGCGGGGTCGCGCACGCGAAGCGCGGCCACACGTACTTGGCCGCCCAGGAGCGGTGGATCTCGGTGACCCACTTGTTCGGCGGGGTGTAGTCCGTCCCGACCGGCAGCAGCAGGTTCCTCGTCGCGCCGACCGGCTTGAGCTTGCGGTACAGCTCGTAGACGGCCCGTTCGGCGGTGGCGAGGTCCGGCGAGGAGTCCATCCACCAGCCCGCCGAGTAGTGGTGGGGCATGTAGTGGGTGAGCACGCCGTCGCCGCTCGGAGCGATCCACTCGAACTCGCTCGGGAACTGCATGACCCGGGCGTCGTCCTTGGCCTCGCGGAAGTTCCTCTGGATCGGGCCCCACTGGTGGAACGGGCCGCGCGCCCAGGCGCTGCCGGTGAGGCCGGCGGCGGCGAGGTGGCCGGGGAACTGCGGGTCGTGCCCGAACACGTCGAGCTGCCAGGCGGTTCGGGGGTCGCCGCCGAGGATGTCGCGCTGGTAGCCGACGCCGTACACGATGTTGCGGATCGTCGTCTCGGCGCCGGTGAGGTTGGTGTTGGGCTCGTTGTACGTGCCGCCGACGAGCTCGACCTGGCCGCGCGCCATCAGCGTGCGCAGCACCTCGCGCCGCTCTGGGTGCTGGTCGAAGTACGGCTTCAGGTAGTCGACTTCGGCGAGGACGAACTTGTACACCGGGTCGCGCAGGGCGAGGTCCAGGTGCGCGTCGACGAGCGCGAAGCCGTTGCGCTCCCACAGCGGGCGGGTGGTGGCGTCGGCGGAGAGCAAGTCCCAGGGGGAGGTGTACGCGGCCTGGGTGTTCCACCAGACCGGGTCGTAGTGGAAGTGCGGGACCATGAACATCGTCCAGCCCGGTTCGGCGACCTCGACGACGGCCTCGGCCACGACGCCCTCGGCGCTCACGGTGACGGGGAGTTGGGCACCGACCGCGGCGCCCGTGATCTCCAGCGGGACTTCGACCGGCCCCGTGCCGGCCGCCTCGCCGCGAACGCCCGGACCGCTGACGGCGATCCGGGCAGCGTCGGGGCCGTCGACGGTGACCCGCAACAGCTGGCGCGGTGCGTCCTCGGGGCCGACGAACAGGTCGGTGCTCTCGACGGCGGTGATGGTGACCGGCACGGGGGTCCTTTCCAAGACAAGCGAGGGGAGGCCACTGGGTCACCACCCACCCGGTGAACGTGATTGTCCGGTACGTGCGGCTGGTCGTCACCAAGCCCACCCAGAAGGCCAATCCGGCCGCCTGCATTCACGAGTTCGAGGCCTTGGGCAATCCGGCCGGCCGGTGCGGCGCGAGGTTGCTGCCCGTCGAGGGTCCCGAGGCCCACGGGACGGTCGTGGATGCGGCCGTCGAACGCCCGTACGTCGTCGAGACCGCCTCGACGTCGATCACCGTGCAGTCCTCCGTGCCCGCGCGGTCCAACGTGCCGACGAAGTAGGCGTCGTTGGGGGTCGCGCCGAGGAACGTCCGGGTGCCGTCGGCGTTGCGCCGGTACAGCTCGTAGTGGTGGACGTCGCCGCCGGGCGCCGCCGTCCAGGAGAGCCGCAGGGACTGGCTGGAGCCGGCGACGACGTCGCTCGCGCCGAGGACGGTGAGCCCGGCGGGCGCGGCCGGTGTCTCCACCGAGCCGTCGTACACGGCGAGTTGGCCGATCCGCACGTCGTAGGAGGGGTCGGAGCCGTCGACCCGGAGCCCGATCTGGGCGATCGTACGGCCCGCGTACGGCGACAGGTCGAGGGTGTGCCGCTCCCACCCGGTACCGGAGTTGTCGCCGAGGTCGAGCGTCGTGAAGCTGTCGGGCGCGTCGGTGAAGGAGACCGCGGCCTCGAGCCTGGTCGGCCCGGCGGCCGGGGCCTTGACCACCATCGACAGCCGGGTGTCCGCCGCGACCGGCAGGCTGGTCTGGTAGAGCCGCACGGTGTTGGGCGAGTCGAGCGTGCCGGTCAGGCGCAGCGAGGAGCCGCCCTGGTAGGCGTCGGTGAAGTCGACGGACGGGGTGAGCTTGCTGCCGTCGGAGCTGACGACCCAGCGGTAGGTGGGCGGGACGTCCTGGAGCGACAGGTTGTTCCAGCCGCCGGTGGCCACGCGGGTGCCGGCGGCGTTGTAGAAGTCCCCTTGCCCGGTGTCGAAGTCGGTGACGAACGGCTTGGCCGTGACGGGCGAGGACTCGGCGACGTAACCGGCGAGGCCGGGCCAGCTGTCGGAGGGGTTGGTGTCGGAGGGGTCGCCGTTGGCGCCGACCCAGTAGCGGGCGTCCTTGGCGTAGAAGTCGTTGCGGTCGGTGGCGGACTTCCAGGTCCACTCGGGCCGGTAGAGGCCGAGCGAGGTGGTGTGCGGCTGTCCGGCCGGGAACAGGGTGTTCCAGTCGACGGTGGTGTTGTAGCCGTTGGCCTCGGTGTCGATGCCGGAGTAGAGCTCGTACTCGCTGCGGCCGAGCCGCCGGGCCAGGGTGCGGGACGAATCCAGGCCGGAGGACGTCCAGCCGAAGTTGAGGAACATGGAGTCCGAAGTGCGCTTCGAACCATCTTGCAGGAATGGGGAGTTGGCGGTGGTGAGCGCGTTCTGCCAGTTCACCGAGCCGTCGCTGGTCATGGCGTCGTACCACATGAAGTCGGTGCCGCTCTGCGCCTTGGTGTCCTGCATGAGCTTCTGCAGTTCGGCGGCGAGGGAGGAATCGCCGCCGCCGGTCTCCTGGTTGATGAACCAGCCGTCGAAGCCGTAGTACTGCGCGGCCTGGACGAGCTTGTCCGCGACGGGGTAGCGGTCGCCGGACTTCCGGACGAAGTCGCGCACCCACTGGACCTGGCCGCCGTAGGCCGCGGGTGGGAAGAAGACCGTGCCGTAGACCTTGACGCCGTTGCGGTGGGCGGCGTCCGTGACGGTCGGGTTCGGGGCGAGGATCAGGCCCTCGCCGGCCGAACCGCCCCAGAAGACCAGCTTGTCGACGTACTGCCAGTAGCCGAAGGCGTAGTAGTTGGGGTCGGCGGAGCCCTGGGAGGGATTGTTGGAGGTGGGCGCGAAGGAGACCAGGGAGGCGATCTTTCCTTCGCCCGCACGGGCGTTGGGGTTGGCCGCGAGGGACGGGTCACTGGTGCGCGGCTGGAGCGGGACGCGGGATCGGTTGAAGCGGGCGTCGGGGTCGGTGGAGGGGTCCCAGTCGAGGATGGTGCTGGGGTACCAGTACGACGCGTAGGGCTGGTTGCCGGCGGCGGCGACCTTCACCGGCGATGGCGCGGCGGGCGAGGCGTGGGCGACGGGCACGACGCCCAGCGCGGCGGTCACGAGCGCGGCGCTGAGCGGCAGGGGGAGGCGTCTTGACATGCGGTGGCTCCGATCGAGCGGAGGAGAGTGGGGGCGGGCCCGTCAGGAACGACGGCGGGCCCGGGTGCATGCGGGCGTGACGGTGCTCATCGAGGGGAATTCAACGAACATGACAGCGAACAGTGCGCAGGACCGGACCCCTCGGCGCAGCGAGGCTAAACCGGTTCAGAATTCGTGTCAACGACCTGTGCGGCAACCACCCCGACCGGTGAGCCGACCGGCCCCGGATGCGCGCCGGGCGGCGCCGTCGACTCCCGCACGGTCAGCCGCGGCGTCGGCATCTGCAGGTCCCGTCCGGGCCCGGCCTCGTCCACGACCTCCAGCAGGCTGCGCGCCACCTGCTCCCCGAGCGCGAAGGTGTCCCGGCTGAGCGCGGTGAGCGGCGGGTGGACGATCCGGGCGAGCACCGAGTCGTCGAAGGAGACGATCGACAGTTCGCTCGGCACCGCGACCCCCATCTCCCCCGCGACGCCGAGCCCGGCCACCGCCATCACGTCGCTGTCGTAGACGATCGCGGTCGGCCGCCTGGCCCGCGACAACAGCGTGCGGGTGGCCGCGGCGCCCTCGGCGTCGCTGAAGTCGGTCGGTACGGACACCGCCTCCTCCAGCCCGAGCCGGCGCGAGGCGTCGCGCAGCGCGCGGATCCGCCGCTGGGTGTGCTGGAAGTGCGGCAGCCCGGCCAGGTGGGCGATCCTGCGGTGTCCGATGGCGGCCAGGTAGTCGATGATCGAGAGCATCGCCTCCCGGTCGTCGGCCCAGATCCGCAGCTGTCCGCCGCCCTTGCCGGGCCCGCCCAGGACGACCGCGGGCAGCCCGAGTCCGTCCAGTACGGGCAGTCGCGGGTCGCGGGTCTGCAGGTCGACGACGATGAAGCCGTCGACCCGGTGCTCGGAGGCCCAGCGCCGGTAGACCTCGATCTCGGCGGCGGTGTCCTCGACGACCATCAGGTGCAGCGCGACGGCACTGGCCGAGAGTACCGCCTGGAGGCCGGAGAGCAGCTGGCCGAAGAACGGCTCGACCCCGATGGTGCGGGCGGGGCGGGCGATCACGAGGCCGACGGCGTCGGCCCGGGCGCCGCCGAGGGCGCGGGCCGCGCTGTGCGGCCGCCAGTTCATCTCCTCGGCGACCCGCAGGATCCGGGCCCTGGTCGCCTCGCTCACCCCGGGCCGGCCGTTGAGCGCGAAGGACACCGCGCCCTTGGAGACACCGGCCTGCCGGGCGATGTCGGCGATCGTCGGTCTGCCCACGGGACCGAACTCCTCTCTTGACATCCAAGTTTAGGCGGGAGCATAGTCCCTGGCATAGCTAGACCGGTTTAGTAAGTCAGGTTCTGAATTCCGGCACAATCCCCCCTGTGCACGCACCACTGCGCACTGCTGCGTTCTGGACCCCACCCACCCCTGAACCGGGAGACCTCGATGCGAAGAATCTGGGCGGCACTGACGACGACGGCGGTCACCGCCGCCGCGCTCACCGGCTGCGGGCTCGGCTCCGGCGACGGCAGGAACAGCGAGAGCGTGGCCGGTGCGGCCGCCACCGGCGAGGTCAAGGGCAAGGTCTCGCTCCAGACCTGGGCGCTCAAGCCGAAGTTCACCGACTACATGCAGGGGGTGATCGACGGCTTCGAGAAGAAGTACCCGGGCGTCGAGGTCGACTGGCTCGACCAGCCCGGCGACGGCTACTCCAGCAAGGTGCTCAGCCAGGCCGCCGCCGGCGACCTCCCCGACGTGGTCAACCTCCCGCCGGACTTCGCCCTCCCCCTGGCGAAGAAGGACATCCTCCTCGACGTCTCCAAGGCCGACCCGAAGCTCGCCGACGAGTACGTCGCGGGCGGCGTCGACGCCTACCGCTTCGCCGGCCAGGACGGCGTCTACGGCTATCCGTGGTACCTCAACACCGATGTGAACTACTGGAGTTCGGACCTCCTGACGCAAAACGGCCTGGACCCGAAGAAGCTCCCCGCCAGCCTGGACGACCTCATCGCCCAGGCCCGGGTGATGAAGGACAAGTCCGGCGGCAGGACGTACCTGATGAGCCGCAAGCCGGGCATCGGCGACCTCTACAACGCCGGCGTCAAGATCATGGCCGACGACGGCAAGTCCTTCACCTTCAACACCCCCGAGGCCGCCGCGCTGCTCGACAAGTACCGCGACGCCTTCAAGGAAGGCCTCCTGCCCAACGACGTCCTGACCAACGCCTACGCGGGCAACAGCAAGCTGTTCGACTCCGGCACCGCGGCCTGGACCACCGGCGGCGCCAACTACATCACCTCGCTCGCCACCGACAACCCGACGCTCGCCCCGAAGGTCGTCCCCTCCGCCGCGTTCAACACCCCGCCGCTGTACGTCCAGGGCGTGTCCATCCCCAAGAGCACCAAGAACCCGGCGGCCGCCGTCGCCCTCGCCCGCTGGCTCACCAGCCCCGACAACCAGGCCGCGCTGGCCCACCTGACCAGTGTCTTCCCGTCCACCAAGGCCTCCGCGAACGACCCGTTCTTCAGCAGGAGCGACGGCACCAACGCCGGCGCCGCCAAGGTGATCGCCTTCACCTCACTGGCCAAGGCGAAGATCATCCAGCCCGTCCCGGTCGACGACGCGATGAGCACCGTCATCAACCAGCAGATCGCGCTGGCGATCAGCGGCCGGACGAGCTCCCGGCAGGCGCTCGACTCCGCCGTCCAGCAGTGCGACAAGCTGCTCAAGGGCTGAGGCGTGCTCGCGCCGAGCGGTGGCAACGTGAAGGTGCTGGCGGGCGGCGGGCTGATCGAGGAGGTGCCGGAGCTCGCCCGGGACCGGCGCGAGCGCTGGTGGCGGCT